>CALXCF010000014.1 GCA_944386755.1 uncultured Clostridia bacterium | reverse complement strand
GTGGATGTAGCGTAGTTGGTTAACGCGCCAGTTTGTGGCACTGGAGACCGTGGGTTCGAGTCCCATCTTCCACCCCAGCTTTATAATTTTATATTGGGCTGTAGCCAAGCGGTAAGGCACCAGACTTTGACTCTGGCATGCGCTAGTTCGAATCTAGCCAGCCCAGCCAAAAAGAAAAAGTAAACTTGAAAACTAAGGTTTACTTTTTCTTTTTATGCCAGTATATAAAAAACAATTATTTACAAAATTTTTCTATAATATAACACAAAATATCAAGATAATATTAGAATATTCTTAAAAAACTTGTATTTGTAAAAATAAATAAAAAGTGATAATATATAGATGTAAAATAAGTAGAGGAGGAATTGTTATGAAAAAAGATTTAGGAGTAAAACCTTATGTATTTCCAATGCCAGTATTAATGATTGCAACATATGGAGAAAATGATAAGGTAGATGTTATGAATATGGCTTGGGGAGGAATTTGTTCAAACAATATGGTGGCATTAAATATAAGTGAAGGACATAAAACAGCTAAAAATATAAAAGAAAGAGGAGCTTTCACATTAAGTATTGCTGATGTAGACCACTTAGAAGAATCAGATTTTTTCGGAACAGCATCAGGAAATAATATGGAGGATAAATTTGAAAGAACAGGAATGCATGCAGTAAAAAGTTCAAGAGTAGATGCTCCAATAATTGAAGAATATCCTTTAACTTTAGAATGTAAAGTAGTAGAGCTTCAAAGTGAGACTTATGGATTTAGAATATTAGGAGAAATAGTGAATGTTGTAGCTGATGAAAAGGTTTTGGATGAAAATGGAAAAGTTGCCCCTACTAAATTAAATGCTTTTGTATTTGACCAATTTCAAAATGGATATTATGAGATAGGCAAAAAAGTTGGAACTGCTTGGAAAAGTGGAAAGAAATTTATGGATAAATAAAAATTTATTTTGGAGGATATGATAATGAAAGAAAGATATGAAACTAAAGTAGCAGTTTTCTTAATATTAACAAGAAAAGTAAACGGCCAAACAGAAATTTTACTTCAAAGAAGATGCAATACAGGATATATGGATGGTCAATATGATATGGCTTGTAGTGGACATCTTGAAAAAGGTGAATCTTTATCAATGGCATTAGCAAGAGAAGCTAAAGAAGAAATAAATTTAGATATAAAAGAAGATGATTTAAGGATAGTTTCAGTTATTCATCCATATAAAGAAGATTATATAAACGTGTTTTTCACAACTGACAAATATGTAGGAGAACCAAAAATATTGGAGCCAGACAAATGTGATGATTTAAAATGGTTTAAATTTGAAGAATTACCTGAAAATATTACTATACGCAATAGAAATGTAATTAAAAATATTAAAAAAGGAATTATTTATGACGATGGGGATTTTACTCATCAAAAAATGGCTGATTAAAATTTATAACTAAGAAAGATAGGAAAAATTTTATGAAAATAACCAAATAGATATAGTCTATAATTAACAAAAGCTCTACCATAACAGTAGAGCCTTTTGAGGTTCTAACTTCCTTTTCTTCTTGAATGATGTCTCTTCCTTTTAGAAGCGGTAGAAGCCTTTTGGGAAGGACCATCTACAATCCGTTTTTTAGAAGGATACAAGACAGGAAGAAGTGGATGTGTTGGATGACGACGATTTTGTCTGTTCATATAGTGAACCTCCTCATAATTTAATTTATCCAAATATAACATAGATTAAATATAAAAACAATAAAATTATATGAAAAAGATTTATTAATTTTCAAAAATGAAAACTTTAATTTAATTCTTAAAAATTTCCAAAAAAGACTATAAAAAAACAAAAAAATGTGATATAAAAAAATAAGTAAAGAATAAAAATATCTAAGAAGAATAGGAAGTGATTCCATGTCATATATAGAATTCAAAAATGTGTGCAAACAATACACAATGGGAGAAATAACAATAAATGCACTAAACAACACAAACTTTGAAATAGAAAAAGGAGAATTAGTAGTAATAGTTGGACCATCAGGAGCAGGAAAAACAACAGCCTTAAATATCTTAGGAGGAATGGATTCAGCAACATCAGGAAAAGTAATAGTTGATGGTAAAGATGTAACAAGACTAAAAAATAAACAATTAATTCAATATAGAAGAGAAGACATAGGATTTGTATTTCAATTTTATAATTTAGTTCAAAACTTAACAGCAAAAGAAAATGTTGAATTAGCAACACAAATTTGTAAAGATTCACTAGATGTAGAAGAAGTATTAGAAAAAGTAGGATTAAAAGACAGAATGAAAAATTTCCCTTCACAACTATCAGGAGGAGAACAACAAAGAGTAGCAATCGCAAGAGCAATAGCAAAAAATCCAAAATTGCTATTATGTGATGAACCAACAGGAGCATTAGATTATAAAACAGGAAAACAAATATTAAAACTACTACAAGATACAAGTAGAAAAGAAAACATGACAGTAATAATAATAACACATAACAGTGCAATAGCACCAATGGCACATAAAGTAATACATTTTAAAAACGGAACAGTACAAAAAGTAGAATACAATGAAAAACCATTACCAATAGAAGAAATTGAATGGTGATGTCTCATTGGGGACGTTTCTCTATAAGACAAAATGTCCATTTTGGGACATATCTTCAAAATAAATATTAATATCTGTCCCAAATGAGACAAAATGTCTCAATCAGAAACGTCCCTAAAAGGACAAAAAGGAGGTGGCGAAAGTGAAAAAGGCCTTAATTAAAGACAGTATAAAAGAAATAAAAAATACATATAAAAGATTTTTATCTCTTTTATTAATGGCGTTTTTAGGAGTAGGCTTTTTTGCTGGAATAAGGGCTACTTCTCCAGATATGGTCAACACAATAGACACCTATTATAAACAACAAAAGATGTATGATATACAAGTACTATCAACACTTGGATTAACAGAAGATGACATTAATAGTATAAAACAAATTGATGGAGTTGATATTGTAGAAGGAACATATGAAACAGATGGAATAGTCGAATTAGAAAACAAAGAGATTATAACAAAAGTTTTATGTGTAGATGAACTAAATCAGCCATTATTAGTTGAAGGAGAGTTGCCACAAAACAGTAATGAATGTGTAGTTGAAGAAAATTTCTTAACGCAAAATAATAAAGCGATTGGAGATACAATAACAGTCGAAATAGAAAATACACAAAATGATGAAGGCGAAGCAATTGAATATCTATACAATAAAGAACTAAAAATAGTTGGAAATGTAAAAAGTCCGCTATATATTTCAAATGAAAGAGGAAGCAGTAGTTTAGGAGACGGAAAAATAGATTATTTTATCTACATTTCAAAAGATAATATTCAAGCAAAAGATACATACACAAATATATATGTAACATTAAAAAATGCAGAAAAATATGAAACAGCAAGTTCAAAATATGAAGATTGTGTAGAAGAAGTAAAAAATAAAATTGAAGATATAAAAGAAGAAAGAGAAACAGCAAGACATGATGAATTAGTGCAAAAGGCAACAGATAAATTAAATGATGCAGAAGCAGAATTTAATGAGAAAAAACAAGAAGCAGATGAACAAATAGCAGAAGCACAAAAAAAGATTGATGACGGAAAAGCAGAAATTGAAAGCTCAGAAGCTGAAATAAAAGAAAATGAAGAAAAAGCAGACTCTGAATTTGCAAATGCAGAAAAACAGATTGCTTCTGCAAAACAAGAAATTCAAGCCAATGAAAAAACATTACAAACAAAAGAACAAGAGGCAAATAGCAAAATTTCAGAATTAGAAACACAAAAACAAAGTCTAGCAGGACAAAGAGATTCTCTAAATAGCCAATTAACAACATTACAAAATACATATAATTCAATTGTATCTAGGCTTCAAAATGAAGAATTAGATGACCAAACAAGAAAAGAATTAGAACAACAAAAACAACAATTAGAAAGTCAAATACAAACACTAAATACTACAATTGCATCATTAACTTCAGGAATAACACAAATTGAGCAAGGAATTAATCAAGCAAATACAGAAATTGCACAAGCAAAAAATCAACTACAAACTGCAAAAAATCAGTTGTCATCACAAGAAAGAAAATTAAATCAGCAAAAAAGTAGCACATATGCACAATTAGAAGATGCAAAAGAACAAGTAGAACAAGCAAAAGTAGAATTACAACAAGGAGAACAAGAGCTAGAAACACAAAAACAAGATGTAGAGCAACAGTTACAAGATGCGGAAAAAGAATTAATTGATGCAAGACAAGAAATATCAGAAATAGAAAATCCTGAATGGTACATTTTAGATAGATATGCAAATTCTGGATATGCAAGTTTTACACAAGATAAAGAAAGTGTATACAATATAGGTCAAGTATTCCCAATAGTATTTTTCCTTGTAGCAGTATTAATTTCACTAACATCAATGACAAGAATGGTAGAGGAACAAAGAACACAAATAGGAACTTTAAAAGCGTTAGGATATAACAAAATACAAATTGCAGGAAAATATATGTTATATTCAAGCCTTGCATGTATAATTGGTGGACTATTAGGAATGGCAGTAGGATTTATATTAATTCCATCACTTATATGGCATATGTATGAAGTTATGTATCAGGTGCCAGAATTCATAGTCAGCTTTAACTGGGAATATGGCGGAGCAGGACTAATATTAATTAGTGTATGCATAATAGGAGCAACAGTTTATTCATGTATAAAAGAATTAAGACAACAGCCAGCAACCCTAATGAGACCAAAAGCTCCAAAAATAGGAAAAAGAGTATTACTTGAAAGAGTAAACTTTATATGGAAAAGATTAAGTTTCAGCCAAAAAGTAACAATCAGAAACATATTTAGATACAAAAAGAGATTTATGATGACAATAATAGGAATATTTGGATGTACATCATTAATCTTAGCAGGATTTGGACTAAAAGACTCAATAGGAGTTCTAATGCCAAATCAATATGAAAAAATATTTAAATATGATATGCAAATTAATCTAAAAGAAGGATTAAATGAAACACAAAAAAATGAACTTATAAATGAATTAAACCAAAAAGACGAAATAGAAGAAACAATTGAAACAACAATGCTAACAAGAACAGCTATCAATGGTGAAAATGAAGAAGATGTACAGATAATAGTACCAAAAGACCAAAATGAACTAGAAAAAATGATAAGTTTAATAGATATTAATACTGAAGAAAAAATTGAATTACAAAAAGGTCAAATAGTTATCACAGATAAATTAGCAGAGTTAATAGGAGCAAAACAGGGAGATACAATAACTTTAAAAAATGGCGAAGATGAAAAACAAATTGTGATTTCAAATATAACAGAAAACTATGTGTATCATTATGCATACATGACAAGTGAAACATATGAAGAACTATATGGAAAGCCATATGAAACAAATGCAATATTAACAAGAAATGTAGATATGGATGAAGAACAAGAAGAAAATTTAGCAACAGAAATTATGAACCAAAATGAAGTTTCATCAATTACAAGAAATTCAGATGTAGAAGAAGTAATGAATACCACAATGGAATCTCTAAATTATGTTGTAGTAGTACTAATAGTTTCAGCAGGATTACTTGCATTTGCAGTTTTATACAATTTATCAAATGTAAATATAAGTGAAAGAATTAGAGAGCTTGCAACAATAAAAGTATTAGGATTTTATGATAAAGAAGTATATACATATGTAACTAGAGAAACTATTTTGCTAACATTAATCGGAATAGCTTTAGGATTAGTCGGAGGATATTTCTTGAATTACTTTATTATTGGTACTTGCGAAATTGAAATGCTTAGATTTAGTAAGATTATTCATCCAATGAGCTACTTATATGCTATTTTGATAACAGTAGTTTTTACAGTAATAGTAAACATTTTCACATATTTTGCATTGAAAAAAATAGATATGATAGAAAGTTTGAAAAGCGTAGAATAGGGATTAGGGGACGGTCCTAAAAATCCCTGAAAACAGGGAATGAGGGACGGACCTTAAAAAATAATTTACAATATTATAATCATAATTTATTTGTTTCTCGGTTAACACTACATTATATACAAATTCTAATATCATAAAATAGGCCCCTCTCAAAGCGAGTTTGAGATTCTCCCATTTTATGATTTAAGAATTTCTGATATAATTTCGTTCACATTCGAAACTGCATAAATTATGATATAATATTATTTAGATAAATTTTAACATGAGAAGGTCCGTCCCCATAGTCCCTAAATAACGGGATTTTTAGGACCGTCCCCCTAATCCCGAAGAAAGGTAGAAAGATGAATATTGGAGAAATAAGAAATGCGAAAACAAATAGGATAGGAAAAAAGATAGAATATTATGAGCAAATTGATTCAACACATAAATATGCACAAAGAATTGCTGAAAAAGAAAAAAGTAGAGAAAATGACGGAAAAGTAATAATAGCAGAAATACAAACAGATGGAATAGGGACTAAAGGGAGGCAATGGTATACAGGCAAAGGCAAAAACATTGCTTTGACAATAATTTTAAATACTGATAAGAAGGCAAAAGATTTAAAAGATTTGCCAATAGAAGTAGCAAAAGCAATTCAAAAAACTATATATGACTTATATGGATATACTTTAGAGATAAAACTACCAAATGATTTAATGTTGAATGGAAAGAAAATATGTGGAATTTTAACTCAAATTAATACTTTAGGAGAAGAAATTCAGTATATATTAATCAGTTTTGGCTTTAATGTTAATGAAGATAATTTTGTGAATTATGATAGTAAAGAAATGAAACTTAAGGAAATTGCAACTTCTTTAAAACATGAATTTAAAAAAGAATTTAAAAGAGAAGAAATAATAGCTAAAATTTTAGAAAACATAGAAAAAATAGAGCTTTAAATCAATTAAAGTTCTATTTTTTTTCATTGGGAATAAAATGTATTAAAAATATAATATTAATAATTTATACAAAAGGTTTATAGGTAAATCCTATATCAAAAACCTAAATACATTATACAAGGAAGGATAATATGGAAGTACATCAAATTGCAGAAAATAACTTTTTAGTTAATATATTCAAAGGAATAGGAATAGCATTTGCAATCACACTAATACTATTGCTCATATTTTCAGTAGTTTTAACATTTTCTAACATAAGCGAAAATGTCATAAGCCCAGTTATAATAACAGCAACTGCAATAAGCATATTAATTGGAAGTTCAATAGGAAACAATAAAATTAAGAAAAACGGACTACTAAATGGAGCTTTGGTTGGAATCATCTATATGGTCATAATATACTTGATTTCAAGTATTTTAAACTGGAGATTTAGCTTGAATTTGCAAAGTATAATTATGATAGTAGTAGGAATGATATTTGGAATGCTCGGAGGAATCATTGGAGTAAATAGGTAAGCATTAGTATAACAAGCCATAGTTAAATATAACAATACATTAGTTGTCAGCATTCCAATAATCAATCAAATATTGTCTTTGAGAATTAGGAACAATATTTATACGAATTGCAGAAAAAGGTTTATCAAAACTATACATAGTTTCTTCACCATTATATTTACAAGGAAGCCAACCTACGCCTAAAACATAAATTTGATAAACAATAGAATATTCAGAATAATCATCTAATGACAAAGCAATTCCTGAAAGCCCAAAAAGGTATTGTTTTGCAATTTCTTCTGGTATTGGATTAGGAGTATTTTTAAATGAATAATTAACACCAGTCCCACCAAATTCAGTAAAAGCAGGACCAGTAAGAGTAATATATGATCTATAGTCCTTATTCACAGTTCTCCAAGAGTTCTGTGGATTGTAGCCATAGTAATACCTATATTCTGTTAATTTACAATTATTAGATGAGCCCTCACCATGATATGTATAAAGAAAAGCTCTACCTTTTAAAGAAGAAGAATCAATATTACCAGCAGTTTTAATAAATAATGCCTCTGTCTTACAAATGCTACCAGAAGTTATTACTTGCTCTCCAGCAATATTTCCAGCAGTAACTACATATGTATCATTAGTACCTGCATCATATGCACTATATTCCAAAATAATATTACTAGCTTTTTTTATGGATACCAGTGCCGAAGCTGGATTTTGAGCAAAATCTTTAATTGGTAATTCATATTCAATAGGATTAGAAAAATTACGAGATAAAATCATATTATCTGAAGAAATATCCCAACCATTCACAGGTTGTACCCCTTCATTAACAGTAATAGTACCTTTTGAATAATTATCAGCGACCAACTCTTCAGAAAAAATAGTAACTGGAGCAGTATTGTCAATTAAAATATTAGAATAAAATGTTTTTTCTACATTATTTTGCATAGATGTATCAATAGCAGTTCCTTCTAAAAAAGTTATACTTAAATTTCCATCACCAGGAACATTTGTAAAAACGATATCATAAATATGTTCACTTTCAGAAATACAAGAAATATTTTTAAAATCTACAGAAACTATCTCATTATTAACTTTTACATTAATATGATTAGAATCAAGATTAATTTGAGAAATATAATCTTCTATTATTTGTATTCTAGTAGTAATTGTATGTGTTTTATTAGCATACTTTGGGTATTGCGAGTTAGTATTACTAAAACTAATTAATTTGATTTCTGGTGGGGTATTGTCAAGTTCTAACTTTGCGACTAGAAATAAATTTTCAAATTGATATTTAGATAATGAAGAGAAAGAAAAGAAAGGGATTATAAAGACGACGAAAAAACTAAGAATAATAAATAGCTTTGTTTTCAATAAGTATACCTCCTTAAATTAATATAATTTTCGGAAGAGATATGTATATTATAATGTAAAATAATGGGAATGTCAACCGGTATTTTTTGTCGAATTTTGCGATGAAAAGTTAGAAAAATTTGTAAAAAATAGTTGACATTTCCAAAATATGGAATTATAATTAGTTTAACATTTTCATTTTTCTATAATTTTTTTCAAAATTTTTGATCGAAAAACATTTCAAGAAAAATCAAAATTAAAATATAAAAAGGAGGAATGCTTATTGAAAAAGAAAGCAGTAATAATTATCGCTATTCTAGTAGCAATTATTTTATCATTTGTAGGAGGACAAACCTATTCAAAATATGTAACAGAAGTTAGAGGAGATGGAACAGCGCAAATTGCAACATGGGACTTTAAAGTGAATGGACAAAAAGAAGAAGTACAAACAATATCTCTAGGTTCTACATATGATAGCTCTACATTAGTAAATGGAAAAATAGCACCAGGAACAGAAGGAAATTTTCAAATCAAAGTTGATGCAACAGGTTCAGATGTAGGGATTGATTACAAAATTAAATTTTCTGATGAAACAACTAAACCAGCTAATTTAAAATTTTATTATCAGGAGGTAGAATATAATTCTGTTTTAGAATTAGGAGATGCTTTATCTGGAACTATCAATGCAGATGATGGAAACAAATCAAGAACATTTGATATTAAATGGAAATGGAATTATGAAACAGGAAGTAATCCAACAGAAGTAGCTTCTAATGACAAAATAGATACACAAAATGCACAAGAAATTACAAACTATGAATTTGATGTCATCGTTTCAGGAACACAAGTTTTACCACAAGCATAGGCTTTTAGGAAATTTGTTGTTAATTTGTAGTATTTTATTAGTTCTCATGATTATTTATATCCAATTTTTTTCAAGCGAAATGAATATAAAACCTTTTGGAATAGAGGTTCTAAGAGTTATGTCTGATAGTATGAACCCAGTATTTAAAAAAAATGATATCATCATTATCCAAGAACAAAATGAATATAAAGTCGGAGATATAATTGCATATATTGCTGATGATGGCAATATCATAACACACAGAATTATAGAAAAAAATGAAAATGGATTTTATACAAAAGGTGACAACAATAATACTAAAGATGAAACTTTAATCCATTCAAATAGCATTATTGGTAAATTCAAAATAGTACTCTATTCATCCAAAACAAGTGAAAATAATAATGAATAACTTGCATTAGAAAATATAACAATAATTTTTAGTTGGAAGTTTAAAATTTATGTTAAAACTTATCATTATTAAGTGAGCTAGAAAGGGGAGATGATTTATTAAGAAAACTGAAAAGTTAAATGAAGAAAATAAAATTATAAAATTAAATGTTACAAAAGGAAAAATCAAAAAAAGAGAAGTAGTTTTATTATTAATAGTATTAATGGTAATTTCACTTTTTATATCTGGATATAGCATGGGAAAAAGTATGAGTACAACACAAATAAATTCAACTACACGGCATAGCAAAACCAATTTTAGAAGTCGAAAACAATCCAGAAATAACAATAACATCAACAAATAAAGAAAGCACATATGATTTTAAAGTGAAAAATTATAATACAAATGAAGAAATCACACAGGTTGACTTATTATATACAATAGAAATATTAACAAAAACAGATGAAAGTATTACTTTTAAATTATATAAAAATGATGAAGAAATACCTTTAGAAGAAAACAAAAGTCAAGAATTTTTACTATCAAAAGACGAAAAGCAAGAAGATAATTACAAACTAAAAATCCTATATGATAAAGGAAAAGCACAAGGAAGAGATATTTTTCAAGATGTGCAAATAAAGGTCCATACAGAACAAAGAAAAGTTTAGGTTAAAAATTAAACAATATTAAAGGAACAAAACAGAAAGGAAAACAACTAAATGGAAGCGAAAAATAAAAACAAAAAGAGAAAAATAATAATTATATTGATAATTCTTCTTATAATAGTAATCTGGTTTTTATCAAAAAGCAATTTAAACTTTTTCAAAGATGATATAATATTTTTTAAAAATTTTTATTCTTCACAAGGCATTGGTGAAAACAATAAAGAAAATGAAGAAAATCAAAATAGTCAAATTTATAATTCAAATTCAGATAATGTGTTTAGAATATCTACTAAAAAATCTGAAATAAGAGAAACATCTTTATTTTCAAACATATCAAATGAAACAAATTGGAATCGAATAATATATCCAGGAACAAAAGGAGAATTTTCAATAAAGCTATATGGACAAGAAAATTTAAATTATCAGATTATATTCCAAAGCAAAAATCAAAAGCCTAAAAATTTAGTGTTTAATGAAAAAGGAAGAGATAATTATTATGAAACACTAGAAGATTTAGGTGAGACTTTAAATGGAAATATAAAGAAAGGAGAAGTAAAGGAAGTTTCCATTGAATGGCAATGGAAATATGAAACAAATGAAAATGGAGATATGCAAGATACAAAAGATGGAAATGAATTGAAAGAATATAACTTTTTAATTATAGCAAGAGGAGAAGAAAGAATATAAAAATTTATTTTAAAGATGAATATGGACAAACAAAGACATAAATGTAGGCTTTAACTTGACAAAAGCCTACATTTATGTATATAATAAAAAGGGGTATAAAAATGTTATTTTATTATAAAGAATTGTTAGAAAAAGGTTTTAATAGATATCAAATAGAGAAAAAAATAAAAAATAGGGAGATATTTAAAGTATCAAGAGGTATTTATTCGGATGAAGAATATCCAAGTGATTTGAGTATTATAATGAAAAAATATCCTAGGTCCATATTGACATTAAATAGTGCATTCTTTTACTATGACTTAACAGATAAAATACCAGAATACTACTGTTTAGCAACAGAAAAAAAATCTCATGCTATAAATGAAGATTCAGTAAAACAAATATTTACAACAAAAAAATTTTTGTATATTGGTTTAACACAAATGAAAATAGAAGATACAGAAGTAAATATATATGATAAAGAGAGAATGTTAATTGAACTAATTAGATATAAAACAAAATTACCATATGAATTATATAAAGAGGTTATAAATAGTTATAGAAAAATAAAGGAACAAATAGACTTTATAAAAGTATATAAATATGCAAAATCATTTAATAATTCATATATAATCAGAACTATTGAAACGGAGGTTATATAATGAATAGTCTGCAAGAATGTGTGGATGAATATATAAAGGAGGGATATACCAGAAATTATGCGATTTCAAAAGTATGTCAAGATATCATAATAAATAGAATATACAATTCTAAATATCGTAATAACATAACAATAAAAGGTGGAGTTGTAATGTTTCACTTAACACATAATATTCGTAGAGCAACGATAGATATAGATATGGATTTAATAAATATGTCTATTGCAACAGATAATATAGTAAATATCTTTATAGAATTAGGAAAATTGAATAATACTGATGGTTTTAAATTAGAAATAGACAAAAATAAAATTGAAGAACTAACTCATCAAGATTATCACGGAAAAAGATTAACAGTTACAGTCTCAGACCAGTATAATAAAAATTATAGCATAAAATTAGATATTGGAGTACATAAACATGCTGATATTTTACAAGATAAATTGTTACTTGATACAAAAATAATTGATGGAAAGATAAGTTTTTTAGCTAATCCAAAAGAGCAAATTTTTGTTGAAAAGATTATGCCGTTATTAAAATTTGGACCACTTTCTACAAGATATAGAGATATATTTGATTTATATTGGTTAATTGCAGAGGAAAATTTAAATAAATCACAAATATTAAATTATATGAAAATTCTAATTTTTGATACAGATATAAAAATAAGTAATATTAGTGATGTTTCCAATATCATAAACTTGGTTTTAAATGAGAAATTATTCGTTCAAAATTTGTCTTACAATAATAACTGGACAGGGGAAAGTATTAATAAAATACTCTATACAATAAGAAAATATATAGATGAATTTGAATTATATAATGTAAGCTAATCAAAACATATTTAAAAGTAATTACTATATGAGGTAACTAACTAAAAAAGTTAGTTACCAGTTTTTTTTCAAAAACAGTTGATATTTTTGCAGATTTAATATAAAATCTAAAAAGACAAAAGGAGGACAAAAGATGATAACATTACAAGACGTTATAAAAAACGAAGAGGTAGAAGCCTTAATAAAAGGTGCACAAAAACAATTAGACAGCTTAGGATATACAGAACACAGCCATAGACATATAGCAATAGTATCAGAAAGAGCAGGAGAAATTTTAGAAAAACTGCGGATATCCAGAAAGAACAGTAGAACTTGCAAAAATTGCAGGATATATGCATGATATAGGAAACTGTGTAAACAGAACAGACCATGCACATAGTGGAGCAATATTAGCATACAACATTTTAAAAGACATGGGTATGCCAGTAGAAGAAAGAACAGAAATCATGATGGCAATAGGAAACCATGATGAAAACACAGGAACAGCAATTAGTGACATATCAGCAGCATTAATACTAGCAGACAAATCAGATGTTCATAGAAATAGAGTTACAAACACTAATTTATCAACATTTGACATACATGATAGAGTAAATTATGCAGTTACAAATGCTGAACTAGAACTAAATGCAAAAGAAAGAAAAGTAATATTAAATTTAACAATAGATACAAAACTATGTCCAGTATTAGACTATTTTGAAATATTTATGGATAGAACGATGATGAGTAAATATGCAGCAAAATATCTAAAAATATGGTTTGAATTAGTTATTAATGGGACAAAATTATTGTAATTTTCGGTTGAAAAATAATTATAATTTTGACAAGGTGTTTAAGAAAGGAATGGGAAAGATGAAAAAAATTAAAATACTAACAATAATACTATTAATAATATTAATCACAATGGTTGCATTTTGGGGAATTTACACACAAGTGCAAAATAGAATGGAAAATCAAGTAAAGGACTATTCTTATGCAATGGATTTAGCAGGAAGCAGAGTAGTTAGATTAATTGTAAGTGACGAAAGTGAAACTACTGTTAAAGATTCTGAAGGTAATGTTGTAGAAGATAGCGAGAATTTAACAGATGATGAAATAGCTGAAAATGGTTACACAAAAGAAGAAACACCATATAACAGCGATGAAGTAAAAACAGTTGACAATTATAAAAAATCAAAAGAAATAATAGAAAAAAGATTCAATGAACTTGGAATTTCAAACTATATTACAAAATTAGATGAAGAAACAGGAGATATAATAGTAGAAATTACTGAAAATGAAAATACAGACAGTATTGTAAGCGATTTAGAAACAACAGGTAAATTTGAAATAGTAGATAGCCAAACACAAGAAGTTCTAATGGATAACAGTGATATAAAATTAGCCAATGTAATGTATGGAGCAGATTCAAGTTCTGCAACAAGTTCAGGAACAATGGTATATCTAAACATTGAATTTACAAAAGAAGGAAAAAGTAAATTAGAAGAAATAAGTACAAACTACACAGAAACAACAGAATCAGATGACACAAATACAACTGAAGATACAAATACAACATCAGAAGATGCTAATACAGCTGATGAAAATGCAACAACTGATGAAACAACTACAAGTGATGAAACATCATCAGAAGATTCTAGCTCAGACAATACAACTGAAAAAACAATAACAATGAAAATTGACGGTGAAGAAATAATGACAACAAGTTTTGATGAACCAATCAGAACAGGAAGATTACAACTATCAATTGGATATTCAACAACAGACACAGACACATTAAATGGATATATAAATCAAGCATCAAACATGGCAGTAGTATTAGATACAGGAAATATGCCAGTTAGATATGAAGTAGACACAAATGAATTTATTGAATCAGACATAACACAAAATGAATTACAAATAGCAAGTTATGTAATGCTTGGAATTGTAGGACTAGCACTAATAGTATTAATAATTAGATATAAACTATTGGGATTACTAGGTGCATTTAGTTATGTTGGACTAATGTCAATCTTATTATTAGTAATTAGATATGCAAATGTTGTTTTATCAATGGAAGGAATATTCGGAATTGCAATAGTACTAATATTAAACTACATTTTTGTAAATAAATTCTTAAATAAATTAAAAGACAATAGAAAAGACCTATCAAAAGAAGAAGTAATCAAAGCAAACAAAGAAACATACAAAGAGTTCTTCGTAAGAATAATACCAGTAATAATAATGGTAATTGCATTTTCTTTTGTACAATGGACACCTATTAGTAGTTTTGGAATGGTAATGATTTGGGGAATTGCTTTAATAGCAGCATATAATGTGATATTTACAAATAACTTATTAAAATTAAAAGCAAAAAAAGATTAGCATTTAACAAAACTAAATAAAACTAACAGTAAAACAATTGTCAAAGGAAGGAATGATATATAAATGAAAAATATAAGTAAAAAAGCAAAAATTTTAAGCATAATAATAGCAATAATTATAATTGCTGGAATTATAATAATAGCAACAAAAGGATTTAATTTTGATTTAAAATATGAAAAATCACAAAAAGTTGAACTATATATAGAACAAGAATTTGAAATAAATGATATAAAAGCAATAACAGATGAAGTAATGCCAGGAAAACAAGTAATAATACAAAAAGTAGAAGTATTTGAAGATAGTGTAAGCATAACAGCAAAAGAAATCACAGATGAAGAAAAATCAAACTTAATAACAAAAATAAATGAAAAATATGGTACAGAACTATCAGCAGATAGTACAGAAATAGAAAATATACCACACACAAGAGCAAGAGATATTGTTAAACCATATGCATGGCCATTTGCAATTGCAACAATAATTATCTTAGCATATATGGCAATACGTTATCACAAATTAGGAAGTATAAAAATAATTGCTAAAACAATTGGAATAAATCTTGTAGCACAAGCAACACTAATAAGTATAATTGCAATTACCAGAATTCCATTTGGTAGATTAACTATTCCAATGGTTCTTGCAGTATATCTATTAACAATGGTTGGATTAACAGCAAGATTTGAAAAAAGATTGGAAGAAAATAAAACAGAAAAGAAAGAAGATAAATAATAAAATTAAGAGGCATCCTATAGATGGATGCCTTTTTGAAACCAAAAATAAAAAAATTACCAAAAAACTATACAAAAAACAAAAAACTAATGATATAATATGAATCAAATTGAATAAAGGAATAATTTGGAGGAAAAATAAATGGGAAATATAGTATTACTAGATGAACTAACAATAAACAAAATAGCAGCAGGAGAAGTAATAGAAAGACCAGCATCTGTAATAAAAGAAATGGTAGAAAACTCAATAGATGCAGGAGCAACAAACATAACAGTAGAAATAAAAAATGGAGGAATATCATACATAAAAGTAACAGACAATGGAAAAGGAATAGCACAAGACGACTTAGAAATAGCATTCGAAAGACATGCAACAAGCAAAATCAGAAGTGCAGATGATTTAGACACAGTAACATCAATGGGGTTTAGAGGTGAGGCATTAGCAAGTATAGCAGCAATAGCAAATGTAGAAATGATATCAAAAACAAAAGAACAAGATGTAGGATATAAAATAGTAGTACAAGCAGGAGATATATTAGAAAAAGAAGAAACAGCTTGCCAAGTAGGAACATCAATCACAGTAAGAAACCTATTTTTCAACACACCAGTAAGATACAAATTCTTGAAAAAAGATTACACAGAAGCAGGATATATTGAAGATGCAATAACAAGAATCGCTTTAGTAAATCCAAATATAGCAATAAAATTAATAAACACAGGAAAAACAGTAATACAAACAAATGGCAATGGAGACATGAAAAGTGTAATATACAGTATATATGGAAAAGACGTTGCAAATGCAATATTAGATGTAGATTACAAATATGAAGATATACATGTAACAGGAGTAATAGGAAAACCAGAAATAGCAAGGTCAAACCGTTCTAATCAGCTATTCTTTGTAAATAAAAGATATATCAAAGACAAAACTTTAACAGCTGCAACAGAACAAAGCTATAAAGGACTAATACCAATAGGAAAATTTGGGTTTGTAGTATTAAATATAGAAATGAATCCTGCAAAAGTTGATGTTAACGTACATCCAGCAAAACTAGAGGTTAGATTTGAAGAAGAAAGTAAAGTATTTCAAGCAATTTATCATTCAATAAAGGATACACTACTAAAAAGTGAATTAGTTGCAGATACTTCAAAAGCAGAAGAAATAAGCACAGCAATAAATAAAAGAGCACTAAGTTTTGATGAAAGATTGAAGAATTTAAGAGAATCTAAAAAAGAAAATCAGCAACAAAGCGGACTATTTTCTTTCAGAAAGCAAAACGAAAAACAAATTGAAGAATATACAGATGAAGAAAGTAAAATAAAAACTAATATAATTGAAGATGTATATAAAAGCAAAAATAGTAACATAGAAAACAGCATAACAGATAATCAAGAAATGCCAAAAGAAGAAACAAAAAATAATGAAATTGATTATAGCAAACCTTTAGATACATATGATGTTTTAGCACAATTGCGAAAAATGAAGGAAAAAATTGAACAGGAGCTACAAGAAAAAGATATTGTACCAGCAACATTAAAAGATAATAGTGAAGAATATAAGTTAGATAAAGAAAATGTAAATAGAAACTATGATGAAAATAATAATGAAAATAATAATGAAAATATAGAAAACAAGGAAGAGATTGAAGAAGAAAAAACAAACATAGAAAATGCAAACATTGAAGAACAAAATGTTGGAAATAAAGAAAATCAACAAGGCGAAGCAATCAAAGATGAAGAAAACGTAACAAATAAAGAAGAAAAGAAAGAACAACAAAAAGAACCAGTTGCAGATGCTCATAAAGCAATTGAAGAAATAAAAGACGAAGAAGTTCAAAAAGAATTTACTGAAATAAAACAAAAAATGCAAGAGTTAAATGACAATCCACAAGTTGTATCAGAGGATTTCAACGAAATGTATGCAAAAATGTTCGGAAGAAAACCAATAACAGAAGAAACAGAAGAGGAGAAAGAAAAAGCAAAACAAGAATCAAAAATGAGCGCAGTAGACATAGTAAAAGACAATTTATCAGTATTTGACCAAACAGAAGAATTCAAAAAACCAACATATAAATTTATCGGAATAGTATTCAAAACATATATAATACTTGAAATAGGAAATGAAATGTACATTTTAGACCAACACGCAGCACATGAGAGAATAATGTATGAAAAAGTAAAGAAAAATTATTATAGTGAAACTAACAAAGATTCACAAATGTTACTATTACCAGACATAATAACATTAACACACAAAGAAATGGACATAGCAAAAGATAATATGAAAATGTTTGAACAAGCAGGGTTTAGTTTAGAAGAATTTGGAGAAAATACAATTAAACTAACAGGAGTGCCAACTGTATGTATTGATTTAGATACAAAAGAACTATTCTTAGAAACACTAGATGAAATTAATACAGTTGCAAGAACTGCGAAACAAGAAAAAGAAGAAAAATTTATTGCAACAGTAGCATGTAAAGCAGCAGTAAAAGCAAATATGGCATTAACAAAAGAAGAAGTAGAAAGTTTAATGGATAAGTTACTTCAATTACCAAATCCATTTACATGCCCACATGGAAGGCCAACAGTAATTAAAATGACTAAGTATGATATTGAAAGAAAATTTGCTAGAAAATAAGAAAGGAAGAAAAATATGGCATTTATAATTGTAATTGCATTGATTATATACTTTATAAACATAGCTTGGACTTGGAAAAGCCTTGAAGAGATTGAAAAAAGCCGAAAAGTGATATTTATCATAGTAGGACTATTAATTTTATTCATAATAACACTAATAACATTCAATATATCGACAAGAAATATACAATATCAGCATCAAGGACAAACACAGCTAATTAGAAATGTATTAGTAGCAATTTTTACAGGAATTAATGGAATTATAATTATGCCACAACTAGCAAAAATATTGGAAAAAGCAAAAAATGGAGATTTAGAAAAAAATCAAATTAGAAATAGAATAATTTTATGGATAATAGTATTAATAATTTGTATAATTTTTGAATGTGGATATATGGAAAGCACACAAAAAGGAATAGTAAATATACAACATTCTTTACAGAATTCAAATTAGAATTTATAATGATGAAATATTGGAGGGAGGAATAAAGATGTGTCCTCAAAAGGACAAAAATGTCCAAACGGAAACGTCCCCAATAGGACAAACTGAGATGTCCCCAAAAGGACAAAAGGAACAAGTAATAGTAATTTGTGGACCTACAGCATCAGGAAAAACAGGACTTTCAATTGAACTTGCAAAAAAAATAAATGGAGAAATAGTATCAGCAGATTCAATGCAAGTATATAAAGACATGAATATAGGAACTGCAAAACCAACACCTGAAGAAATGCAAGGAGTAAAACATTATTTAATAGACTTTGTTTCTCCTGACGAAAGGTACAGTGTGGCAGATTATAAAAAAGATGCAAAAAAAGCAATAAAAGAAATTATTAATAAAGGAAAAACACCAATTGTTGTTGGAGGCACAGGACTATATGTTGATAGTTTGATATATGAAATAGAATATCCAGAAATAGAATTTGATGAAGAATATCGTAAAGAACTAGAAAGAATAGTTGATGAAAAAGGTTTGGAATATGTATATGAAAAAGCAAAGGAAATAGATCCACAAGCAATAGAAAAGATAAGTAAAAATGATGCAAAAAGAATTCTAAGAATCTTAGAAATATATCATGCAACAGGAAAAAACAAAACACAGCAAGAAATTGAATCGAGAAAAAAAGAAGTAGAATATGATTACAAAGTTTATGCTATTAATTGGGATAGAGAAACTCTATATGAAAGAATAAATAAAAGAGTAGATAACATGGTAGAACAAGGATTGATAGAAGAAGTTGAGAAAATATCAAAAAAATATAATAAATTTCCAACAGCAATGCAAGGATTAGGATATAAAGAAGTTGTGGAATATCTAAAAGGAAATTGTACAAAAGAAGAAATGATAGAAAAAATAAAAAAAGAAACAAGACATTATGCAAAAAGGCAACTAACATGGTTTAGAAAAAACAAGCAAACTATTTGGCTAGATGGGGAAAAGCCAACAAATTATAATATAAAAATAATTTGTGGTGGTTAATTGGGGACAGGTTTCTTTTAGCCAAAAATGGTTACACCGTACCTGTCCCCAATTAGCCAAAAATGGTCAGTCAAAACCTGAACTGACCAAATTAACCAAACTAACCAATGAAAGGAATGAAGAAGATATTGGAAAAGCAAAATAAAGAACAAGTGAAAACAACTAAAAAAACAACAGTAAATCAAAAAAAGAAGATAGTATTAAATGTCATAATTGTGGCAGTTCTTATTTATGTTGTATATGCGATATATCTTCTTATTAAAGAGCCAACAAACATATTTACAATAGAAGAAGGAACATTATATCAAGAAGAAACAGACATTGGATATGTTATAAGAAAAGAAACGGTAGTAAGAGGAAATAACTATAAAAACGGAATGGAGCAAATAAAAGCAGAAGGAGAAAGAGCGGCTAAAGATGAAAATATATTTAGATATTACAGTACAAATGAAGAAAATTTGAAACAAAAAATTGCTGAACTAGATGAACAAATACAAACAGCAATGACAGAAGATACAAGTATATTTTCAGCTGACATGAAATCTTTAGAAGATCAAATAGATGAAAAATTAAAAGAAATTAATAAAATTACAGATGTAACAACACTAACTGAATACAAAAAAGAAATTGACAATCTGATTACTAGAAAGGCTAAAATAGCAGGAGACTTAAGTCCAAAAGGATCATACTTAAATCAGTTGATAGAAGAAAGAAAACAATATGAAAGTCAGTTAAATTCAGGTGCTGAATATGTTAAAGCACCAATGAGTGGAATAGTATCATATAAAGTTGATGGATTAGAAGAAACTTTAACACCAGATAATTTTGGCAGCATCAATAAAGAGTTTTTAGAAAATCTAAACTTAAAAACTGGAGAGATTGTAGCAACAAGTGAAGAAGCGGGTAAAGTTATCGACAATTTTGCATGCTACATTGCAACAATATCATCATCAGAAGAAGCAAAACAGGCTGAAGTAGGTGATGATGTAAAAATTAGATTATCAAATAATGCAGAAATATCAGCAGAAATAACCAGCATATCACAAGAGAATGAAAATGAGGTTTTGTTAATATTAAAAGTTAATGAACAAATAGAAGAACTTATAAATTACAGAAAAATATCATTTGATTTAATATGGTGGGATGAAACCGGATTAAAAATACCAAATGAAGCTATTGTAGAAATAGATGGACTAAAATATGTTGTTAGAAATAGAGCTGGATATTTAAACAAAATACTTGTAAATGTTACAAAACAAGGGGAAGATTACTCTATTGTACAACCGTATACAACAGAAGAATTAAAAGAATTAGGCTTTTCAAATGAAAAAATAAATTCATATAGAAAGATTTCTTTATATGATGAAATTATACTAAATCCAGATTTAAGTGAAGTAGAATAAATATTACAAAAATATTACAAAAATATTAAGATTTAATTACATTCGTAAAAAATATTGACATTATGGCAAAAAAAGTAGATACTTAGTATGTCAAAACAAAGGAAGTAAATTTAGGAGGTTTTTTTATGTCAGGAGCTTTAATGAATAAAGTATGGGATTTATTTGGGATGGACTCTGCTGAGCCAGAAGAATACGAGGATGAAAACATCTATGAATATGATGACGAGGAAGAAGAGGTAGAAGATAAAAAACTATTTGGAAGAAAAAATAAGGATAGAGAAAAAGTAGTTTCTATGCCACAAACTCAAACAAATGCAATAAAAATGGTTATATCACAACCAACTACATTTGAACAATCAGATGAAATATGTAGTTTCTTAAAAGAGAAAAAATCTGTTATAGTAAATTTAGAGTATGTTAACAAAGATGTAGCAAGAAGAATTGTTGACTTTATTAGTGGTGGAGTATATGCATTAGATGGATATATCCAAAAAGTTTCAAACTCAATATTCTTAGTTGCACCATCAAATTATGAAATTACAAATGAAATGGCAAGAGAAGAAATGAAAAGCAAACTTTCTGTATCTTGGTTAAAAAATAATGGAATAAACTAATAACACTATTTTATACCTAAGGGAAGGAATGATAAATTTGATTACACCATTAGATATCGAAAATAAAAAATTTTCTAAGCAAATGATGAATGGATACAATGTAGAAGAAGTAGATGATTTTTTAGACGAATTGACATTAGATTACACAAAGAACTATAAAGAAGTAAATGAATTAAGAGATAAAGTTGAAGAATTAAATAAAAGTTTGGAACATTACAAAACAATAGAGGAAACACTTCAAAATACATTAGTAATGGCTCAATCAACAGCTGAAGATGTCAAAAAAGTAGCTAGACAACAAGCAGACCAAATAATAAATGAAGCAAAAGGAACAGCTCAAAAACAAGCAAGTAATTTAGATAATGAAATAGTTGCAAAAAAGAAAGAATTAGAAGACGTAAAAAAACAGTTTGATATATATAAAGCAAAAATGGAATCATTATTAATTTCTCAACTAGAATTATTAAAAGATATTAACAAAGATGATGCATAAATTATTTATTACAAAAGATGAGGACTATCCAAAAAGATAGTCTTATTTTTTGTTTTTATATTACAGAACTATTAAATATATGTTACATTTCTATTAATACTATTGACTTTGATTGAAAAAAGAATAAAATAGTATTATCAAAATAGGGATTAGTTTAAGAAAATAACTATGCACACTATATTTGTGCCAAGAAAGGAAGAAAAACTAATATGAGAATTATTGCAGGAGAAAAGCGTGGCACAAAATTATATACACTAGAAGGATTAAACACAAGACCTACGCTAGATAGAGTGAAAGAATCTCTATTTAATATTATACAATCAGAAATAAGAGACAGTATTTTTTTGGACATATTTGCAGGAAGTGGGGCAATAGGATTAGAAGCAGTAAGTAGAGGAGCAAAAAAAGCAATACTTTGTGATAACAATAAACAAGCAATACAAATAATAAAAAAGAATATTGGAAAAACACGGATATCAAGACAAAGTAGAACTTTATCAAACGCAATTTAATGAACTAATAGAAAATAAACTAAAAGACAAAGTAGATATTGTATATTTAGACCCACCATATAAAACAAATTACGCAATTGATGCAATCAAACTATTAATTAAAAAGGAAATCTTAAAAACTGATAGTATAATAATAATAGAAACAGACCAAAAAGAAGAAATAAAAGAACAACTAGAAAATTTAGATATAGATATTATAGATGAAAGAAAATATGGAAGAGCAAATCTTATTTTCTTAAAAAAGAAGGTTTAAGCTAAGAAAGGGGTAAAACCATGGAAATATTTACATTATTAGAAACATTGGAGGATTTATTAGAAAGAAGCAGAAATCTGCCATTCTCCTCAAAGGGAATAGTAGATAAAGATGAAATGCTTGATTTAATAAAAGAAATTAGATTAAAACTTCCAGATGAACTAAAACAAGCTAAATGGGTTAAAGAAGAAAGACAACGTATATTAGTAGAGGCTCAAAAAGAAGCAGATGGAATTGTTAAAGAAGCAGAAAATAGAATAATTGCAATGATAGATGAACATGAAATTACAAGAAAAGCATATGACCAAAAGACAGAAATTATTGAAACAGCTAATGAAATGTCAAGAGAAATTTCTAAAGGTACTAAAGAATATGCAGATAGTCTTCTTGCAAATACTGAAAATGTATTAAATGATACTTTAAATAAATTGGGAACTAATATGACAGAAGCCTTGAATTTAATGCAAATTTCTTTGGAGGATACAATTAAAACAATTCAAAATAGTAGAAAAGAGTTGAAATAAGATAGCAATCAGAAGTCGGATATCAGAAGTCAATATTGTTTATGTCATGGACTTTTGGTTTCCGGCTTTTAATTAGAAAGGATGGTTAAAATAGTGGCAGCAAAAAGAAAAAGAAGATATCAAAAGAGAAAAAAAGCAACTTCTAAAATGGATATGGCAGTAGTTATATTAATAGTTGTAAGTATCCTTTTAGCAGTTTTAATATATACAAAATCAGGAGTAGTAGGAACAAAATTAAATGAAATATTAGGTGGAATATTTGGAATAGTACAATACATATTACCTATTGGTATTTTTGTGATTGCCATAAAAATAGCATCAAATGGAAATGAAGAATTTAAAATGAAATTAGTACAATATGGAGTGCTTTTAATAGCATTATCCATTGTATTAAGTGTGTTTCAAATTTCGGGAGGAGAACTACAAACAAATGGAGACATTTCAAGCATAGTTAAAGATGCATACTATTTAGGTTCGCAAAGCAAAGGTGGAGGAGCAATAGGTGCACTTGGAGCAGTTCCATTAGTAAACCTTTTAGGAGTTATAGGAGCAATTATACTATGTTTAGGAATTGCAGTAATATTAATAGTATTTACATTTGGAATTAACTTGTCAGAAAAAATTCAAGAAATGGCTGACAAAATGGAAGAAAAACGAGAAGAAAAATTAGAATATCGTGAACAAAGGAAAAAAGAATTAGCACAAATGGCTGAAGAAGAAAAAGAAACACCAGCACAAAGAAGAAGAAGAGAAAGACAAGAAAGATTAGCACAAAAAGAATTAGAAAAACAGCAAAACAATCCAATGGAAAATCAAATAAAAATCAACTTTGGTGGACGAATTGTTGATAATGGAGACGAAAAACAAGGATTAAAGAAATATGACCATAGTAATGACGATTTAGAACCATTAACAAAAGAAAGTAAAAAAGGATTATTAGCAAGAAAACAAGCCGAAAATAAACAAGAAGTAATTGAACCAGATGTTTTAGAAAATAACTTATTTAAGCAAGAAGATGAACAAAAAGAAGAAAAGAAAAGAGAAGTTTTACAATTAGAACATGCAATGACAGTTGAAGATGAACATTATGAATATCCACCAGTAGAGTTACTTAGCAAACCAGGAAAGAAAACACTAAAAGGTGGAGCAAAAGCGTTGACAGATACAGCAACAAAACTTCAAAAAACCTTATATAGTTTTGGAGTATCTGCAAAAGTAGAAAATGTGTCAGTAGGACCAGCAATAACACGTTATGAACTTAAACCAGCAGAAGGGGTTAGAGTAAGTAAAATAGCAAATCTAGCAGATGATATAGCATTAAACTTAGCAGCAGAAACAATACGTATAGAAGCACCAATACCAGGAAAACAAGCAGTAGGAATTGAAGTGCCAAACCGTGAAAAAGAAGCAGTACATCTAAGAGAAGTGCTAGATAGTGAAGAATTTAGAAAAAGTGATTCAAAACTAACAATAGCACTTGGAAAAGACGTTGCGGGAGAAATCCAATTAGCAGATATAGCAAAAATGCCACATGTATTAATTGCAGGTTCAACAGGTTCAGGAAAAAGTGTGTGCATAAATACAATAATAACAAGTATAGTTTATCATGCAAAACCAAGTGAGGTTAAATTTGTAATGGTAGACCCAAAAGTAGTTGAATTATCAGTATATAATGGGATACCACATCTATTAATCCCAGTAGTAACAGACCCAAGAAAAGCAGCAGGGGCACTTGCATGGGCAGTACAAGAAATGGACAATAGATACAATCTATTTGCTCAAAAAGGAGTAAGAGACTTAAAAGGATATAATAAAGCAATCGAAAAAGAAGAAGGAATGGGAAAACTACCACAAATAGTAATAATTATAGATGAGTTAGCAGACTTAATGATGGTAGCAAAAAATGACGTAGAAGATGCAATATGTCGTTTGGCACAAAAAGCAAGAGCAGCAGGAATGCATCTAGTAATTGCAACACAAAGACCATCAGTAGATGTAATCACAGGACTAATCAAAGCAAATATACCATCAAGAATAGCATTTGCAGTATCATCACAAGTAGACTCAAGAACAATATTAGATAGTGTAGGAGCAGAAAAACTACTAGGAAAAGGAGATATGCTATATTTCCCATCAGGAGCACCAAAACCATCAAGAGTACAAGGAGCATTTGTATCAGATGACGAAGTAGAAAAAATAGTAGACTTCATAAAATCAAATGGAACAGCAACATATAGTGAAGACATATTAGAAAGCATAGAAAATAATAATAAAACAGAAAAAGAATTAACACAAGAACAAGCAGAAGATGACGAAACAGACCCATTTTTAATGGATGCAATACAAACAGTAGTAGAAACAGGACAAGCATCAACATCATTTATCCAAAGAAGATTTAAAGTAGGATATGCAAGGGCAGGAAGAATAATAGACCAAATGGAAGAAAGAGGAGTAATATCTGGTTACCAAGGAAGCAAACCAAGAGAAGTACTAATGACATTAGAAAAGCTAAATGAACTAAAAATGGGAACGAGTTCAGAAGCGAGGGATTAGGGGACGTTCTTTCAATCCCTTCAACTGGGATTAAGGGACAGTCTTTATGAAAAGAGTGATCCTTAAAGCAGGGACTAAAAGAACGTCCCCCAATCCCTGAATGAAAGGAGAAGTAAATTGCCAAAGAAGAATGATAATTTATTAGATAAGTTTGTCAAAAAGAACTATAATAATGAATTAGAAAAAGTGCTAGAAAAAAAGTACTTTGATGAAAATACAAAAAGCCTTCTTCTAAGTATCATGTATAAAATTGAAACAGCATACAAAGACTATGAAAAAGTAAAACAAACAGTTGAGCCAAAAGAAATATTTATTCAAAAAATTATAGATATAATCCAAACTCAATGTGATGACATAAAAGTTGTTAAATTAAAATCAAAAGAAGCAGAAATGCTAGGAAACCACACTTTTTTAGTTGAAAGAGATAAAAAAAGAATTATATGCTATCCAATTGAAAGAAAATTACTATACTGTATAGCAAAAATTGACAAACATGAAACAATAATAAAAGACAAATATTATCTAATAAACGAAACATTATCAGAATTAATAAATGTAGGAAACAACATAAACACAGTAGAACCAATGAGAGACTTTAATGGTTACTCTTGGACAACAATTCCAAGAGAAATTGAAAGTATACCACATAATTTAGTATATCAAAATTTAAGAATGCTAGTGGGATATCAATTCCTAAATGAATGGATTGAAAACAAAGAGTTCATAATAGATTATATGGAAGAATTTGAAAATAAATTTGAAATACTTTATGGAGAAGAAAACAAAAACAAATTTGTAAAAGAATTAATTGAATTATCAATCTTATTAGCCATTAGATTCAATTCTAAGATAAAAGATAAAATAAAAAAAGAAAAAAATGAAATAGACGAAAAATTAAAGCATATTGAAAATAATCAAGAATTTGTACAAATACAAACAAGAGAAAAGAAAAGATTAGCAGAAGAAATAAAACAAATAGATGAAACATTAAATAACAAAGATTTATTACAAAAAGAATATGAAAAAAGAAATGAATTTTTACCATTAGAAAAGAAAATATTTAGTAGCAGAATATTATCACAAATGATGACAAAAGAAAGAGAAGAAAAGATAGAAAAAATAGAAGAAATAAATAAACTTTTAATGCCACAAGAATTTGTTAAATATAAAAAAGAATTAGAAGATAAAGAAAAATATCTAAAATATATAGAAACAGAAGATATTGAAAAAGAAATAGAAAAATATTTGTTAAAAATACAAAAAGAATTCATAAAATGCTATAACATAAAGATAGAAAAAGCACAAACAAAGCAAGAAATTATAACAATATTATATGAAATTAGATATTATAACTTATTACCATATACACAAGAAAAAAACATATGCCAAATAAAAGAAATACAAAAAGAGTTAGAAGAACTAAAGAAAAAACTATTAAAAAGAGCATATGAAATGAAGGTAACAGAGCAATTTGCAAAAAAAGATGAAATACATTATGAATTAATGAAAAATATATTTGATATAAGAGTTATTAGCTTAGAAGATTTATATATAAAAGTTATAAAAGAAAAAGAAAAATACTATATACAACTATTTGATGAAAACATCTTTGAAGAAAAGATAGAAATACAAGATAGTGAAAACTTGAGCAAAAGAGACTTAGAAATTAGACTAAACAAAAAAGTTAAAATTTTTAGATGAGGATTTTCGGTGCAATGGGGACGGCCCCATTTTGCATAAATACGTGCAAAGTAACACGTCCCCATTGCACTCTAAGAGAAAGGATGAAGTTAATGAAAATTACTTTTTTAGGAGCAACAAGAACAGTTACAGGTTCAAACTTTTTAGTTGAAGCCTGTGGAAAGAAATTCTTAGTAGATTGTGGAATGTGGCAAGGAAAAGCAGAAATAGAAGAAGAAAATGCTGAAGAATTTGCATTTAATCCACAAGAAATTGATTTTATGCTATTAACACATGCACATATTGACCACTCAGGAAGAATTCCAAAACTATATAACGAAGGATTTAGAAATAAAATATATGCACATAAAGCAACATGTGATTTATGTGCTTTAATGCTACCAGATAGTGGACATATACAAGAAATGGAAAGCCAATGGAAAAATAAGAAAAGACTAAGAAAAGGCGAAAAAGAAATTCCACCAATATATACAGCAGAAGATGCAGCAAAATCATTAGAAATTTTTGAACCAGTACAATATGACCAAATAATAGAAATAACTCCAGATATTCATGTTAGATTTAATGATGCAGGACATATGCTAGGTTCAAGTATTATTGAGTTGTGGACAAATGAAGATGGAAAAGAAACAAAAACAGTATTTACAGGAGACTTAGGAAATAATGATATTCCATTATTATCTGAGCCAACTATGATTGAAAGCACAGATTATCTAGTTATGGAGTCAACATATGGAAGTAGATTGCATATGAAAAATGACGAAAAAGCCCAAATGTTTTTGGACATAGTATCAGAAACTCTAGATAATGGCGGAACAGTAGTAATACCATCATTTGCAGTTGGAAGAACTCAAGAAATATTATATGAAATAAACAAATTAAAAGATGAACACAACGATGAAGAATTTAGAAGAAAATATAAAACATTAATGAAAGCAAATGTATTTGTAGATAGTCCACTTGCAATTTCAGCAACAGAAGTATTTAGAGAAAATATGAATCTATTTGATGAAGAAACACAAAAAGAAATAGCTAAAGGAGACAATCCTCTTGAATTTCCAGGATTAAAATTTACACAAACAGCAGATGAATCAAAAGCATTAAATGAAGACACAAGACCAAGTATAATAATATCAGCAAGTGGAATGTGTGAAGTAGGAAGAATAAAACACCACTTGAAACACAATTTGTGGAATCCAAAATCAACGATATTGTTTGTTGGATACCAAGCACCAGGAACATTAGGATATAACATAGTAAATGGAGCAAAAACAGTAAAAATTTTTGGAGAAGAAATAGCAGTAAATGCAAGAATAGAATATATTGAAGGATATTCTGGACATGCTGACCAAGAAGGATTGATGAATTTTATATATTCATTTATTAAAAAGCCAAAACACATCTTTTTAGTACATGGAGAACCTGAATCACAAGATATATTAAAAGAAAAAATCGAAACAGAGACAGGATTAGGTGTTACAGTACCAGAATTTGGGGAGACTTATGATTTAAAAGATACAATTACAATGGAACACAAGATAGAAAGAAAACTTGCAACAAGTATGAGAGGAGAAATAATCCAAAGACTAGAAAAGCTAAAAGAAGAAATAAAAGATATGGATGCTTATGTAAGACAAGATATTGACAACAAGAATTTGAGAGATGAGGATATATTTAGAATTAATGAAAAGATTAAGGATTTAGAGAAACAAATTTTAAATGTTGTTGAAGGATAGTGCAATGGGGACGGCCCCAATTTGCATTATTCCGTTGCAAAGGTGACATGCTGACTTGTCCCTAATGCACTTTTTAGTGCAAATCGGGGCCGTCCCCATTGCACCCATTGCACCTAAGTTTTATAGAGGAGAAAAAGAGATGGAAGAAAAATATTTAAATGAAGCAATAATAGGAAACAAAAATATGATAGCAACACTAACTTCAAAAGGAGAATTACAAAGATTATACTTTCCAAACAAAGATAATAGGCAATATATCAACTTTTTTCATACAGGTGTAAAAATCAATGAATCAGATTTAATCTATTTACATGATGATATAAACAATGTATATAAACAATATTATGAAGCAGATACAAACATCATAAATACTGAAATCACTAACACATATTTTAACCTAACAACAGTCCAAACGGACTATGTTTTATTAAAAGAAAATGTGCTAGTTAAAAGATATATTTTCCTAAACGAAAGCAAAATTGACTTAAATGTAAGTTTTTATATCCATTCAGAATTGTTGTCAGATCAAAACAATTTAGTTGGTTGCAAAATAATAGATGGTGGAATGATGCAATATGCACATGATTTCACGGTTTCAACATTTGCAAAAGGGTATGAAATAAGTAGACATCAAATAAATGGAAGCTACAACACAATCAAAAAAGGAGAAATAAATGACAAAGATTATATAGGAATGTCAAAAGATAGTAGTATTTGCTATGAAATAGGAACTATCAAACCACAAGAAAAGAAAGTATTAGAAATTTGCATCACAATTGGAGAAAACAAAAACATATCAGAAATAGAAGATGAGATAGACAGAATAAAAAGAATAGATTTAAATAAAGAATATACAAATACAAAATCATATTGGAGAAAATACGTAAAAGCCCATAACGGGTTAGATTTAAAAGAACCAAAAAATAGTTATGATGAAAAAATATATGAAATATATAAAAGAAGTATATTGCTATTTCCATTATTAACAAACCAAGAAACAGGAGGAATAATTGCCTCTCCAGAAATAGACGAAAACTTCACAAAATGTGGAAGATATGCATATTGTTGGCCAAGAGATGCTGTATTTATAACAAGAGCATTAGACATATTAAAAATGGAAAAAGAATCTGATAAATTTTATAGAAACTTTTGTAAAAAAACACAAAGTAAAAATGGAATGTGGGAGCAAAGATTTTTCACAGATGGAAAATTAGCACCATGCTGGGGATATCAAGTAGATGAAACAGCAAGCGTAATATATGGAGTATATGAACATTATAAATACACAAAATCAGAAAAATTCCTAAAAGATTGTCTTCATATGTGTGAAAAAGCAACAGACTTTCTAGAAAAATATGTTAAAGATTGGTTGGGATTAGAAGGTATAGAAGAAAGAGACAAAGACGTTGTAAAAGAAGAAATAGAAGAAGAAACAAAAGAAAGATTAGGAATAAAACATAAATACCATGTAAGTTATGATTTATGGGAAATGCATGAAGGAATCCATTTATATTCATTAGCAAGTATATATGCAGCATTTGAAAACATGATAAACATATATAATGCATTAGGTAAAAACGTATCAGAATTTGAAAATAATAGATTAAAAGAAGAAAAAATAAACAAGACAAAGAAAAGATTAGAAAAACTACAATTAGGAATAAAAGAATATATAAACAACAATTTATATGACAAAGATAGCAATTCTTATTTAAGAAACACAGAAGACAAAAAAATGGATATTAGCATGATAGGAGCAGTTACACCATTTAATATATTCAAACCAAAAGAAAAGAAAATAGTAAATACAGTAGAAAAAATCAACTTAACGCTAAGAACATACACAGGAGGATATCAAAGATTTGAACAAGACCACTATATGAATGGAAACCCATGGCCAATAGCAAACCTTTGGATGACACTATATTACTTAGAAACAGGAGAAAAGAGAAAAGCAAAAGAAACATTTGACTTTGTAGTAAAAACAGCAGGAAAGCACAGTTTATTAGGAGAACAAATAGACAACAACACACTAAAACCATGTTGGGTACTAGGACTTGGCTGGTCACATGCAATGTTCATAATCGTACTTGAAAAATTATATGGAAAAAGTTAAAAGAATACTTGAAAAGTATTCTTTTTTGGTATAGAATGGAATTGCCCAAGAAAAAATGGGTAATAATAAATAAAAGATGAATAAACTTCATCATAAAAGGAGGAATTGCAATGTCAATTAAAATAGGTATTAACGGATTTGGAAGAATTGGAAATCTATCATTCCAAGCAGCCTTAAAAAAGGAAGGAGTAGAAGTAGTAGCAGTAAATGATCCATTTATAGCAGCAGATTACATGGCATATATGATTAAATATGACACAGTACATGGAAGATTTGATGGAACAGTAGAAGAAAAAGATGGACATTTAGTAGTAAATGGAAAAGAAATTAAAGTATATAATGAAATGGATCCACATAACATTCCATGGGGAGAATTAGGAGTAGAATATGTTTTAGAATGTTCAGGAGTATTTACAACAATGGAAAAGGCACAAGCTCATATAGATGCAGGAGCTAAAAAAGTAATAATTAGTGCACCATCAAAAGATGCTCCAATGTTTGTAATGGGAGTAAATAACGAAACATATGATCCAAGCATGAAAATAGTTTCAAATGCATCATGTACAACAAACTGTTTAGCACCACTTGCTAAAGTTATCAATGATAAATTCGGAATTAAAGAAGGATTAATGACAACTGTACATGCAACAACAGCAACACAAAAAACAGTTGATGGAGCTTCTAAAAAAGATTGGAGAGGTGGAAGAGCAGCAAGCGCAAATATTATACCATCTTCAACAGGAGCAGCAAAAGCAGTTGGAAAAGTAATTCCATCATTAAATGGAAAATTAACAGGAATGTCATTCAGAGTTCCAACAGTTGATGTATCAGTTGTAGACTTAACATGTAATCTAGAAAAACCAACAACAATGGAAGAAATCTGCAAAGCTATGAAAGAAGCAGCAGAAGGAAGTATGAAAGGAATTGTTGAATATGTAGATGAACCAGTAGTATCATCAGACTTTACAACAGACCCTCATACATCAATATTTGATGCAACAGCAGGAATTATGCTAACAGATACATTTGTTAAATTAGTAGCTTGGTATGACAATGAATGGGGATATTCAAACAAACTAGTAGATTTAGCTTGCTATATTGCTAGCAGGGATTAGTGATTGAAAAATAATTGAAAAGAATACTTGAAAAAGTGTTCTTTTTTGTATAGAATATAAAAGAAAATAAAATTGTAATTTATTTAAAAAACACAATAGAAAATATTTAATTAAATACAAAGGAGGAATTTTCATGTATTACCTTAAAAGTAAGAAAAATGGAAGAGAAAAGGGTATTACCTTAATAGCTCTAATTGTTACAATAATAGTATTGATCATCTTAGCAGGAATATCAATTACTACATTAACTGGAGAAGATGGATTAATTAATCAGGCAACTAATAATTCGGAAGAAGCACAAAAAGAAAGTATTATTGGATTGATTGAAGCAGAACTGTTGAAGGAAAAAACAAAGACAGGAAATACTCCATCAATAGACGATTTGAAAACAATTATTCAAAATGGGGGATATAATGATGGAACTTTAGGAGAAAATAGCTTTGTAACTAAAGAAGGAGGATATACTATTAATTACAATGAAATAGATGGATGGAAAAATAACTTATCTAGTATGGTACAACCAGGTGATTATATAGCATATACACCTGATACAGTAGACAATGAAAATATGAACAATCTATTAAATGAATTAAATACATATTCTGGTAGTACTGAAAATAATAGTGATATATTAAAGCAAGAAAGTTTAAATTGGAGAGTGCTGGATGTAAAAGGAGAACAAGTTAGATTAATATCAGAAGGACCTACAACATCAACAATAAAATTCTATGGTGCAAAAGGTTACAATAATGCAGTATATTTAATAGATAAGACCTGTGATACGTTATATCAAAATAACAAAATGGCTATAAAAGTACAAAATCTAAAAATAGAAGATATAGAAGAAAAATTGACATATGATTATACACAATATTCAAATGAAAATGTAGATACGGGAAAATATGGTGGCTTTACTAGTACAATAATTACAAATGCAAAATATCCTGCAATATATAGCCAAGAAGATGGTAATGGAGTAGGAGGATTTAAACATGAAGGCGGTCTAGGATTAAGTGAACAAAAAGAACCTATAGTTGAAGGACTAGAAGAAACAGCAAAATTAGGAGTAACTCAAACTTATTGGACAAAAACAATGACGGTTAGTGATTTTACAGATAGTATATATTATGAGATTTTTATAAATCAAAATGGAAGTAATCATAAAACTTATCTTTTATCATCAAGAAGTGTGATTGCATTTTCTGGTGCAAGAGCAAGGTTTTGCATAGGCACAGTACAAGAGGGAAGAGTTGCACCTGATGATATATCAATGTCAAATGGAACAAATGAACAATATACTACTTTAAGATTTCGTCCAGTAATAACTTTAAACTCAAATGTAATAACAACAGGAGGAGATGGGCAATCAGCTGAGACAGCATATCAAATTTCTATTTAAAAAACTTAAAAGAACACTTGAAAAGTGTTCTTTTTTGATATACAATGGTATTGACTTTGAGAAAAAAGTAAATACTACTAAAAAGGCAAATATAAATGAAAAAGATAGAAAATCATTTATATAATAAGAGGAGGTTTTAATTATGAATAAAAAAACAGTAAAAGACATTGACTTAAAAGGAAAGAAGGTATTAGTACGTTGTGACTTTAATGTACCAATGGACGAAAACAGAAACATAACAGACAACACAAGAATAGTTGCAGCATTACCAACAATAAAATACCTATTAGAGCAAAATTGCGCTATCATTTTATGCTCACACTTAGGAAGACCAAAGGGAGAATTTAAATCAGAATTTTCATTAAAACCAGTAGCAAAAGAACTATCAAGATTATTAGATAAAGAAATAATAATGGCTGAAGATGTAATAGGAGAAGATGCGAAAACAAAAGCAGCAAACTTGCAAAAGGGCCAAATAATGTTATTAGAAAATGTAAGATTTCATAAAGAAGAAACAGATAATGATCCAGAATTTGCAAAGCAATTAGCAAGCATGGCAGAAATATATGTTAGTGATGCATTTGGAGCAGTTCATAGAGCACATGCATCAACAGCTGGAGTTGCAGCATATTTACCAGCAGTTGCAGGATTTTTAATTGAAAAAGAATTAAAATTCTTAGGAAAAGCTGTATCAAATCCAGAAAGACCATTTGTTGCAATTTTAGGAGGAGCAAAAGTTTCTGACAAAATAGGCGTTATAGACAGCTTACTTGAAAAGGTAGATGTATTAATGATTGGTGGAGGAATGGCCTACACATTCTTTAAATCAATGGGATATGAAGTTGGAAAATCAATTTGTGAATTAGACAAATTAGATTTAGCAAAACAAGCAATGGAAAAAGCAGAACAAAAAGGAGTAAAATTAATGCTTCCTGTTGATACAAAAGTAGGAAAAGAATTTAAAGAAGATACAGAAAGCAAAACTGTAAAATATACAGAAATTCCAGCAGATTGGGAAGGATTTGACATAGGAGAAGAAACAATAAAAATGTTTTCTGATGAATTAAGAAAAGCAAAAACTGTTGTATGGAATGGACCTTTAGGATTATTTGAATTTCCACAATTTGCAGTTGGAACAAATTCAATTGCAAAAGTATTAGCTGAAATTGATGCAACAACAATAATTGGTGGAGGAGATTCAGCAGCAGCAGTTAAAAAAGCAGGCTTAGAAGATAAAATGACACATATTTCAACTGGTGGTGGAGCATCTCTTGAATTCTTAGAAGGAAAGAAATTACCAGGAATAGAATGTTTATTAGATAAGTAAGAGGATGTTGAATATGAACGAATTTAAAAAATCACTAAGAAGTGAAAAAAAGGTAACACATGAAAGAAAAATAAAAAGCAAACCACATACATGGCAATTTTATAAAACATATAAAAAAGGAAAAAATGGAGATAAAATATATCAAAAAAGAATATCAACAAAAAGTGAACTGAATCAAAATGACTATTTAGGCGGAGTTTCTTGTTTTATTATAAATGAAAATGGAAATATACTTATTGAACAAAGAGGAAACACTAAAATTACAGCAGGAGAAATGGATTTATGCTCAGGGCATATAGATAATAACGAGACACCAACACAAGCAATGATTAGGGAATATATAGAAGAATTGCATAGAGGTGATATAAATGAACAAGAGCAAGCAAGAAATGAAGCGATAAGCAATTTAAAAAAATTAGAAGAACTAGATTTAGTGTTTAAAAACAAAGGAAATGAAAGAAAATTTTTTATTCAGTTTTATGCAATGAAAACAAAACTTAATAAACTAACTATTCAAAAGGAAGAAATATCAGATGTAAAATGGATTCCAATGGCAGATGCATTTGAATTGATAAGACAGGGGAAAACTAAATTTCCTTATGATAAAAGATATGAAAAAATATTTAAACAAGTTAGAGAATATTATTTAGAAAAAGATAAAAACGATATGCATAGAGAATAAAATATTAAAATAGGTGAGAGAAATGGTAATAACTTTATCTGGGGTTACTGGAGTAGGAAAATCATATTTCAAAAAACAGATACAAGAAAAATTAGGTATTCCTGCACAGGTAATTGTAACAACAAGAGAAAAAAGAGATGGAGAAATAGAAGGAATAGACAAAAAATTTGTAAGCAATGAAGAATTTGAAAACATGAAAGAAAACAATGAAATCGTAGTTACATTTGAAATGTTAGGGTATAAATATGGATATCCAAGAATACAAATGGAATCAGAAGAAAATAGCGTAGTAGAATTACATTATCCAATTATTTATCAACTAAAAAGGGAAGTGAAAAATACATTTTCTATCTATTTGATTCCAAAAGACGTCGAAATAGCTAAACAAAAATTAAAAGAAAGAAATTTACCGAAGAATATTGAAAATGACAGATTAAAAGAAATTGAAGAACATATTAAAAATTTTAAGTCTAATACAGATTTAAGAAATCAGTTTGATTATATTTTTTATAATGATTATACAGAAAAATCTGTAGATAAGCTACTAGAAGTAATAAAAAATAAATGCATTGAAAAAGTTGTAATATAAAAGTGAGGAAAGTTAATGGAATTACTAGATATTGTGGACGAAAACAATAATTTAATAGGAAAAGCAGAAGAAAGAAGTATAGTTCATGAAAAAGGTTTATGGCATAGACATGTTGGAGCTTGGATAATGAATGAAAAGGGTGAAATATTATTTCAAAAATCTGCATGTTGCAAACCAGGAAATAGAAGCAAATGGTTTAAAACAGGAGGACATGTAGATTCAGGAGAAACACCCTTAGAAGCAATACAAAGAGAAGCAAAAGAAGAAATAGGTGTTGTAATTCCAGCTGAAAATTGGGAATTAATATCTATAGAAAAATCAACAAAAGATGATAATAGCAATCATAACTTTACATACAGCTTTTTTACAAAGGTAAACTATAAAATAGAAGAATATAGCATGCAAAAAGAAGAAGTGGCTGATTTGAAATATATGACAATTGAGGAAATGCAAGAAAAAAGAGAAAAACTAGATGAAAATTATACTTTTATTTATTGGAATGATTTCGATAAAATATTAGAAATTCTAAAAGAAAAAAGAAAAGAAAGGAGAAAAGTATGAGAAGAAAAGTAATTGCAGGAAACTGGAAGATGAACATGCTTCCAAACGAAACAATTCAATTTATTGAAGATTTAGCACCATTAGTAAAAGACACAGAACATGAAGTTATTTTATGTGTGCCATATACAGACTTATTTTATGCCCTATTAACAGCACAAAACACAAATATTAAAATTGGAGCTCAAAATATGCACTTTGCAGAAAGCGGAGCATATACAGGAGAAGTTTCAGGAAAAATGTTAAAATCTATTAATGTTGAATATGTTATTATAGGACATTCAGAAAGAAGACAATATTTTAATGAAACAGATGAAACAGTTAATAAAAAAGTAAAAGCAGCTTTTGAAAATGGATTAAAACCAATTGTATGTGTTGGTGAAACTCTAGAGCAAAGAGAAGCAGGAAAAGTAGAAGAAATAATTACAAACCAAACTAAACTAGCACTAGAAGGCTTAACTAATGAGCAGGTTGAAAATACTATTATTGCATATGAACCTATTTGGGCAATTGGAACAGGAAAAACAGCAACAAAGGAAGATGCTAATGATGCAGTTAAGGCTATTAGAAAGAAAATTGCTGAAATCTATGGACAAAATGTGGCTGATGGAGTTATAATACAATATGGCGGAAGTGTTAAGAGTTCAAATGCTAAGGAGTTATTTTCTATGTCTGATATTGATGGAGCTCTTGTTGGAGGGGCGAGCCTAAAGGTTGAAGAGTTTCAAAAGATAATTGAATTTGAAAAATAATCAGCATCTTTTGTTATGGAGGTAAAAATGAGAAAAGCAAACGAAGTTATGAATGAATTCATGAGAAACTTAAAAAATATGAAACAATATCAAGGAATAGATATTAGTAATCCAACAACATATAATTTTGATAAAGATATTGTTCATCAGGCTTACTCGATAGAAAAAAATATAGTATCAACACAAGAAGGAGAAAAGGTGAAAGAATTACCTCTACTAAATGATGAAAGATAAAATAAAAAAGAAAAGGAAGGATAAAAGAAATGAAAGATAAACTAACAATGTTAATGATATTAGATGGTTTTGGAGATAATCAAAACAAAGATGGAAATGCAATAAAATTAGCAAACACACCTAATATTGATAAACTAATGAAAAAATATCCAAATACAGATATATACACAAGTGGACTAGCAGTAGGACTACCAGAAGGACAAATGGGGAATTCAGAAGTAGGACACACAAACATAGGAGCAGGAAGAATTGTATATCAAGAATTAACAAGGATAACAAAATCAATAGAGGATGGAGATTTCTTTTCAAATCCTGAATTTATAGCAGCAATTGAAAATTGTAAAAAATACAATTCAAAATTGCACATCTTAGGTTTAGTATCAGATGGTGGAGTTCATAGCCACAACAGACATTTATATGGTTTATTAGAAATGGCAAAAAGAAGAGATTTTGAAGATGTATATGTACATTGCTTCTTAGATGGAAGAGACACACCACCAGCATCAGCAGAAGGATATATAGTTAAATTACAAGAAAAAATGGAAGAAAAACAAGTTGGAAAAATAGCAAGTATTTCAGGAAGATTCTATGCTATGGATAGAGATAAAAGATGGCAAAGAATCCAAAAATGCTATAATGCAATGGTAAATGGAGAAGGAAATAAAGCAGGAAGCACAGTAAAAGCAATAGAAGATTCTTATCAAAAAGAAGTATTTGATGAATTTGTTGAACCAACAGTAATTTGCAATGGTGAAGAACCAGTAGCAACAATAGGAAAACATGATAGTGTAATATTCTTTAACTTCAGACCAGATAGAGCAAGAGAAATTACAAGAACATTAGTAGACCCAGAATTCAACGAATTTGAAACTAAAAAAGATTTAGATTTATACTTTGTATGTTTCACAAATTATGATGAAACAATGCCAAATGTACACATCGCATTCAAGAAAGAACCACTACACAACACATTTGGAGAATATATAAGTAAACTAGGATATACACAATTAAGAATAGCTGAAACAGAAAAATATGCACATGTTACATTCTTCTTTAATGGTGGAGAAGAAAAACAATATCCAGGAGAAGACAGAATATTAGTACCATCACCAAAAGTAGAAACATATGACCAAAAACCAGAAATGAGTGCATATGAAGTAACAGACAAAGTATTAGAAGCAATCAAATCAGATAAATATGATAGTATAATATTAAATTATGCAAATACAGACATGGTAGGGCATACAGGAAGTTTAGAAGCAGCAATAAAAGCAGTTGAAGCAGTTGATGAATGTGTAGGAAAAGTAGTTAGCCTAGTAGAAGAAAAACAAGGAAATCTAATCATAACAGCAGACCATGGAAATGCAGAGCAAATGATAGATTATAAAACAGGAGAGCCACATACTGCACATACAACAAACCCAGTACCAATAATATTAGTAACACCAAATAAAGATTTAAAATTAAAATCAGGTGGAAAACTAGCAGATTTAGCACCAACAATGCTTGATTTAATGAATTTAGAAAAACCAGAAGAAATGACTGGAGAAAGTTTATTAGATAAGGAATAAAAGGGATATGTTAAATCACACAAGAAAGATAAAAGAAATATATGAAGATATACAAAGAAAATTATTTTATATGATTCCAGAAAAGTGGGAAGATTTGTACCTATATAGTTCAGTATTAGACAAGCCAGATAAAGATGGAAAAACAGGAGAGCTATTCTTCTACTATATCCCAAAAGGAATATTAAAGAAGAAGCCAGTAAATGTCTATGAAATACCAGCAAAATTCAATTTAGACGAAAATCAATATGTAACATTAGTATCTATATTATTTAACAAAATAAAAGAACTAAGAAACGAATTTAAAAGGTCTGAAAGAGAAGAACTATGGACAAATCTGACCATGACAATTCATGGAATCCAATTCAAAGTTGAATATGACTATACAGACTTTAGTCATAGTGACTTTAATAGTTATGAAAGACATGTGATATGGAGATATGAAAACTTAAAAATAGGACCAGACCAAGTGAGCAAGGAAGACAGAGAAATATTAAAAAGATACCTATTAGGAGCAAAAGTATTAACTAGAAAAGAACACTATGAATCAGGAATATATATACAAGACATAGAAAACAGAATTGGATACAGCAAAGACGAATATGAAGATATGGAACCAACACAAAATGTAGAATATGTTTCAACAAAAAACAAAAAAACAAGTAAAAACCAAATACTAGAAAAAGGGGATTAGGGGACGGTCCTAAAAATCCCTAAAAACAGGGACTTAGGGACGGACCTCTAAATAATGTTTGATATAAAGCAAAAACATTATAAATTCTCACACTCAAATTTAAATTAACAAATTAAAAAATTTAAAATGTTATTAAATTTAGATAAAAAAACTAAATTTTATTTTAATTTCTTTTTTATCTAAAGTAAAAAATACAATAAAATGAAACAATGAAAGGAGCAAAAAAAGATGATTTATTCAAAGGAATTAGAAGAAATGTGTACAGTCGCAAAAGGAGTTAATCATGGACCAGCGCCAATTCCAGAAGAAGGAAAATGGGTAAAAGCAAAAGAAATAAAAGATATATCAGGATTAACACATGGTATTGGATGGTGTGCACCACAACAAGGAGCATGTAAATTAACTTTAAATGTTAAAGATGGAGTTATCCAAGAAGCATTAATTGAAACAATAGGATGTTCAGGAATGACACATTCAGCTGCCATGGCAGGAGAAATTTTAACAGGAAAAACAATATTAGAAGCATTAAACACAGACTTAGTATGTGATGCTATAAACACAGCAATGAGAGAATTATTCTTACAAATAGTATATGGAAGAACACAAACAGCTTTCTCAGAAGGAGGACTTCCAGTAGGAGCAGGACTTGAAGATTTAGGAAAAGGACATACATCACAAGTTGGAACAATCTATTCAAGTACATTAAAAGGACCAAGATATTTACAATTAACAGAAGGATACATAGTAGAACTTGGATTAGACAAAGATGACCAAATTATTGGATATAAATATGTTCATATGGGAAAAATGATGGACAATATCAAAAAAGGTATGGATCCAATGGAGGCTATTGAAAAGGCTTCTGGTACATATGGTAGATTTGATGAGGCGGTTAAGAAAATTGACCCAAGACAAAATTAATTAAAATCAGCAATCTGCACATTTTCCATAAAATATCCAAACTTCGATGTACAAAAGTACACCTTCAGTTTGTCTATTTTATGAAAAATGCACATCTCACTAATTTTACTTAATTTTGGGTAAAAAGAATGAAAAGGGAGAAATGAAACAAGACCATATAAACATGGCAAGAAATGTTAATAAGGAGGAATAAAAATGGCAGTAACATTTGAAAGTTATGAAAGAAGAATAGACCAAATAAAACCAGTAATGGAAAAATACGGAATAAAAGATTTTGAAGACGCATTAAAAATATGTACAGACAAAGGATTTAATCCATATGAAATAGTAAAAGGAGTACAACCAATATGCTTTGAAAATGCAGCATGGGCATATACTCTAGGAGCAGCAATAGCAATCAAAAAAGGATGCACAAAAGCAGCAGATGCAGCAAAAGCAATTGGAGAAGGATTACAAGCATTTTGTATACCAGGATCAGTTGCAGATGATAGAAAAGTAGGATTAGGACATGGAAACCTAGCTTCAATGCTATTATCAGAAGATACAAAATGTTTTGCATTCTTAGCAGGACATGAAAGTTTCGCAGCAGCTGAAGGAGCAATCGGAATTGCAAAATCAGCAAACAAAGTAAGAAAAGAACCATTAAGAGTTATATTAAATGGATTAGGAAAAGATGCTGCACAAGTAATTTCAAGAATTAATGGATTTACATATGTAAAAACAGAATTTGATTTCTTTACAGGAAAAGTAAAAGTTGTAGAAGAAATACCATACTCAGACGGAGAAAGAGCAAAAGTTAGATGCTATGGAGCAAATGATGTTAGAGAAGGTGTAGCAATCATGTGGATGGAAGATGTTGATGTATCTATCACAGGTAACTCAACAAACCCAACAAGATTCCAACACCCAGTAGCAGGAACATACAAAAAAGAAAGATTAGCTGAAGGTAAAAAATACTTCTCAGTTGCATCAGGTGGAGGAACAGGAAGAACTCTACACCCAGACAATATGGCAGCAGGTCCTGCTTCATATGGTATGACAGATACTATGGGAAGAATGCACTCAGATGCA
>CALXCF010000013.1 GCA_944386755.1 uncultured Clostridia bacterium | reverse complement strand
TAAAGTATTAAATGAAAATGGTATTTCAAAGAAAGCAATAGAAAACTGTTTATCAGTATTAGCTAGAGGAAAAGCAGGAGAAATAGAAAAAATATTTAAAGTATTAAATGAAAATGAAATATCAAAAAAAACAGTAGAAAATTGCTTATATGTATTAGCTAAAGGAAAAGCAGAAGAAATAGAAAAAATATTTAAAATATTAGATGAAAATGAAATATTAAAAAAAGTAACAGAAAAATGTTTATCGGTATTAGCTATGGGAAAAGCAGAAGAAATAGAAAAAATATTTAAAATATTAGATGAAAATGACATTTCAAGGGAAGCAATAGAAAATTGCTTATCAGTATTAGCTAGAGGAAAAGCAGAAGAAATAGAAAAAATATTTAAAGTATTAAATGAAAATGGTATTTCAAAGAGAATAATAGAAAATTGCTTATATGTGTTAGCTCAAGGAAAAGCAGAAGAAATAGAAAAAATATTTAAAGTATTAAATGAAAATGGTATCTCAAAGAAAATAATAGAAAATTCCTTATATGTATTAGCTAAAGGAAAAGCAGAAGAAATAGAAAAAATATTTAAAGTATTAGATGAAAATGAAATATCAAAAAAAGTAACAGAAAAATGTTTATCAGTATTAGCTAGAGGAAAAGCAGAAGAAATAGAAAAAATATTTAAAGTATTAAACGAAAATGAAATTTCAATAGAGAATATAAAAAATAATATAGGGTTTCTTTTACAAAGCAATATAAATGAAGTCAATGAAATATTTTCTGAGGGAAGTCAATTTTTGAAAAGATATATGCAATTAAAAGGTTTTTATGATAAAATAATGAGTAGAGAAGAAGTAATTCAAATTTGCATAGAAAAAGGTATCAGCATTGATGGCTTTTTTAGGAGTACAGTAAAAGAAGACTATATAAAATTATATACAGAAACCTTTAAACAAAAAGGTAGGATATATTTAGGAAAAAGTATTCCTATAGAAAATAGGTATATAGAATCAAATAGTGAATTTCTAATAGAACTTTCTAAAAAAGTTGCGAAGAATTTTTATTACAAGTATAGAATTCAAGATGTTTCTGAACTTGAAAGTCAAGCATTAGAAATTATAATTACTAAGTGTGGAGATATCACATATAACTTTGAAAACAATAAAGAAATAGTAAGTAGATTTATCTATTCAAAGGTATTTAAGTATTTGAAAAGGAATTTTAATAAAAATGAATTTCTAGTTGACTTTGCAGAAAGAGAAAAATTTAATGTTTCTAATAGTTCTGATAGTGAGTCAAGGGAAAACGGGGAACTTGATTTAAGTAATTGGAATATAAATGGATATCAGAAAGATATATTAGAGATTATATCGATGTGCTTAGAAGAAGGTCAATCCATAAGTGAAGCAACCGAAAGAGTAGCAAATATTCTAAATGTTGATATGGAAGAAGTTTTAGATGAAATTGAAAATATAAAGTTAATGAATAGCAAAGATTTGATTCGAAAAGGAGAAAGATAAAAGTGAAGTATCTGAAAAAATATGGGATAAAAGATGAACAAATATTTGAATTGAAAGAAAGATATAATGAAAATATAATTAATTTTTTAATACAAAATAAAATGTTTATAATTGAAAAATTAGATTATCTAAAGAAAGAAAATTATATAATTTATCCAATAATATACAATAACATAAAAATTTTTTTAGAAACAATGCCTAGTCTAATGGAAAAAATAGAAATTATGGGAAAACATGGCTTTTCAAAAAAACAAATACAAGTAGTTTTAATGAATGAAAAATTTTATTCTAAGATAGAAAATAATTAAAAGGAGAAGAATAAATTATGAATACAAATGAAGTTAAAGAAGAAAATGTAAAAACAATTGTAAAATTAGGAATAGACGTAAAAGACATAGCTGATATATATTTAAAAGTAGCAACAAAAGGACATGACATATCAAAACAAAAATTTATTGAACAATTAACAGAGATATTTAAGTTTTTTCAATCTAGAAATAAAGGACTAGAAGAAACACAAGAAGTAATATATAAAAATGACGTACTTAATATGATTATGAAAAACAGAAATATGATTAATCTTAATGTAAATAAAAAAATCAAAGCAATATGTGAAAAGTTAGATTCATATTATTTTATGACACAAGAGGAAACAAACAAGCTAATTAAAGCTAATCCAAAAATATTTAATATAAATATGCTTGATTTAGAGATATATTCAACAGTGTTATCAAATTATGCAGTTGAAGTTGATAATAGTATTGTTAATTTATTTGAATATGTACTAAAAAAACAAAGTGAGTTATTAAGTCAAACTGTAAATGTTATATATTCAAGATTGAAATATTTAGAAGAATATAAAGGTACAAAAAAATTAAGTTTAGAAGATGTTTCAAATTTAGGAAATGTAAAGTTTATGGTAGATAAAAAAGAAGTACAAGATGAAATTTTAAAAAAATATGATAATTTACCAGAATATAATGGGGAGAGTATACTAGAGTTTAAAGAAAAACTTAGAAACATTGAAAAATAATTGTAATTCTGGATAAAGGGTGTATTTACTTAACTATTAAAAAAGTGGCGTCCCTAAAGTGACCAAAAATGGTCAGTACGAACCTGTCCCCAAACTGACCAAACCGACCAGAGAAAGGAATGAAGAAATTAATGGCAGAAAAAAACGAATTTTCACCTATGATGCAAAGATATCTTGAAACAAAAGAACAATATAAAGATTGCATATTATTCTACCGTTTAGGTGACTTTTATGAAATGTTTTTTGATGATGCAATACTTGCTGCAAGAGAGCTAGAAATAACTTTAACAGGAAAAGATTGCGGACAAGAAGAAAGGGCTCCAATGGCAGGAGTTCCACATCATGCAGCAGAAATGTATATTGCAAAATTAGTAGCTAAAGGATATAAAGTTGCAATTTGTGAACAGTTAGAAGACCCTAAAAAGACAAAAGGTATTGTAAAAAGAGGAGTTATTAGAGTCGTAACTCCAGGAACTATTGTAGAGAGTAATATGCTAGAAGAAAGAAAAAATAATTATATAATGTCTATTTTTAAATCTGGTATTTATTATGGAATTAGTGTATGTGATATATCAACAGGAGAGTTTTATTCAGCGGAAATCAAAGATAACTATAATTTCCCAATGTTGTTAGATGAGATTGCGAGATATACTCCATCAGAGTTAGTAATTAATACAATGATGGGAGATTGTACTGATGAAATAAACAAAATAAAGGAAAGATTTGAGAATATATATATTACACATTTTAAAGATGAATTTTTTAAATATGATATTGACATATTATCTTTAAGATTTAATATCTTAGATAATAAAAATAAAAAAATAGAGGATTTAGAACAATATACTTTAGCAGTTCCTTCTATAAATGCTTTAATAGAGTATATAGAGCAAACTCAAAAAACAAGTTTAGACCATATTAATAAAATTAAAATATATAAACTATCAAGATATATGGCATTAGATATAAATGCAAGAAGAAATCTTGAAATTACTGAAAAGATGAGAGATAAATCTAAAAAAGGTACACTTTTATGGGTTTTAGATAAAACAGCAACTTCAATGGGAGGAAGAATGCTTAGAAGATGGCTAAGTGACCCATTAATTGATGTTACAGAAATAAATAGAAGGTTAAATGCAGTAAAAGAGCTAAAAGATGACGTTATTTTAAGAGGAGATATAATAGACAATTTAAAAAAGGTTTATGATATTGAAAGATTATCTGGAAAAATGGCTTATGGAAATGCTAATGCAAGAGATATGATTACATTGAAAAATTCGCTATATAAATTACCAGAAGTAAAGCAGGTATTAAGTAAATGTAAATCTGAAATGTTACAAGATTTATATGAGAATTTAGATGAGTTACAGGATATGTATCAACTAATAGATAAGGCTATTGTTGAAGAGCCACCTATGAGTATTACAGATGGTGGAATTATTAAACTTGGATATGATGAAGAAATTGATAAATTGAAAACTGCACAGACTGAAGGGAAGAATTGGTTAATTCAGTTAGAAGCAGATGAAAAAGAAAAAACAGGAATAAAAAATCTAAAAGTTGGATTTAATAAAGTATTTGGATATTTTATTGAAGTAACAAAATCAAACTTAAGTCAAGTGCCAGAAAGATATATTCGTAAACAAACATTAACAAATGCTGAAAGATATATTACAGAAGAATTAAAGAATTTGGAAAATCAAATTTTAGGTGCAGAAGAAAAAGTTACCAGTTTAGAGTATGAAGCATTTACGAAGATTAGAGAAGAGATAGCAAAAAATATTAGAAGGTTACAAAAGACAAGTGAAGTTGTTGCAACATTAGATGTTCTAGCATCCTTTGCACAAGTTGCAGAAGATATGAATTATTGTATGCCTGAAGTGAATTCATATGGCACAATAGATATAAAAGAAGGAAGACATCCAGTAATTGAAAAAATATTAGGAGCAGGTGGATTTGTTGAAAATGATACATATCTTGATGAAGGAGACAATAGATTAGCAGTAATAACTGGACCTAATATGGCGGGAAAATCAACATATATGAGACAAGTAGCATTAATTACATTAATGGCACAAGTAGGAAGTTTTGTACCAGCAACTTCAGCAAAAATTGGAGTAGTTGATAAAATCTTTACAAGAGTTGGAGCATCAGATGATTTGAGTATGGGACAAAGTACATTTATGGTTGAGATGATGGAAGTTGCAACAATACTTAAAGAAGCAACTAAAAATAGTTTAGTAATATTAGATGAAATAGGAAGAGGAACTTCTACATATGATGGACTTTCAATTGCATGGGCTGTTGCAGAATATATAGCAGACAAAGAAAAATGTGGGGCTAAAACATTATTTGCAACACACTATCATGAATTAACTGAACTAGAGGAAAAACTAGATGGTGTTAAAAACTATTCTATCGCAGTAAAGGAAAAAGGAGAAGATATAATCTTTTTAAGAAAGATTGTAAGAGGAGGAACAGATGAAAGCTATGGAATACATGTTGCAAGATTAGCAGGTGTCCCAAAAGCTGTTACACAAAAGGCTAATGAAATATTACGTTCATTAGAAAGAAAAAATATTTTAACAGGAAAGAAACAGGAAAAACAAGATAAAAAGCAAGTTGAAGGACAGTTTGATTTATATAATTACAAACTAGCAGAGATTGCCCATGAGGTGGATAAAATTAATTTGAATGAATTAACACCAATTGATGCTTTGAATACACTAGTGAAAATTAAAGAAAAGTTAAAATAGGGACGTGCCAAAATGTTTCATTTTGAAACGAAAGGGACAGATCTAAAATATTAAATAAAAGAAAGGAAGTCCTAAAAATGGGAAAGGAAAGTTCAAAAAATTTTAGAGATAGGATTAGAAAAAGTGCAGAAGTTCATTTAGAAGGAAAAGATGGTACAAGAAAAAGAAGTAATAGAATAAGCGAAAGCGAAATTTTGGCTATGTATTATAGTGAACAGGATATAGAAAGAGGAGAAAAGAGAATAGAAAAAAGAATAGCAAAAAATAAAAAAGAATATGAACGACAAGGTAAAAGATATCCGGAAGCAGAAACATCTCATAGAAATTACTTTTATGTTAGAGTTATTCCAGAAATTGATGGAACAAATTATCTTGGAATAACAGAGGACGATTATAATAATCCTAAATGCTTAGGCTATAAGGCTAAAATGATGATATCATCAATTAATTTAGCAAATGGAGATCCTCGTCAAATTCAAGTAGGGCATCATGGAGATTATACAGATGCGGAGAAAAGAATATTAGAGCAAATTGAAAGAAAAAAAGAAAACTTAAAAGGAATGCAAGAAACTTTTAAAGATGAAGATTCTGAAAGATAAAAAATTACAATAAAATTACAAAAACTTACAGGAAAATTTGATATTTATATTGACATTAATAAAATGAAGGTATATAATATCATCAAAAATAATGAGATGTAATATAATAAATAGAACTTAATTAATTATCCCTTTATACATCGAAGTTTGAAACTGTTAATAAATATCGTATTATCAGATATTTATAGATTGGTTAAATGTAATTTATTTACATAAAAACATTCGAAAGGAGGATAAAACTATGAATAAAAATGAAGAAATTGAAGAATACTATGAATCAGATGCATGGGCATTTTCTGCTTGTGGTGATTAACAAAAGATTTATTTAATGGGAATATATATAATTTTATATATATTCCCATTTGTGTTAAAAAGGATGGTTACTATGATAAAAAAAATTGCAATTATAGGAACTGCGTTCGGAAACATTGATGATGACTTAATAAATAAATGTTATGAATTAGGAGAATGGATTTCGGCAAATAAATTAATCACAATAACAGGAGCATGTCCTGGTATATCTTATTATGTAGCAAAAGGTTCTCTTAAAAATGGTGGAGAAGTTATAGGATATTCTCCAGGGAGAAATTTAGAAGAACATATTAATAATTTTAATTTTCCGAGTGATGGTTTTAGTGAATTAAAATTTTTAAAAGAGAAATATGCAATTAATGAAGTGTTCTTTAGAAGATCCTTAGATGTTATTCATACGGCAGATATAGTTATTAGCATTGATGGAGGAAGGGGAACGATGAGTGAATTATTTTTGGCTACTTTCTTTGCTAAAAAAATAATCTGTGTAAGTTTTTCGGGAGGAATGACTAAAGAGTATATTAATATATATAAACATTTGAAAGATATGAATATAAATTATGGTGAAAAACTTTTAGTGGTTGATAGTATAGAAGATATAAAGAAAAAAATTTTAAATCTTATAAATAAAGATAAGGAGGATTAAGATGTCAGTAGCGAATGATATAGAGACAAAAAAATTAATAGAAAAAAATAATATTACAATTGATCCATATTTTGATGATTTTCAAGGACCTAATTGTTATTATTGTCATTTAGGAAATAAATATTATAAAAATAGAAGAAGTGATGAATTTATTGATATTAATGAGGTTAGTGATACTAGTAAATATTTTGAACTATTTGAAAATCAAGATGAAATAATATTAAAACCAGGTGAATTTGTATTGACTGAAACCTTTGAATATTTGGGAGCAGATGATGCTCATATTATTCGATTATATAATACAACTACTTTGGCTAGATGGGGGATTTATCATGCTGGATTAGGGTTTGTAAATGCAGGCTGTGGATATAAAAATCCAATAAAACTAACTTTAGAACTTGTAAATTTATCTAAAAATAATTTGAAATTAAAATGTACTAATATTAAAGATGGAATTATTGATTATGGAACAGAAGTAATAAAAATATGCATTGTACCATTATCTGGACAAGCAAAGAATGGATATAATGGAATTTATAATGGTGATAAATCTGTTACTTTACCTAAAATAAAAAAATATGAGAAGTTATATAGGTTAGCTGATAATTCATTACATAATAAGAAAGGAAGTTGAAAAATATGGAAAATTATTATATTAAAGGAAATTCGATTGGAAAAGCTTGGAAAGAATCTATAAAGTTGATAAATGAAAAAGGGCAAGTTATACATGATGGAGAAGATAAACTATATGAAATTCTCGGACTTCATATAAGAATAGAGAATCCAGATGAAAATGATAGTTTTATAAAAAAATTTGGAGATTTATCTATGATTGAATGGATGAAAAAAAACTTTTTTTCGAATGAAAATGTATTGAATTGGGGATATAGTTATGGACAAAGATTGAAAAATTATGATGGTATAAATCAGCTCGAAAGTGTTAAAGAAAAGTTGCTAAAAAATATCGAATCAAAATCAGCTACTATATGTTTGAATAATCCAAAAGGAGATAAGAAACATTCGCCTTGTATAAATGTATTAGATTTTAAGGTTAGAGATAATACTATAATTCTTAACACTTTTTTTAGAAGTCAAGATATTTGTAAAAAAATGTATGCCGATGCAACCTGTTTAACATTAATATTAAATGATATGGCTAGAACATTAAATGTTGAAAATACAGAATTAAATTTATATATAATGTCAGCTCATATTTATGAAAAAGATTTAGAGAAAGGAAAGCAAATAATAAATGAATGATTTAATAAATAAACAAAATGAAACAGAAATTTTAAAAATTGTTAAAAATAATCAGAGGAATTTTGATTATAATAAGAAAAAAATAGAACAGATTTTATTAAAAGAAAGAGGATTTATTGTAAATATAGATAAAAATGATTCTATTGTATTATTAATTTCTGGGGGATTAGATTCGGTAATAACTTTATCATATATAATAGAAAAATTCGGAGTAAATGTATATCCTCTATTTATAAAAAGAGGGGCAAGAGCTGAGAAAAAAGAACTTGAATCTACACAATATTATATAAATTTTTATAAAGAAAAATATGGTGATAGGGTAAAAGATTTATTCATATTAAATGACGAAGATATACCTGCAAAGCAATTGAAAAATGATTTCCCAAAAGAAAGAATGAAAGCAATAGGACATCCTTTAAGAAATTCTACGTTGCAAAATTATGCGGTTATGTATGCTACATACGTAAATTCAAAATATAATGAAAGTGTAAGAACAATATTAACAGGTTCTGTTGGAGACGATACTACATGTCCTGAATTAAGTATATTATCATTAAGAAGTCAAACATTAAATGTATGTATAAATTTAGGAGATTGGAATTGGCAAATTACTTCTCCTTTAATAGATTTAGAATTAACAGATAAAGTTATATTTAAAAAGGACTTGATTTTATGGGCAAAAGAAAAAAAGATTCCATTAAGCAAAACAAGAACTTGTGTTTCGGATAGTGATATTGCTGATGGAACATGTAGTGAGTGTAAGAGGAGACTTAAAGTTTTCAGAGAACTAGGATTGAAAGATGAAGTTGAATATCTAACTGATAAAAATTTTTAGAAGAGGTAAAGAATGATAGAAATTAGTGAATATTATACTACTAACAGAGGATTATTGAATTTTGAATATGATAAAATAGAAGTGAATAGTAGACCAGCGTGGATAAAAATTTTAGATAAGAAAGAAAAAATTAAATTTTTAAAGGTAAATACCACAAGTGGTAGATTTTTCTATACATCTTTTATAGATAATTATTATTTAGTAGAAGACGCTTCAAATGAAGAAGTTAGTATCTTTTATAATGAAATATGTGAAATATATAATAAAAAAATGCAAAGTCATAAAATTATAGGAGATTTTATAGTAAATAATTTAAATAAAAATAACTTACCAAAACAAATACCGATATTATCTATTTGTTCAGGTAGTGGCATAGAAATGAAGAAAGTGATAGACGGTGGATATCAAAATATTACATTACTTGATGTTTCAAAAAATATGTTAAATATTGCAAAGAAAGATAGTAGATTTAAAGATTGTAAATTTATTATTTCGGATTTTTTACAAGCAAACTTTAAAAAAATGAAATATGATATATTAATTTGTTCAATGGGAATACATTATTTTAATGGAGACAGTTTAAATAAATTTTTAATAAAATGTAAACATATTTTATCAAAAACTGGAGAGTTTCATATAATAAATATAAATATACCATTAATAGAATTAGAGAGATATTTCAGAACAGAAAAAATTAAAAATTATGAAATTGAAGATGAAAATGGTAAAAAAACAAAAGTATTGTATTATATTGGAAAAATAAAAGTGAGTGATTGACTATGAAAATAGAATATAAAGTTGATTTTAACAAAATTCAAGAAGTAGCTAAAATGAGGCAAATTGATTTGAATAATTATTCTAAGGATGAGATTATTAGAAAAGCAACTGAAAATAAAAAATCTATTGAGAAAGAATGGAATGAAAAAGAAGAAGAACTAATTAATATATTAAATGAGATATTGCCTGGCTTGGATAATAATTATATAATAAAAATATACATATTTCCAAAAGAAGTTCCTGTAGGAGCGTGTAATTGTGAAACAAAAGAAATTTTATTTGGTTATAAAAAAGAATATAAATATTTTAATTTAGTTACTATTTGTCATGAAATTACACACATATTAATATATAAATACAGAAAAAGAAATATTATTTCGAGAATAACAGATGAAACAATAGCATTTCTTGTAGCAGAGTGCGAAATCAGAAAAAGATTAACTGGAGAAAAATACTTTTCAAATTTTTTTTCTGGAGAACTAAGTGACTTGCATTATAAAGCGGTATATACAGCTTCAGAAAATCTAACTATTTGGAATGACTATTTACAAGATAAAGAAAAAAATATAAAAAAGCTATTGCAAAATATAGAAAAAAATGTTTCAAAGATAGAAAAGGAAAAATATAAAGAAGTTAAGCTAAGAGATTTTTTAAATTGATTATATATGGAGGATTTGAAATTTGAAAAAAGAAGTTTTTTATATAAAAGATAACGCAATAATTAGAAAGGAAAATTTTGGGGCTATTATTTTATTAAGAAATGGAAAAAGATACAATGTATCTTTAGATAATTTTGAAATATTAAAAAGATGCACAGGAAAAAGTATAGAAGAAATTGCCCATGAGTTGAACCTTAATGAAGAAAGAGTTTCAAATTTTATAAAAAGTGCTTTGAGTAAAAAGATAATAGTAAACAAAGACACAAATCAGTATGGAAAAGTAATAGAGGTTGATTATAAGATTGAAAATAGTCTTATATTTCCTAGATTTGTTTCATTAGAAATAACAGAACAATGTAATTTAAATTGTAAACATTGTTATACATCAGCTGGAGGTGGAAAGCCTAACTTTTTAGATATTAATACAATTTATAAATTGATAGATGAGTTATCTAACTATGGATGTGAATTTTTGGCTATTGGTGGAGGAGAACCATTATTATATAAAAGTATTGAAAAAGTAATAGAATATTCTATATCAAAAGGTGTAGAAATAGAATTAGTATCTAATGGAATATTGTTTACAGATGAAGTTATTGATAGGTTATATAAAGCAGGATTAAAATTTATACAGATAAGTCTTGATGGAGATTCTCCCAATACATATTTAAAAATTAGAGGAGCAGACTATTTTGAAAGAGTTATATCTAACATAAGAAAGGTGAAAGAAAAGTTTAATACTTCTATATCAACTGTGTTATGCAAGTATAATTATGATAAAATATTTAATATTATTAAAATTGCTGATAATTTAAATGTAGATTCATATAGAATTATGAAGTTTATAGAGGATGGAAGAGGAGAAGAAAATAAAGAGATTTTACAAATTACTCCTAAAGAATTTGAAAATTTTGTTAATGAATTAAGAAATAGAAGAAAACAATTTAAAATTCCTGTAAGAATAGATGAAAATATGATGGATAACTATAGTATAAAAAAGATTCCTTGGCTAAAAGATGGATTATATGGATGTTCAGCAGGGAGATCAACAATATCTATTGATGTTAATGGAAATGTTTATCCATGTTCTTTTCTGAATTATAAAGAGTTAATCTGTGGAAATATAAAAGAGAACTCTTTATTAAAAATTTGGAAAGAATCAAATATATTAAATGACTTTAGAAATATAAATGAATTAGAGGGAAAGTGCAAAAATTGTGAGTATAAATTTAATTGTCAAGGAGGTTGTAGGGCATCTGCTTATGCGAAAACTAAGAGTATTAGAGGGGAGGATCCAACATGTTATATAAAATAAATAAAGACGTGATCTTTAGAGAAGAAATGGGCGATTTATTAATGTTATCACCTAAAACTAAAAAATTATTAATTTTTAATAAGAATGTAGCGAATAGTATAGATTATAATAATAATACTATAGATTATAATAATGATGAAATAATAAATGTATTGAAAAGAGAGGGAATTATATGAAAAACAATTATATTTCTGCACCAATTAATGTTACTATGAAATTTACAAATGCGTGTAATTTGAGATGTTTACATTGCCATTCTAAAAGTGGAGAATCTAAATTAAATATGAGCAAAGAGACGGCTTTTAATATAATAAAACAATTAAGAGAAAATAAGGTTTTTGGAATTAATATTAGTGGAGGAGAACCTCTTTTATATCCATATTTTTTTGACGTAGTAGAATATATGAATAAACTCGGAATAAGAGTCACTGTTTCAACAAATGCAGTATTGATAACAGATGAAATAGCAAAAAGAATGGTGGAAAATCAGATTAAAGGTGTACAGGTTTCACTTGATGGTTGTAATGAAGAAATACATGATAAAATTAGAAATGTAAAAGGTTGCTTTAAGAAAACATTAAATGGAATCGAATTGTTAAAGAAATATAACATTCCTATTATGTTGGTTACAGTTATATCTAATCAAACTGTTGAAGAATATTCAAATATAATTGATTTTGCATATAAAATTGGTGCTAAAGCACATAAAACTAATGCAATGTTACCAATTGGAAATGCCAAAGAAAATATGAATTTAGTAGAAGATAAATTTTTGTCAAAATACATAGAAATATGGAAACAAAAAAGAAATAAATATAGCGGTAAAATGGAAATAAAAGGAGAAATGGGGTTTCTAATGCAAGTAGGATTAGAATATTACCATTCAAAAAAAAATCCAAATATATTAAATGTAGGTTGCCCAGCAGGAATTACTACATGTGCAATATTAGAAAATGGAGATATAGTCCCATGTTCATTTTGTGTTGATACTGTTTGTGGAAATTTAAAAAAGAATAACTTTAAAGATATTTGGGATAATAGTGAAATTTTTAAAAAGATTAGAGAAAGGAATTTCGATGTTTGTAATAAATGCGAGTATAATAAATATTGTGGCGGATGTAGAGTAAGAGCTTTGTATAAGGGAAACTTATATGGGGAAGATTCTTATTGTTGGAAATTAAAGTGAAAGGAAATTAAAGTGAAAGGAAATTTAATATGAATAAAAAATTTAAGTATATAAATATTGATTTAGGAATTATAGAAGCTAAGATACCAATTATAGAAATAGGTAAAAAGAATTTAAAAAAGAGTTTAGCAATTACCTGTTGTATTCATGGAAATGAGACATCCAGTTTATACATTATAAGAAATATGCTCCAAAATATTAAAGATAATAAATTAAATGGATATGTGAAGATAATATTAATATCTAATCCGATAGCAGCATTCTTTAATAGTAGATGTTCACCAAAAGATATACAAGATATGAATAGGGTTGTTCCAGGAAATAATAATGGGACAATTACTGAAAGAATTTGTAGATGTATACTTAATGAAATTCTATCATGTGATTATTATATTGATATTCATGAATGGAGTCTTCATAGTTTATTACAAGGAATTATAGTGGAAAATAATAGTGAAAATATTAAAAAAATATCAAGTGAAATGCTGACAGTTTTCAATCCTGATATTGTTACAACACTAAGTTCTAAGTACGTGCATTCAATGTATGGATTTTTAAATGAAAGAAAAAATATTCCAGGATTTGTGATTGAGTTATCAAGTGATACTATTTATGATAATATAAAAGAAGAAAGAGTAGTGAAATCATTAATTAACGTTCTAAGATATTTAAAAATAAGTAATCAAGAAGAAAAGATAGATAAAAAAAATTATGTTGTAATCGGTGATGTAAATAGATATGTAGCACAGAAGAGTGGGTTATTTTTTCCAGAAAAGAAAGTTGGAGATGAAATAAAAAAAGGAGAAAAAATCGGATTTATTTTAGATTTAGATTTAGAAACAAAAGAAATATTATATAATGAAGAGAATACTGGATTGATAATACAATTGGCAATGAAAAAAATGATAAATGCAGGCGATTTAATATATATTGTATCAAAAAATGAAATATAGAAAGGATATATTTTTATGAAAAAAATAGAATTTTGTACAGGAAATAATTCTAAACTTGAAGAAGCAAATAATTTTATTAAATCAAGGGTAAATGATATAAGATTAAGTTCCAATGCAATTAAATTTTTTGAAATACAATCTTTATCTCAAGAAGAAATATTAATTGACAAAATGAAACAAGCTATACCTAAAGTAAAAGGACCTTTTATAATTGACGAAACAGGAATATATTTCAATAAATATAACAATTTTCCAGGAACATTAACTAAATTTGTGGTTAAATCATTAGGAATTGAGGGCATAAGAAGATTAATACTAAATACAGATAATACTGCGTATTTTAAAACTACAATATTATATTCGATTGATGGTCTAGAATATAAACTATTTGAGGGAAAATTAGAAGGGAAAATTGATATTAAAGATGATAAAATAGATAATAATGACTTTCCATTTAGTAGTATATTTATTCCTAATGGATATGATCAATATTTAATAGATGTAAATGAAGATAATAATTTTATGAATCACAGAAAAAAAGCTTTAGATAAATTACTTAGTTATTTGAAAAATCTATAAAATGAATTATATGTTTTTGCGTAAAAATTTTTGCGTAAAAATTTTTGAAACTTCTTGACAAAGAAAAGAAAAGATGGTAAAATCCAATTGATATGTTAATAACTTGAACCGTTGAAAAGCAAAGTAGATTTTGATATAGTATAATTAGAGAAAATAGATCTTAGGCTGAAAATCTATTTTATACTCAAAATTGAAATTTCACTTGGAGGTCTTATACTGAAAAAACTAGTAAGTATAAGCGGTGTAACCCGTTATAGTAATTATTAAGTGTATTTATTCGAAATAATAAATAAATATAGGTGGTACCGCGGAATAAAAGCCTTTTCGTCCTATAAACGAGAAGGCTTTTTTGTATATAATAAGCAGAAAGGAAGATAATAATGGAAGAAAAATTAAAAAAAATTAAGGAAAAAGTAGAAATCCAAATTTCTCAAGTTGAAGAAATAAATAGTTTGGAAAAATTAAAGAGCGAAATTTTGGGAAGAAAGGGTGAGCTTACCCAAATTTTGAAGAATTTAAAAAGTTATGATGAAAGTCAAAGACCAAAAATAGGCAAAGCTGTCAATGATTTAAAAAGGTTGATAGAAAATAAAATAGAAGAAAAAAAGCAAGTATTAAAAAATCAAGAATTGAATAAAAGATTAGAAAGCGAAGAAAAAGTGGATTTTTCATTACCTGTAAAGGAAGAATTAGGTTCGTTACATCCAATAACAATTGTCCAAAGGGAAATTGAAGAAATATTTAGAACGATGGGATTTACAGTAGAAGATGGAAACGAGGTGGAAACGGAATACAATAATTTTGAAGCTGTAAATGTACCTAAATATCATCCTGCACGTGATATGCAAGATACATATTGGCTAGAGAATGGACAATTGTTAAAGACTCAAACTTCTGCTGCTCAGAATAGAATTATGAAAAAATACGGGGCTCCATTAAAAGCTATTTTCCCTGGAAGATGTTTTAGAAATGAAGATTTAGATGCATCACATGAAAATACATTTTTTCAATTAGAAGGAATGATGATAGATAAAGATATATCTGTCGCTAATTTAATTTACTTTATGAAAACAACATTATCAGAAATATTTAAGAAAGATTTGAGGGTTAGATTAAGACCTGGTTTCTTTCCTTTCGTTGAACCTGGTTTTGAATTAGATGTGAGTTGTATGTATTGTGAAGGAAAAGGCTGTAAGGTTTGTAAACAAGCAGGATGGATTGAATTGTGCCCTTGTGGACTGATACATCCTAAAGTATTGAAAATGGGAGGGATTGATTCTGAGAAGTATTCTGGATTTGCTTTTGGATTAGGTTTATCAAGGTTGGCAATGATGAAGTATGGAATTACAGATTTGAGGTTATTGAATTCTGGAGATTTAAGGGTATTAAAACAAATAGGAATAAAATAGGGAGGAAAATAAAATGTATATTTCAATGAATTGGATTAAGGATTTCGTTGATTTAAACGGAATAGATTTGGAAGAACTTATTAATAGATTTACGTTATCTACGGCAGAAGTAGAAGGAATAATAAAACATGGAGAAAATATAGGAGGAATAATTACTGCTAAAATCCTCAAAATAGAAAAACATCCTGGTTCAGATAAATTAAGAATAATTAAAGTTGATACAGGAAATGAAACTATAACCTGTTTATGTGGAGCAAAAAATATTCAAGTTGGTGACATAGTACCATTTGCAAAAATTGGAAGTATAGTTGATGGAAGAAAAATAGAAAAAGTGGAGATGGCAGGACAGGTAAGTAATGGAATGTGTTTGTCTGAAAAAGAATTAGGAATATCTGAAGATAATTCAGGTGTAATGATTTTAGATGAAAATACAGAAGTAGGAATAGATATAAAAAAATTATTAGATATAGATGATATTATATTTGAAGTTGACAACAAATCTTTAACAAACAGACCAGATCTTTGGGGACATTATGGAATTGCAAGAGAAATTGCAGCAATTACAGGAAGAAAATTAAAAAAATTAGAAATTGAGGAATTAGAAAATTATAATAATCTTAAGGATGTAAATGTAAAAGTTGAAGATACAGAAAAATGTTACAGATATTCTTCAATTGAGATTGAAAATATAAAAAATAATAAATTAGATATAAATAAAAGAATTAGATTATATTATTGTGGAATGAGGTCAATAAGCCTTTTGGTAGATTTAACGAATTATATAATGTTAGAATTAGGTCAGCCAATGCATGCTTATGATAAAAGTTTAGTAAATAATATAAAAGTAAAAAGTACAGATAAAGATATACAGTTCAAGACATTGGATGGAAATTTAAGAAATATTAATAAAGGAACTTTGATGATATGGGATAACGATACACCGATTTCTATTGCAGGAATTATGGGAGGAGAAAATTCTGAGATTACTGAAAAAACTATTTCATTATTACTTGAATCTGCTAATTTTGATTCTGTATGTATAAGGAAAAGTGCACTAGATTTAAAACTAAGAACAGATGCAAGTGCTCATTATGAAAAAAGCTTAGATCCCTTCTTAACAGATATAGCTATAAAAAGATATATTAAATTATTAGAGGAAAATGATAAAGAAATAAGAATTGTATCTAATTTGACTGATATATATGCAAAGAAATATCCAGAAATAGAAATACAAATTACTAAGGAATATATTAATAGTAGAATAGGTATCGAACTTTCAGAAAACAGAATAATAGAAATTTTGAAATCATTGGAATTTGGAGTTGAACAAAATGGAAAAATATTAACAATAAAAGTTCCAAGTTTTAGAGCTACTAAAGATGTAAGTATGAAAGCGGATTTAGTAGAAGAAATAGCAAGAATATATGGATATGATAATATAAAACCACAGACAAAAGAACAGTCTTTAAAAATCGTAGAAGTAGAGGAAGATAAGAAAGTTGAAAATACTATAAAAGATTTGCTAGCTATTAAATACGGAGCATCAGAAGTACATACATATGTTTGGTATGATAAGAAAAGAAATAAAGAATTAGGAATAGAAGTAAATGAAGATAATATAAAACTAGCAAATAGTTTGAATGCCAATTTTAATGTATTGAGAGAATCAATGATTCCATCATTACTTTATACTTTAAATGAAAATATAAAATATTATTCTGATGTTAATATTTTTGAAAGTGGAAGAATTTTTAAATATCCAAAAAAAGGTGAAAACTGCGTAGAAGTTAAAAGTTTAGGTGTTATTTTATGTAGTAAAAATAAAAGTAGTAAAGAATTAATATATAAGGGAATAGAGATAATTAATTCTATAATGGAGCTTAATAAAAATATTAAAGTAAGGATGAAAGATATAAAAAATATTAAATATAATTGGATAAGTCCGGTGAATTCAGCAGAGATTATATATAATAATGATAGTTTAGGTTATATTTCTGAACTTAATATTAATATAAAAGATAATATTAATAATAAAACAAATATAGTAGTTATAGAAATTAATCTTGATAAATTAAACGCAATAAAAGTAATAAATAAAAAATATGAAGAATTTTCAAAATATCAGCCTGTAGAAATTGATATAAGTGTATTAATGGATAAAGAAGAAAAATATTCCTCTTTGGAAAAATGTATAGATGAAGTTAAACTAAAAGATTTATTAAAATATGAATTAGTAGATATATTTGAGGATGATAAAAAATTGCAAAACAAAAAAAGTATAACTATACGTTTTACGCTTTTATCTAAAGATCATACATTATCTAGTGAAGAAATTAATAATGATTTGCAAGTACTTATTGAAAAATTTGAAGAAAACAATTATTATGTGAAGAAATAAAAAAGGACAACACATGCCTTTTACATGGAAACTAGAGAAAAGTAGGGATGAAAGAAGCATAACTCAATTAGCTAATTTTAACAAAAAAACTAAAGTTCCAATCCTTGCTTTAGAATTGGCATATAAAATTGAAAAATAGATCAAAAAGCACTTGATATTCTTGCAATAACAACAATTGGAAAAAATATGGAAGAACCTAATGTTGCTTGAATTTTTTAGTATTGATAAGTTAATTTGATTTTACATTTAAGTGGTACAGAATCGATTATGCAACAATTGATTAGAACGATTAGAACGAAAAAGGAGCCTTTCTTAAGGCTCCTAAAGCTCTATCAAATTACATTAACTCTTTTGGTATTAATTAAATGTGTAATACATTTAATATTTTGCCCTTTTTTACCATAACAAGACCTTTGAATTTGTTAGGAACTATAATATCAACTGCCTTCCCATGAGCATCCATTTTCTTTATAAAGAAGATGTCTTTTAAATCATAATTGTATATAATAATATTTTTATGAAGGTGGAATTATAAGCATCAAAAAATTTAAGCAAGATAGGATTAAAGATGGAAAACTTGAACTTAACATAAAATCGTAAAATAGGGACGTGCCACAATGTTTCATTTTGAAACGAAAGGGACAGACATAAAATATTACATAAAAGAAAAGTTTATCAAAAAAATTGAGGTTGCAGAGTTGCAACCTCGAATTTTGGAAAAGAATAATTATAAAAACTTTTCCTACTTACGATTTTTTGGAAGTTACTTTTTAGCTATTCTTAAGTAGTTTTAGATATCGAAAACTCTTGATATACCTTACTTGTCAAATTCACCATTTGCCCATCTAATTAAAATATTATCGCATTCGTCTTCAATTCCGGATGGAATTATTCCTTCATTCCAATTCAAAATAGTAAGAAGAGTAGACCTTAAATGGTAATCATGTTCTTTATATTCAGATTTAGAAAAGAAAAGGCTATTTCCATAAACTGCTAATAGCATTTTCAATATTTCCAATTTCTTTTGGCGAAGTTTTTGGGAATCCCCAGCGAAGTAAGTTTCAATTATGATATAGAAAGATATAGATGCGGCGTACCGAAATACATTGAGTTTGTCATATTTTAATATATATTCAAGAATATATTTGACTAACTCAATATTTAATTCTTTTGTAGCAGCAGTCTTAAGCAAATCTTCTTGCCAATAAAAATCATCTTTCTTCAAATTGAAAGCTCCTTTTTTTAAAAGTGCTATTTTTGCTGATGGAGAATAAGATAAAGATATACTAGACAATACGGATGTAAGTTCATCTTGTTCCCAATCTTCTTGTAACATTTTTTTGACTAAAGGAAAAAAGAATTCTTTTGTTGCTATTTCAGATAAAATTAAGGTTTTATATTGCTTTATGAAGTTGTTTTTCAATAATTGGTCTATAAAATCCATGTTTTCATCTGTAACGGCTTTATGTACGATACTATGAATTACAGTGTTTTGATAAGGTTCAACAATAAAACAAAAAAAATCAGGTATTATTTTCCGCAATTCTTTTTCCTTTTCTTCAGGTATACTACATAATATTAACTTATAGTTAGTTTGCATATAAGTACCTCCTTGTATAACATTTAGTTATTATTTACGATATTATTATACCATTAACTTGTAACTATTGTCAATATTAACGAAAGAATGAATATTGATATCCAAATGTTAAATTAATACATAGAAAACAATATAACTAATAAGGGAATTTTACTTAGAAAAAGGTACTATGGAATAGTAGCTATTAAATGACAAAAGTACAAAAAATTATATGTACAACAAAAAGGTAGGAAATGATTATAAATACTATCAAAAAACAAACTCTTTTCATAAAATATACAAAATGAAAGGAGTTTTTATATATGGATTATGAATTAATGATGAATGGAAATGTAAAAATAGGTCAAAAAGCACCAGATTTTCATGCAATAACAACATTTGGAGAAATTAGTTTAGATGATTACAAAGGTAAGTGGCTTGTATTATTTTCTCATCCGGGAGACTTTACCCCGGTATGCACAACAGAAATGATAGCATTCACAAGAGCACATACATATTTTACACAACTAAACACAGAGTTATTAGGATTAAGTGTAGATAGCAATCCGTCACATTTAGCTTGGGTGTATGATATTTATTGTAGAACTGGAATAAAAGTATCATTTCCAATAATTGCTGATAGAAATGGAGAAATAGCAAGAAAATATGGTATGATATCAAATGATATTAGTAACACAGAAACTGTTAGAAATGTATTTGTTATTGACGATAAAGGAATAATAAGAACAATACTCGTTTACCCTATGAATGTGGGACGTTTTATACCAGAAATAATAAGAATTGTTCAAGCGTTACAAATGGCTGATTGCATGAATTCTTCAACTGCTGCAAATTGGATGCCTAACCAACCTGTTATTCAATCAATTCCAAAAACATTTGAACAGATACAAGAAAGAAATAATCAAATAGAAGAGAATAGAAATGGCATAAGCTGGTATTTGAGTTTTAAAGAGCCAGATAAAAAATGTATTAATTCGAAACAAGAATGTTAAAAGCATTTATTTGATTTTATCAAATTTTGAATAATCTAATAAAAAATTCACATACTAACAGTATTAGAAAATTTATTTGTATGTGGAGGTAACTTATGGAAGGAAATCAAAAAATACATTGTACAGTTGAAACATGTAAATACAATGAGAAAAATCAAAATTTATGCAAATTGCAAGCAATTCAAGTAGAACCAACAAAAAATTGTGATACAAAACAAGCAGATGAATCAATGTGCTCAAGTTATATTTATGAAAAAAATAATCAATAAAGGTATAAAAAATGAGAAGGACTAAATTTTCTTCTCATTTTTCTTGACATATGAGAAAAATAGAAATAAAATTACAGTTGAAATAGACAAGAAAAATCAAAAAAGAAAGGAATGATAATATGTTAGTTACAACAAAGGATATGTTTGAAAAATCAATGAAAGAAGGATTTGCAATAGGAGCATTTAATGTAAACAATATGGAAATAATACAAGCAATAGTAGATGCAGCAGCTGAAAGTAAGTCACCAGTTATATTACAAGCATCTTCAAGTGCAATAAAATATGCAAGAATAGGATATTTAATGAAAATGGTAGAAGCAGCAGTAGAGGAACATCCAGAAGTTCCAGTTGCAATACATTTAGACCATGGACCTGACTTTGAAACGGCTAAAATGTGTATAGATGCAGGATTTACATCTGTTATGATTGATGGTTCAAAATATGATTTTGAAGAAAATGTAGCTTTAACAAAACAAGTTGTAGATTATGCACACTTAAAAGGAGTTGTAGTAGAAGCAGAACTTGGGAAATTAGCTGGAATTGAAGATGATGTTAATGTAGATGCAAAAGATGCTATGTATACAGATCCAGCTCAAGCAGAAGAATTTGTTAGAAGAACAGGATGTGATTCTTTAGCAATAGCTATTGGTACAAGTCATGGAGCATATAAATTTAAAGGAGAAGCAAAATTAAGATTTGATATTTTAAAACAAATAAAAGAAAGAATACCAAATACACCAATTGTATTACATGGAGCTTCAACAGTTATTCCAGAATTAGTAGAAATGTGCAACAAATATGGAGGAGATATACCAGGGGCAAAAGGTGTACCAGATGAAATTTTACATGAAGCTAGTGTTTCTGGAGTATCAAAAATCAATGTAGATACAGACTTACGTCTAGCTATGACAGCTGCAATAAGAAAAGAATTTAGTGAAGAGCCAAATGTATTTGACCCAAGAAAATATTTAAAACCAGCAAGAGATTTAATTAAAGAAACAGTAGAACATAAAATGAAAGATGTTTTTGGTTCAAGTAATAAAATTTAGAAAACAGATGTCGCAATGGGGACGTTTCTCATGCGACATTTTCTATTAATTATTATATGAAATTAATTTTTTATACTCAATGTCGCATGAGAAACGTCCCCATTGCGACATCGTCTGTTAATCCCTGTTCTTCATAGCTTGTTTCATTCTTCGTTCAGCATCTTTTTTTGCCAAATCTTGTCTTTTATCATACAATTTTTTCCCTTTACCAATACCAAGTTCTACTTTAACAAAACTACCTTTAAAATATAGAGAGATAGGGACAAGGCTATAACCTTTTTGTTTTGTTAATCCAATCAATTTATTAATTTCTTTTTTGTTTAACAAAAGTTTTCTATTTCTTAAAGGGTCTTTATTGAATATATTTCCATGTTCATATGGACTTATGTGCATACCAACAACAAATACTTCTCCATTTTTTATAATTGCATAACAGTCTTTCATGTTGACTTTTCCGCTTCTAATTGATTTTATTTCAGTACCAGATAAAACAATTCCAGCTTCTAGTTTGCTTTCGATTGTATAGTTATGATATGCAGTTGGATTTTTAGCAATTAACTTTGTGTTCATAATACTAACCTCTCTTATAATGTGAATTTTAGAATATTATATCATAAGATAAGAGAATAGTAAAAGAAAAAACTCTGTTTAATACAGAATTTTTTCTAAATAACAAAAGTAATCATTTAATTAATCTTTGTCATCATAATTAGAAGAACGCATTTGCATTGAATAATACCAAACTAGAGCAACAATAGCGATAGTTGCAATACCTATAATAAGCCAAGTCCACATAGTTGCATTCATACCCATTAGAGTAGAACCTTCTGCATTAGTTCTAGTTGCATTATAAGTTGAAGTACTTGATGTTACTCTATTATTTGTTGTATTTCTTGTAGTATTATGTTCGCCATTAGTATTCATTGTATTTGTTGCATTTTCCATTTTATTTTCTACAGAATTAGTAGCGTTTTTTGTTACATTAGTTACATCTTTGGCAGCATTTTCAACTGCATTTTCTGCACCACCAACTACATTTCTAGCACCTTCTACTGCATCATTTACCATATCATTTGCAAAACATACAGTGAAAGAAAATATAGCTACAATAAGAATACTTAAAACAATTGCTAATTTCTTATACATAATAAATTCCTCCTATAAAAAATTATATTGCATATTAAATGAAATACTAATATTAGTATGAAATTTTGAAATGAAAATATACATGAAAAAAATGTTATAAAACAAAATATGACTTATTGTGCAAATAAAAAATCTAGTTACTAAATTAGAACTAGATTTTTTTAAAATTTATTGAAACATTTTTTAATTATTTTTTCAATCTTATTAAAATAGCAATTGCAAGTAATATTAATAATACACCAATAACAATTATTAAAATATTAAGAATATCAGAAACTTGTAATTCATTTGTAGAAGTTGAAGTTGTACTAGTGACATTTGCTGAAGGACTACCACCTGAAGTAGAATCACTAGAAGAGTAAGCAGAACTATTATTAGAGTTGCTGGTATTTGAATTATTAGAAGTGTTAGAAGTATTTGATGTATTGGTGCTATTAGAGTTTGAATTGTCAGTATTGGTATTTGTGTTGTTATCAGTTGGGCTATTAGCAGTTAAATCACTAGAAGTATCAGTATTATCAACTAAGTCTAAATCAACTGCATAACAAAAATTAAACATAAAAACAAATAAAAATATCCCCATTAAAATAATTACTTTTTTTAATTGCAACATATTATTACCTCCATCATTTGTTAATTATTATAACCATAACATGTTAATTTACTTATATAATAATATCAAAACAAAAATAAAATGTCTAGTAAATATTAAAAAAATATTAAAAAAGTGACAAACTTGAAAAAAAGTGGTAAAATAATAAAAGATTAAATTATGAGTTGAAAATAAAAAGGAAAGAAAAATGGGAGAGATTATGATTAAAAAAACTACAAAAGAAAAAATAATAGACTATATAGCATATTTTTTTATCTACTCATTTTTAGGATGGATAATAGAAACAATTTATGCATTCATAATTCATGGAACCTTTGTTAAAAGAGGCTTTCTATTTGGACCTATATGTCCAATTTATGGATTTGGGGCAGTTATTCTATTATTGGCTACTAAGAAAATGTATGGAAAACCATTTCAAAAATTTTTAATAGCAACAGTTTTATTTACTGTATTTGAATATTTAGTCTCACTAATATTTGAAGAAATTTTTGGACTAAGATGGTGGGATTATTCAAATGACTTTTTAAATATTCAAGGTAGAGTAAGTCTAATGTATACTATATTTTGGGGCGTAATAGGATTAATTTTATTAGAAAAATTACATCCTTTAATTGAAAATTTTATTCAAAAAGTAGAAGTTAAAATAAAAACTAATGCAAAATTAGTGATAGTATATGTATTAATTGGAATTTTAATACTAGATTTTGTGTTGTCTAGTTTAAAATATTTAAATATTTTTTAAAATTTGAAAGGAGAGAAAATAGATGGATAATATTACATCTTATTTATTCAAAACAAATGCAATCAGATTTTGTGAAGAAAATAAACCATTTTGGTATACATCTGGGAAAATCGGGCCATATTTTATAAACACACATTTTGTGTATGGAAGTGAAAAAGATGCAGTAGAATTACTAAGTTATATTGATGAAGCGTTAGCAGACAAAATGACTTTACCTAAAAAGGTATTTGAAAAAGTATCTAAACAATATCAAGAAAATGAAATTTATCAAAATGTTATTGACATTATGAAAAAATATATAGAAGAAAATATTAATATTGATGAAATTGATTATATTTCAGGTGGAGAAAGAAGAGATTGGTTTTTCTCAAATATATTAGCGCATTTATTTAAAAAACCACATATTTCAATATATAAAGATTTATCAACAGTGGTAAGTGATTTTAATTTTGAAAATACAAATAAAGTAGAAAATATAGAGGGTAAAAAAGTATTACATATAGCAGATTTAATTACAGTAGCATCAAGTTATATCAGAGCTTGGATACCAGCAATTGAAAATTTAGGTGGTAAGATTGTGGCATCTTGCTGCGTTGTTGACCGTATGCAAGGTGGAAAAGAGAAAATAGAAGAAAAAGGTGTAAAATCTTTATCATTAGTTCAAGTTGATAATTCTTTATTTAAAGAAGCATTAGAATTAGGTATTATTAATGAAAATCAAGAAAAAATGTTAGAAAAATTTTTTGAAAATCCAGATGAAACAATGAGAGATTTTCTAGTAAATCATCCTGAGTTTTTAGAAAATGCCCTTAATTCTGATGAAAAAACTAAAAAAAGAGCAAAACTTTTAGTAGAACAAGATTTATATAATTTAAAAGATTAAAAAAGATTAATTTTATAAATTAGAAAACTATTTTTGTATAATTTTTTTATCATGAAATATAAATTTTGCAATTTTTTACAAACCATCTAGTATAATTTTCCTAAACTTTTTACAATATTCATTTACTGTACTATAAAGGAGGATGATACACGATGGTTTTTTCTAGATATCTCTACTCAAAAGTAGTAGGGGCAAGGACAAAATTTATCTCTTTAGTATTAGAGAAAAATGAGCTTGATTTCTTAGAGGAAAATGGAATCGAGCATTATGAAGAAAAGGGAAGATATGTTGTCAATTGTGATGAGTTAAAGTCACGTTTTTGTCACTGTTAATTAACGATTCTACAGTAAATGAAAATTGCTATATCATATTATGATAAGCAAGATGAAAAGTATATATTAATATCGCTATTTGCCTTGTTTTTCTAAAGAAAACAAGGCAAATAGCGATTTTTGTAATTGCATAAAGATAATAATTTTATAATAAGTTTTCTAATTCTTTTATTTTATCACGCAGTTCTGCAGCCTTTTCAAATTCCATTTGACTTGCATATGCAAGCATTTCTTCAGTAAGTTTATTGATAGTTTCTTTAATATCATCAGTTTTTTCTAGTTTAAATTCAACACCAATATCTTCAACATTTGTTACTTTAATAGTATCACGAACAGATTTGTTAATAGTTTTTGGTGTGATATTATGTTCTTTATTGTATTCTTGTTGGATTTTTCTTCTACGATTTGTTTCAGAAATTGCTTTTTCCATGCTATCAGTTAATTCATCTGCATACATAATAACAGTACCATCTGTATTTCTTGCAGCACGTCCGATAGTTTGTATTAAAGACCTTTCTGAACGTAAAAATCCTTCTTTATCAGCATCTAGTATTGCAACTAATGAGACTTCTGGAATATCTAGTCCTTCTCTTAAAAGGTTAATACCAACTAAAACATCAAATTCTCCTAAGCGTAAATTCCTTATAATTTCCATCCTTTCTAGAGCTTTTGTTTCAGAATGCATATACGTTACTTTTACATCTAAATTTTTTAAATATTCAGTTAAATCTTCTGCCATTTTTTTAGTTAAAGTTGTTACTAAAACACGTTCCTTTTTCTCAACTCGGATTCTAATTTGTTCTAGTAAATCATCAATTTGATTTGCAACAGGTTTAACTTCTATTTTTGGATCTAAAAGTCCAGTAGGTCTAATAATTTGTTCAACAACATTATTGCCAGAATGTTCTTTTTCGTAATCTGCAGGTGTTGCACTAACAAATACAACTTGATTTAGCTTCTGTTCAAATTCTTCAAATTTCAAAGGTCTATTGTCATAAGCAGAAGGCAAACGGAAACCATAATCTATTAAAGATTGTTTTCTTGCATGGTCACCATTATACATTGCTCTAACTTGAGGAATTGTTGCATGTGACTCATCAATAAATAAAAGAAAATCATCTGGAAAATAGTCAAATAGGGTATAAGGAGGACTTCCTTCAGCTCTTCCGCTGATATGTCTTGAATAGTTTTCAATACCTGAACAAAATCCAGTTTCTTTCATCATTTCTATATCAAAATTTGTTCTTTCTTCAATTCTTTGAGCTTCGATTAATTTATTTTGCGATTTGAAGTATTTTATACGTTCTTCTAGTTCTTGTTCAATTGTAATTAAAGCCCTATTCATTTTTTCTTTTGTCGTAACATAGTGAGAGGCAGGGGAGATTAGTATATGTTTTCTTGAACCAATAGGTTTTCCGGTTAAAGGATTTATTTCTGTTATTTTTTCTATTTCATCACCCCAGAACTCAACTCTAACGGCAGATTCTGATTGGTCAGATGGATAAATTTCTACAATGTCGCCTTTTGCCCTGAAAGTTCCTCTTTTAAAGTCAATTTCATTTCGTGTATATTGCATGGTTATCAATTTTTTTAATACAGTATCTCTTGATTTATTCATACCTGGTCTTAGTGAAAGCATCATTTCTTGGTAATCAACAGGATCTCCTAAACCATAGATACATGAAACAGATGCTACTATAATTACGTCTTTGGTTTCAAACAGAGATAGTGTAGCAGAATGTCTTAACTTGTCTATTTCGTCATTTACAGATGAATCTTTTTCAATATATGTGTCTGAAGAGGGAATATAGCTTTCTGGTTGGTAATAGTCGTAATATGATACAAAATATTCAACATTGTTTTCAGGGAAAAACTCTTTGAATTCACTATATAATTGTCCAGCAAGTGTTTTGTTGTGTGCTAATACAAGTGTTGGTTTTTGTACTTGTTGGATTACATTTGCCATTGTAAAGGTTTTTCCAGAGCCTGTTACTCCAAGTAATGTTTGAAATTTTTTTCCTTCTTCTATTCCTTTTGATAAGTATTCTATTGCTTTTGGTTGGTCTCCTGTTGGTTTGTATTCTGAATGTAATTTGAACATGATTTTCCTCCTTAAATCTATAATTTAAATAAAAATTAAAGTTCTAATTCGTCATCTATAATTTTTTCTTTTTTGCCAAATCTTTGAATGATTTCTTGTATATGCTTAGGTTGTAATCCTTCTCCATAATTTATTCCATTTGTATCGGAAATTTTTATTAATTTTTTCATTAACTTTTCATCATATGAATCAAATATTTCATCATCTAGTATTACAAAGTCTTGTACGTCATTGTGTTCTTGCAACCATTTTTTAATTTCTATTCCACGTTCATTATCTATAAATGGAGTACAGTCAACAATAATTCCATAGCTAAGTAATAATTGTTTTAACTCTTGAGCTTTTCTTGTATATCTCCAAGATGAAGTTAATACTATTTTAGCACCAGTTTCATCAAGTGATTTTTTCAGTAAAATTATTTTACTAATATCTATGTCATTTTCTATTCCGTTTATATTCAAATTTTTAATTTTATCAAAGTATTCATCTGAATTTAGAACACCATCTATATCTAAGAAAATGATTTTCAAATTATATTCCTCCTATGATTAAAATTTTTTAATCAAAAACATCTCTCTTATTTTTCAACAAGAGAGACTATTTTCAATTGGGATAATTTATTAGTCACACTACCCAAGAGTGACAGTATTTGTCTAATGGGATAATTTATTAGTCGCACCACCCAAGAGCGACACTATTTTCTTGTTTTACTTATTATAAGATATAACAGGAAATATGTCAACAACTATAGCTGAGTTTTCATATTAGCAAGAGTTTTTAGTCACTTAAAAAATTCATTACTAAATCAATTATAATTTCTTTTTCTTTTGGATTTGATTCCGCAATTAGTAATGTTAAAGCAGTTAAAGTATTATTATCAATTATTTGTTTATTATTTTTATATAGTATATCATAATAATTTAAAAAGTATATAAATAAAGTTGCTGCAATTCTTTTGTTTCCGTCAATAAAGACATGATTTTTTACTACTAAATATAAGAAATTTGCTGATTTTTCTTCTATACTTTTATAAACATCCTGTCCGCCAAAACTTTGATAAATATTATTAATTATAGATTCCAGACCATTATCTCTTTCCACACCAAAAATTTCGCTTTTTTCATTAAATTTTAATTTGTGAATTATATCTAAACAATCTTGATATTGAACAATTCTGTTATCTACAGTTCCTTTGATTTTTTTCAAAGTTCTATGGTCATAATCATCTAATAAATCTAAAGCTTTCGAATAACTTCCAATTACTTTTAAAATTTCTTTTGCATCATTGCCTTCTAGTCTTTCATCTATGCGGTTTGCAATGTCTATTAATTTTATTGTTTTTTCTAGATATTCTAGTCTTTTTTGATTTACTGCGTAACCTTTTATCATATAGTCTTTTAATATTTTTGTTGCCCACTTTCTAAATGCAATACCTTGTTTGCTATTTACTCTATAACCTACAGAAATAATCATATCCAAATTGTAGTATTGAACTTTATAAGTTTTTCCATCTTCAGCAGTATGCTCAAAATATGAGCATACTGAATTTTCATTTAGTTCTTCATCTTTGTAAATATTTTGAATATGCCTTGTTATAGTTCTTCTGTCTTTACCAAATAATTCAGCCATTTGTTTTTGTGTAAGCCAAACTGTTTCATCTTTCATGTTTACTTCTAGCTTTACCTCTTGATTTTCAAATATAATAATTTCATTTTTTTCATTAGTATTAGAATTAACATCTTTGTTTACTACCATAATTATACACCCCAAACATTTTTAAAATTTAGCCAACCTTATGAATAAAAGTATACTATATAGTTTGCAAAAATGCAATAGTTTATCAAAGTAAAACAGGGCATACTAAAAAATATGCAGAGATTTTGAGTACAAAATTAAAATTACCAATTTTAGATATACAAGAAGCAAAAACAAAATTGAAAAAAGGTGATGAAATAATATATTTAGGATGGGTATGTGCGTCAAAAATTATGGGGTTAAATAAGGCTTTAAGAAAATATAAAGTGATTTGTTGTGGAGCTGTTGGAGCATATCCTAAAATAGAAGAAAATATACAAGATTTGATAAAGGTAAATAATTTAGAAATACTACTATTTTATATGCAAGGTGGTATTGATTATTCAAAACTAAATAAATTATATAAAAAGTTACTTCAAGCAATAGGAAAGACAATAGAAAGCAGTAATGATAATGTAGATAAACAATTAGTAGAAATGTTTGAAAAGGGAAAAGATTTTGTTTGTGAAGAAAATAGAAAAGAATTAGCAGATTATATTGAAAATAATCGAACAAAATGATAATATAAGAAAAAATGATAGGAGGATTTAGCCATGAAAACATTATTAAAAGGTGGAACACTAATTGACTATAAGACAAACACATTTGAAGAAAAAGACATACTAATTGAAGATGACAAAATTAAAGAAATAGGGAAAGATATAGAAGAAAAAGCAGATAAAATAATTGACTGTTCAAAACTATATATTATGCCTGGAATGATTGATATTCATTGCCATTTAAGAGAACCTGGTTTTGAATATAAAGAAACAATTGAAACAGGCAGCAAAAGCGCTGTTGCAGGAGGTTTTACAACTATTTGTCCAATGCCAAATACAAAACCAACACCAGATAGCGCTATTAATTTGCAAAAAATAATAGAAGAAGCAAAAAGAGTAAATTTATGTAATATACTTCCATATGCTTCTGTATCTAAAGGAGAAAAAGGAGAAGAATTAGTAGATTTTGAAGAATTAAGAAATGCTGGAGCAATTGCATTTTCAGATGATGGTATGCCAGTTGTAAACAGCAGAATGATGAGACAAGCAATGATTGAAGCAGATAAACTTGGAACATTTGTAGCATCACATTGTGAAGAAAAATCTGTTTCTGCTGGTGCAATAAATGCAGGAAAAGTAGCAGAACAATTAGGAGTTCAAGGAGTCTTGCCAGAAGCAGAAGAAATAATGGCTGTAAGAGAAATAGTTATATCAGAAACAAACAATGTTAGAGGACATATATGTCATATAAGTACAAAAACAAGTAAAAACATGATAAGAGATGCTAAAAAAAGAGGAGTAAAAATAACATGTGAAACATGTCCACATTATTTTACTTTTACGGTAAATGAAGTATTAAAATCTGAAACAAATGCAAAAATGAATCCACCATTAAGAGAAGAAAAAGATAGACAAGCAATAATAGAAGGATTAAAAGAAGGAACAATAGATTGTATAATAACAGACCATGCACCACATGCAGAAGAAGAAAAAAATACAGAACTTTCAAAAGCACCGAACGGAATAATAGGATTTGAAACAGCACTTCCAGCAGAAATAATGAATTTAGTAGACCCAGGACATATTGATTACTTAAATTTGGTAAGATTAACTTCATATACTCCATCAAAATTATTACATATAGAAAATGAAAGAGGTAGTATAGAGGTAGGAAAAAAAGCTGATATAACTATATTTGACCCAAATGAAGAATATGTTTACACAAAAGAAATGATAGTATCAAAATCTAAAAACAGTCCATTTATAGGAAAGAAATTAAAAGGAAAAGTAAAATATACAATTGTAAATGGAAAAGTTGTTTTTGAAAATTGAAAGGAGAATTTATGAAAGTATTATTTATTGAATATCCAAAATGTTCTACTTGTCAAAAAGCAAAGAAATGGCTAGAACAAAACAATATTGAATTTGATGACAGACATATAGTAGAAAATAACCCAACAAAAGATGAATTAAGAAAATGGATAAAGCAAAGCGGCTATGATATCAAAAAATTCTTTAATACAAGTGGAATGAAATATAAAGAATTGAATTTAAAAGAAAAATTGCCAAATATGACAGATGAAGAAAAAATAGAAGTATTGTCTACAGATGGAATGTTAGTAAAAAGACCACTGGCTATAACTGATAAAGTCATATTAGTAGGATTTAAAGAAAAAGAATGGGTGAGTCTGTTAGAGTCAGAAGGAGGAGATAAAAGTGAATACAATTGATAGATTAATAAATAAAATTAAAGAAACAAACAATCCAACAGTAATAGGTCTTGACCCAAGATATGAATTATTGCCAAAATGCGTATTAGAAAAATATCCAAACACTTTGGAAGGTGTATCAGAAGCAATTATAGAATACAATAAGGCTTTGATAGATGAAACATGTGATGTGATTCCAGCAGTAAAGCCTCAGATAGCTTTTTATGAAATGTTTGGTATACCAGGAATAAAAGCTTTTGAAGAGACATGTAAATATGCAAAACAAAAAGGAATGATTGTGATAGCAGATATAAAAAGAGGAGATATAGGTTCAACTGCTCAAGGATATTCAAATGCATATTTAGGAAAAACTAAAATAGGAGAAAAAGAAGAAAGCATTTTTGATGTAGATTTTGCAACAGTAAATCCATATATGGGAACAGACTGTGTCAAACCATTTATCGAGGATTGTAAAAAATATGACAAAGGAATATTTATATTGGTAAAAACATCAAATCCATCATCAGGTGAATTGCAAGATGTAAAATTAGAAAATGGAGAAGAAGTATATGTAAAAGTAGCAAAATTAGTTGAAGAATGGGGAAAAGAATTAAGAGGAGAATATGGGTATAGTAGTATAGCAGCTGTTGTAGGAGCAACATACCCAAAACAATTAAAAGAAATAAGAGAAATTGCACCTCATACATATTTCTTAATACCAGGATATGGAGCACAAGGTGGTAAAGCTAAAGATATAGCATTAGGGTTTGACAAAAACGGCTTAGGTGGAATAGTAAATGCATCAAGAAGTTTGATGTGTGCATATAAATCAGAATTATGGAAAGATAAATTTGAAGAAAAAGACTATGCAAAAGCAACAAGAGCAGAAGCATTAAGAATGAAAGAGGAGTTAGGAGGGATTTAGGGACGGTCCTAAAAATTCCTGCTTTTAGGGATTAGGGGGACGGACCTTAAAGTTGACAGAGAAAAGGAGGATAATAAGAATGCCAAAACAAGTATATGCAAAATTAATTAAAAAGGAAGAAATCATTAAGAATATTTACAAGTTTAGTGTAAAAGCACCAGAAATAGTAGAAAGTGCGAAACCAGGAAATTTTATAGAAATAAGAGTAACAGATGGGATTGACCCATTTTTAAGAAGACCAATAAGTATATATAACTTAGATAAGGAAAATGGAATATTAGAATTTATATTCCAAGTTAAAGGAAAAGGAACAGAGATACTAGCAAAAAAGGAAAAAGGGAATGATATTGATATAATAGGACCTTTAGGACATGGAACATTCAAATTTGATAAATACAAAAATATAGCAGTTATAGGTGGCGGAATAGGAATCTTCCCTTTGTATGAATTATCTAAACAGGCAAAGCAAAATGATGTTAAAGTAAATTGTTATTTAGGATTTAGAAATACAGACTTTGTGATGCTTGAAAAAGAGTTTGAAGAAGTTACAGATAAGCTAATAATTACAACAGATGATGGAACATATAAAAATAAAGGATTTGCTATTGATTATTTGAAGAACGATATGGAACATGAAAACTATGAGTGTATTTATGCTTGTGGTCCATTACCAATGCTAAGAGCAGTTCAAAAATATGCTATTGAAAATAATATTGATTGCCAATTATCATTAGAAGAAAAAATGGCATGTGGTTTAGGTGTTTGTTTAGGGTGTGCAGTTAAAACTGCTAAAAGTCCAAAAGATGCACCAGAATATTGGCATGTTTGTAAAGGTGGACCAGTGTTTAATGCAAAAGATGTTGAGATTTAATGTCGCTAATTAGGACGTTTTTCATGCAACAAAAAGGAATGGAGGGAATAAAATAGATGAATACAAAAATAAATTTAGCTGGAATTGAGATGAAAAATCCGGTAACTGTTGCATCAGGGACTTTTGGATATGGAAGAGAATTTAGTGAGTTTTTTGATTTAAGTAAATTAGGTGGAATTATTACGAAAGGCACTTCATTAAAACCTAGAAGCGGAAATAAACCAACAAGAGTATGTGAAACAGCAAGTGGAATGTTAAATAGTATAGGACTTCAAAATCCGGGAGTTGAATATTTTGCTGAAAATGATTTGCCATTTTTAAGAAAGTTTGATACTGCAATTATAGTTAATGCGTGTGGAAGTACAGTAGAAGAATATGTAGAGTTGTGTAAAATATTAAATACATTAGATATTGATGGTGTAGAACTTAATTTATCTTGCCCTAATGTGAAAGCGGGATGTATGGCTTTTGGGAATACATATGAAGGTGTAAAACATGTAACAAGTGAAGTTAGAAAAGTTTTAGATAAACCATTAATCGTAAAATTAACACCAAATGTTACTGATATAGCATCAATTGCAAAAGGTGTAGAAGATGGCGGTGCAGATGGAGTATCACTTATTAATACTTTGTTAGGAATGAAGATTGATATTAATACAAGAAAACCAGTTCTTGCAAATAATACAGGTGGACTTTCAGGGCCTGCAATAAAGCCAGTAGCAGTTAGAATGGTGTATCAAGTTGCACAAGCTGTTAATATTCCGGTTTTAGGAATGGGTGGTATTGTAAATGGTGATGATGCAATTGAGTTTATGCTTGCAGGTGCAACTGCAATTTCAATTGGTGCAGGGAATTTTATTAGCCCATATACAAGTGTTGATACTGTTGATGGTATTGAAGAGTATATGAAAAAACATAATATTGATGATATTAATGATATTATTGGTAAAGTTCAGATGAATTAGTAAAAATTTTTTGGAATATGAAACAGCTTCTAGTACATTATAGGAGCTGTTTATATTTTCTTTGCGTTACAAAATTATATATTGTATATAACGAAAAAAATCAAAAATTGTAAAAAATCAGTTGTATAAAAAAAATCTATTTGATATAATTGAAACAACAATTTAATATATATTAATCATGGGAGGAATAAGTATGCAAGAAGATAAATTTTTAAAAGAATTATGTGATATATATAAACCAGAAAAAGATAATTTGATTCAAATGTTAAATGAAGTACAAGAACATTATGGATATATCCCACAAGAAGCCCAAAAAGTTTTATCAGAGTTTTTATCAATTCCAATGGCAGAAATTTATGGAGTAGTAACTTTTTATTCTAGATTTACACTAAAACCAAAAGGAAAATATAGCATATCAGTATGTTTAGGAACAGCATGCTTTGTTAAAGGTTCTCAAAAAATTATGGATAGATTGACAGAAAGATTATGTATTCAACCGGGAGAAACAACAAAGGATGGTAAATTTTCAATTGACCAAACTAGATGTGTTGGTGCATGTGGTTTAGCTCCTGTTTTTACTGTTAATGGAGAAGTGTATGGAAAAGCTACTGTTAAGAAGTTGGATGAGGTGTTAGATAAGTTAATGGAAGAATAGCTAGTTGAAAAATAAGAAAATTGGACGTTAGCGAAATCAAAGATTTCGACGTCTAGATGTGCAAAATTGCTGCGCAATTATTGCACGTGTCAAGGTAAATTAACCTTTTTGTATACGGAAAAATTTCAAATAAAGCCAAGATAAAAGCTAATTTTTCCTATACAATAATTAGAAAATAAGATGTGTCCCCAAATGGACAAAAATGTCCAAACGGAAACGTCCCTAAAAGGACAAAAGGAGGAAAGTATGAAATCTTTAAAGGAAATACACAAAATAAGAGAAGAAAAAAGAAAAGAATTAGATTTAAGAGTAAATACTAAAGCAGATACTAGAGAAAAACATATTTTAGTCTGCCATGGAACTGGTTGTACATCATCTAAATCACCTGAAATATTAAGAAGGTTTAGAGAAATTTTAGAAGAAAAAGGTATAGATAATGTACGTGTTATACAAACAGGATGTTTTGGTTTATGTGCAAAAGGTCCAATTGTTATAATACGTCCAGAAGATACTTTTTATGCAATGGTTACACCAGAAGATTGTGAAGAAATTATTGATACACATATTGTAAAAGGTGGAAAAGTTGAAAGGCTTTTGTGTAGAGATATAGATGGCAAAATGGTTGATAGATTAGATGATTTGAATTTCTATAAAAAGCAAAAAAGAATTGCTTTGAAGAATTGTGGTGTAATAAATCCTGAAAATATAGATGAATACATAGCCTTTGATGGCTATCTAGCATTAGAAAAAGTGTTAAGTGATATGACACCAGAAGAAGTAATAGAAACAGTAAAAAATTCTGGACTTAGAGGTAGAGGTGGAGCAGGTTTCCCAACAGGTAAGAAGTGGGAGCTAACAAGAGCTTCAGAAGGAAAACAAAAATATGTTGTTTGTAATGCTGATGAAGGTGACCCAGGTGCTTTTATGGATAGAAGTATTCTTGAAGGTGACCCACATAGTGTGCTAGAAGCTATGGCAATTGCAGCTTATGCAATAGGTGCGGACAAAGGATATATTTATGTGAGAGCAGAATATCCAATTGCAGTTCAAAGATTACAAATAGCAATAGACCAAGCAAGAGATTATGGTATTTTAGGTAAAAATATTTTTGGCAAAAACTTTAATTTTGACATAGAAATAAGATTAGGTGCAGGAGCATTTGTATGTGGAGAAGAAACAGCACTACTTGAATCTATTGAAGGAAGAAGAGGTCAACCAAGAGTAAAACCACCATATCCAGCAGTAGCAGGTTTATGGGGAAAACCAACATTAATAAATAATGTTGAAACATATGCAAACATAGCACAAATAATATTAAAAGGTGCTGAATGGTATTCATCAATAGGAACTGCAAATTCAAAAGGTACAAAAGTATTTGCATTAGGTGGAAATGTAAATAATATAGGACTTGTAGAAGTACCAATGGGGACAACATTAAGAGAAATTGTATATGACATAGGTGGAGGAATACCAAATGGTAGAGAATTTAAAGCAGCACAAACAGGAGGACCATCAGGAGGATGTATACCAAAAGAACATTTAGATACACCAATAGATTATGAATCCTTAAAAGCAATTGGTTCTATGATGGGTTCAGGTGGACTAATTGTTATGGATGACACTAAATGTATGGTATGTTTGGCTAAGTTCTATTTAGAATTTACAGTAAGTGAAAGTTGTGGTAAGTGTACACCATGTAGGATAGGAACAAAAAGAATGTTAGAAATTCTTGAAAGACTATGTAATGGTGAGGGAGAAGAATTTGACATATATAGATTAGAAAAATTGGCAGCAAATATCCAAAAAGCAAGTTTATGCGGTCTTGGTCAAAGTGCACCAAACCCAGTAGTAAGTACATTAAAATACTTTAGAGAAGAATTTAGACAACATGCTATTCAAAAAGAATGTAAAACATTAGAATGTAAAGCAATGGCAAAAATAACAGTTGACCCAGAAAAGTGTAAAGGCTGTGGCTTATGTCAAAAACATTGCCCAGTAAATGCTATTGATGGAGCTGGAAGAGATAAAAGAATAATAAATCAAGAAAAATGTATTAAATGTGGTACTTGTATAGCAAGTTGTCCATTCCATGCAATTGGAAACTAGCAGGGATTAGGGGACGGTCCTAAAAATCCCTAAAATCGGGGATTTAGGGACGGACCTTAAAAATAAATAGGAGAGATAGAGTTATGGAAAAGAAAATGATTAATTTAACAATAGATGACCAAAAAATAAAAGTGCCAGAAGGCACAACAATAATAGAAGCTGCAAAGCAAGCAGGAATAGACATCCCAACACTATGTTTTTTAAAAGAAATAAACGAAGTTGGAGACTGCAGAATGTGTATAGTAGAAGTTGAAGGAAGAAGAGGATTTGCAACATCATGTATACAAACAGTAGAAGAAGGAATGGTAGTACATACACATACGCAAAACGTGTTAGAAGCAAGACATGTTATACTAGACCTAATAATATCAAACCATGCAAAAGACTGTTTAACATGTACACGTTCAGGAAACTGCGAACTTCAAATGTTAGCAACAAAATTCAATGTTTTAAGTGTAGAATTTCCGGGAGAAATGACACAACATAAAGTAGATGACTTATCACCATCAATTGTTAGAGATTTTAATAAATGTATATTATGTAGAAGATGTGTTGCAGCTTGTAAAAATGTCCAACATATAGGAGCAATTGATGTAATAAATAGAGGATTTGAATCATGTATATCAACAGTTGGAGATTGTAGTTTAAATAATGTAAATTGTACATTTTGTGGTCAATGTATAGAAGCCTGTCCAACAGGAGCATTACATGAAAAAGAATCAATAAACGATGTATGGGCAAAATTAAAAGATCCAGATACATATGTAGTTGTTCAAACAGCACCTGCAGTTCGTGTGGCATTAGGTGAAGAATTCCAGATGCCTATTGGAACAAATGTGGCAGGAAAAATGGTAACAGCATTAAAAAGACTTGGATTTGACAAAGTATTTGATACAAATACAGGTGCAGACTTTACAATTATGGAAGAAGCTAATGAATTTATAAAAAGATTTAAGAAAAATGATAATCTTCCTATGATGACTTCTTGTTGTCCTGCTTGGGTTAAATATATTGAATCATATGAACCAGATTTATTGCCACATTTGTCAAGTTGTAAATCACCACATCAAATGTTTGGAGCATTAATAAAATCATATTATGCCAATAAAATGGGAATTAATCCAGAAAAAATATATACAGTATCAGTAATGCCATGTATTGCTAAAAAATTTGAACGACAACGTCCAGAAATGCAAAATGACGGACTTTACGATGTAGATAATGTAATTACTACAAGAGAACTTTCTCGTATGATTAAACAGGCTAATATCGAATTTGAAAAATTAGAAGATAGTAATTTTGATGACCCAATGGGAGAAGCAACAGGTGCAGGAGCAATATTTGGAACAACAGGTGGAGTAATGGAAGCAGCTTTAAGAACTGCACAAGATACTTTAACTGGAAAAAGTTTAGATAAAATAGAATTTGAGCAAGTACGTGGTGGTAAAGGAATTAAAAAAGCGACAATAGAAATAGCAGGAAAGCCTATAAAGGTAGTTGCTGCAAGCGGATTATCAAATGCAAGAAAAATATTAGATGAAATAAAATCTGGAAAAGCTGATTATCAATTTGTAGAAATTATGGCATGTCCAGGAGGATGCATCATGGGTGGAGGTCAACCAATAAAAAGCTCTAAAACACGTTCAGAGGTAGATGTTAGAAAATTAAGAGCAGATAGTATTTACTCTATTGATGAAAAGAGTACAATTAGAAAATCTCATGAAAATCCAATATTGAAAAAGATTTATGAAGAATATTTAGAAGAACCGGGAAGCTATAGAGCAGAGAAGTTGTTGCATACAAATTATAGGAAAAGAGAAAAATATCATTTGGATGATTAGATAGTGATTTGATGTGAATGAATATCATTTTTTGAAAAACTTAAGAAGACTAGAAATGCTAATATTTCTAGTCTTTTCTGAACAAATCATAACAATTTTCTATTATTTGTTGTTATTTATTGTTGTTTTGTCTTTCATTGTTGTTATTGTTTTGATTGTTTTTGTTATTGTTATTAGACTTATTTTCTTTATTTTTCTTTGACATGAAAAGCACCTCCATTCAAGTTTCAAAATTATTATATCTCTAAAAAGAAAAAATATACCTTGAAAAATTTAATACTAAAAATTTACATTTGTTTTTTTTAAAAGTTTGATGTATAATGTGAAACGATAGAAAAAACTAAAATATAATATTTATTGGGAGCAATAAAATGATATTTAGTATATTAGCTGTTCTAACGCTTATAATCAGTATTTGTATAAAAGAAAGAAGAAAATCATTATTTGTGCAATCATTAAGCTGTTTATTAGAATCAGTTTATGATTTTATTATAACAGCATACACAGCGGCAGTGCTTAGCTTTTTGAATTTTATAAGATCTTTTATATTTATGAATAGAAATAGAATAAATAAAATAATATATATAATAATTCTAATATTTTTTGAAGCTATTATAATTCTAAATTGTATTTTTACTTGGAATGGACCTATATCATTATTACCTACAATTGCTTCAATAATAAGAACATATAGTTTATGGCAGACAAAGATGAAATTAGTTAGAATGTCTGGAATTACAACAGGTTTATTTTATGGAATATATTATATTTATTATCAAAGTTGGTTTATGGTAATAGGTGAAATAATTTTATTGATATGTGGTATATATTTAGTATTAAAAAATGATATTTGTAAACAATGCAAAAAGAATGAAAGTTAATATAAATTAAAGGAAAGGAGTTAACGATGGATTTTGAAAATGAAAAATTAAAAGAATTTAATGAATACATAAGATTTAGAAAAGTAGCCATAATAGGATTAGGAGTAAGTAATTTACCATTGCTTGATTACATGTTTGAGAAAAAAGCAAGAGTAACAGTATTTGATGAAAGAGAAAGGGAAAAATTAAGCAAGGAAGCCTTAGAAAAAATAAATAATTATGGATTTGAGCTTATAATTGGAAAAGATTGTTTAAAATATTTAAGAAATTTTGATATAATTTTCCGTTCACCAAGTTGTTTGCCTACTAAACCAGAATTAGTTCAAGAAGAAAATAGAGGAGCAATTGTAACATCAGAGATTGAAATGTTAATGAAAATGTGTCCATGTAAAATGATTGGAGTAACTGGAAGTGATGGAAAGACAACAACAACAAGTTTAATAAATAGTATTTTGCAAAAGGCAGGTTTTAAAACATTTTTGGGAGGAAATATCGGAACGCCATTATTTACTAAATTACCAGAAATGAAACCAGAAGATATTTTGGTATTAGAATTAAGTAGTTTTCAATTAATGGAAATGGAAGTAAGTCCAGATATTGCGGTTATAACTAATATAACACCAAATCATTTAAATATTCATAAAGATTATGAAGAATATATAGAAGCAAAGAAAAATATATTCAAATATCAATCTGAAAATGGAATAACAGTATTAAATTATGATAATGAAATTACAAGAAGTTGTGAAAAAGAAGTGCCGGGAAAAGTAATCTTTTTCAGTGGAAAAGAAAAATTGGATAATGGATTTATTGTTGATAATGGAATTATAAAAGAATGTGAAGATAGAGTAAGAAAACATATTTTGGATACACATGATGTCATTTTAAGAGGAGAGCATAATTTTGAAAATATAGCAACTGCAATAGCTGCAACAAGTACATTAGTAGATATAGAAGATGCAATTGAAGCGATAAAAGAATTTAAACCAGTAGAACATAGATTAGAACTTGTAAGAGAAATTGATGGAGTTAAATGGTATAATGATTCTGTAAGTTCATCACCAACAAGAACAATTGCAGGTTTAAATTCATTTCCAGAAGAGATTGTGTTAATAGCAGGTGGTTATGATAAAAATTTAGATTATACTCCAATTGCGAAGCCAATAGTTGAAAAGGTAAAGACTTTAATATTGTTAGGTCAAACATCAGGAAAAATATTTGATGCAGTAAAAAATGAATTAGAAAATCAAAATAAAGAACTTGATATTTATATGTGTGATTCTTTAGAGGAAACTGTACAATTAGCAAAGAAACATGCTGTTAAAGGTCAAATTGTATTATTTTCACCAGCTAGTGCAAGCTTTGATATGTTCAAAAATTTTGCTGATAGAGGTGAACAGTTTAAAAAATTAGTGAATAATTTGTAGAAAAATATTAGCTAGAATATTTTAATAGTAAAACCTCTTAGACACAAATTTTTAAAAAATGCATAACATATACAAAAGAAAAAGGAGGTTTTATAATGTACAATCAGAGTTATGAAGAGTACATAAGAAGCATACTAGGATATCCAAACTATCAATATAATGACAATGATTCTATGTCATATATGCAAAATCAGGGATATAATTATAACAACAATTTTAATAACAATTATAGCGAAAATGAAGATAATAATAGTGAATTAGAGCAATATTATCCAGAAATATATAAAATTGTTTATCCAATGGTATCACAAATATGCAGAAATAATACAAGAGAAATAACAAGAGAAGTAATTGACGAAATGACAGACGAAATCTATTCAGCAATTGAGGGAACATCAGATAATGAAATTAATTTGTCAATAAACTTGCAAAATAATATAAGGACTGGAGAAAATAGAACTCAAAATATGAATGCAAACGAAATGAATTCAGCTAGTCAAACGATTAGAAAAGAGGCAAAAAAGGATACAATACAAGTAGAAAACAGAAATGAAAATAGAGAAGATAGACAAATAAGAAATAGAAGTTTACGAGATTTAATAAGAATTTTAATTATTAGAGAATTGCTTAGAAGACCAGGAAATCGTCCACCAAGACCTAGACCACCTATGAGACCACCATTTCCTGGAGGACCACGGAAGACCACCTCAAGGACCAGGCAGGCTACCTCAAGGTGGAGGAAGACCTCCAATGATGCCAAGAGGGTATTATGACATTTATGAACATTAATGATTTGAATCAAGAGGTATTAATATCTCTTGATTTTTTAGTATATATTCATAGTTGACATTATTAACATAAAATGGTAAAATTAATATGTATTAAAAATGTTAATTGGGGGAATAATATGGAACAAAATAAAATAAGAAACAAAATTTTAGCTATATCAGGTCAACCAGTAACTGGTAAGGGAACAAATATAAAAGCTATAATAGAAAAATTGAAACAAATGGGATATGCAGAGGAAAATATACATTTGGAGTCAACAGGAAATGAATTTAGAAAATATTTTAATATAATTGTCGAATTAATACAAAGTTTAGATGATGAAGAGAATGTAAAAAAATTAACAGAGAGTGAAGAACTAAAGAAAATTTTTAGTAACAATGAGTATAGGAAAGCGTTTACAGAAACTTTAGCTATGTTAAAAAAATCAGGATTAGATTTGTCAAAATTTAATATTGAACAAGCAAATAATTTAGAAGAATTTAAAAAAATCAGAAAAATTGTTGACACTTTAATTGATGAGGGAATTAAAGAAAAAGGTATTGAGATTAATAGTCAAAGTCGACCAGATGATATTTGGATAATTGATTCGAGATTGGCTTTTTATAACATACCTGATGCTTTTTCAGTAAGATTAACTGCATCTCCTGATGTTGCTGCTCAAAGATTATTGCAAGATAAAACCAGAGGAAAAGAAGATAGCAGGTATAAAGATATAGCTGAAGCAAAGGAAGCAAGAGAAAGAAGAAGAATTGGAGAAACTTCAAGATATTTGCAAAGATATGGAGTGAATTTAGAAGATGAAAATAATTATGATTTAATTATTGATACATCTTATTCAAGTATAAATGATATTTCTGACACAATATTGAAATGTTCAGAATTATTTTATCAAGGCAAACCATTTGAAAAAAAATGGACAAGCCCAAAACTACTTTTACCATTGCAAGGAGAAAGATTGACTTATGGAAAAGCTTTATATGATTTAGAAGAAATAATACAAAGTATAAGAGAAAATGGATATTACCCTTCTTCACCTGTAGAAATAGTAGAAGCAGATGGGTTAAAAGGAATAGTTGAAGGACACCATAGAAATTTTGGGGCGGCTTATGATGGATTGACATTAGTACCATATGTTGTGTTAGCGAAAGATGATGAAAAACTTCCAGGAAAGAGTATTACGGCAAGACAATATATGCAAGGATTAACAGCAAGTAAATTATATGGCCATGAAGAATTGATAGGAAAAGAGTTTAGCTATAAAGAAGTATATCCTGATATATATGAAAAGTTAAAGCAAAAAGAACAAGAAGAAAGATAAGAATAAACCAAGTTATAAAATATAATAAATACAAAAATCCAGCTTGATTAGAGTTGGATTTTTTGGTATGAAAAAATTGTATTTTATTTTTGAAAAAAATCCCAAAATGATAAAAAATTTTTAAGAATATAAATCGAAAAAATACAAATAATAATATTGAGAAATTTTGAAAGACCAACTATAAAAAGTCAATAGTTTTTTTGAAAAAAATTTTAAAAATTTTTAATATAAAAAATGGCATCACA
>CALXCF010000012.1 GCA_944386755.1 uncultured Clostridia bacterium | reverse complement strand
AAGGAAGGTAAAAATGCCACGATATAGTGATGAAATTATAGAAGAAGTTAGACAATCAAATGATATAGTAGATATAATATCACAATATGTGCATTTAAAAAGAAGTGGAAGAAACTACTTTGGATTATGCCCATTCCACAATGAAAAATCACCTTCATTTTCAGTTTCACCAGATAAACAAATATTTCATTGTTTTGGATGTGGAGTTGGAGGAAATGTATTTACTTTTTTAATGAAAATAGAAGGAATTAGCTTTGTAGAAGCAGTTCAAACTTTAGCCGAAAGAGCAAATATACAATTACCAACTTTAGAAAATAATGTTGACACAGCAAAAGAAATATTAAAAAGTAAAGTACTAAAAGTAAATGAAGTAGCAGCAAATTTTTATCATGAAAATTTATATCTTCCAGAGTCAAAAATTGCTCAAGAGTACATCAAAAAGAGAAAATTAACAAATGAAACATTAATATCATTTAAAATCGGATATTCAGGAAAGTTTGATGAACTATATCATAAATTAAAAGAAGAAGGATTTGAAGAGCCTGAAATATTAGAATCTGGTTTAGTTAATAAAAATGATAGAGGACAATATATAGATAGATATAGAAATCGTTTAATGTTTCCAATTTGTGATGCAAGAGGAAAAGTAATTGCTTTTGGAGGAAGAGTTTTAGATGACTCTAAGCCAAAATACATAAATTCACCAGAAAATGTAGCATATAGTAAAGGAAGAAATTTATTTGGATTAAATGTTGCAAAAAAACAAGGACATTTAAAACAATTATTGATTGTAGAAGGATATATGGATGTTATTTCATTACATCAAAGAGGGATAACAAATGTAGTAGCACCACTTGGAACAGCGTTAACACAGCAACAAGGATGGTTACTAAGAAAAAATGCAGACCAGATAATTTTAAGTTTTGACTCAGATGAAGCAGGACTTAATGCAAAAATAAGAGCATTAGACATATTACAAGATATGGGATGTGATATAAGAATATTGCAAATGGAAGGTGCAAAAGACCCAGATGAATATATCGTAAAATATGGAAATGCGAGATTTAAAAATTTAATAGATAAGGCATTATCAGTGGTAGAATTTAAAGTTAAAGTATTAAAGCAAAACTTAAATTTAGAAAATGTAAATGACAAAATTAAGTTTTTAAATGAAATTGCAAAAATTATAGCCAAAATTGACAATAGTATTGAAAGAGAAGTGTACATTGAAAAAATTGCAAAAGAATATGATACATCAAAAGAAGCAATATATGCAGAAGTAAATAAACTAACATATAATAGTTCTAAAAGCGAAAAAATACTAGAAAAAGCAAAGCCAGTAATTAGACACAATGAAAATAATGAACAAGTATCAGAAACAATTAAGAAAAGAGAAAATACTGTATTATCTATACTTCTAACAGGCGAATTAAATATTTTTGAAATAATAGAAAAAAATATAAAAGTAGAAGACTTTAAAGATAATATAAATAAAAATATTGCTCAAAAATTGTATGAAGAACTCAGAAAAGGAAATAGTAATATTAATAGTGTTATAGACAATTTAGATGAAGAAGAACAAGGTAGAATTACTGAAATAATGGCAGATGATTATGAAATAGACGATATGGAAAAAGCTATTGATGATATAATAAAAAGTTATGAAAAAGACAAATTAACTAGTAGAAAGTTTGAACTTGTAGAACTTATGGAAAATGAGACAGATGCAACAAAGAGAAATGCTTTAGGACAAGAATTAAATAATGTAATTATTCAAATATCAAAGTTAAAATAGGAATAAAGGATAAAACTTGAGAAAGGAATGATAATAAGGATGGCAAAGAAAAAAGAAGAATTAAAAGAGAATGAAGAAAAAAAGACAACTAACGTAAAAAAAGAAACAACAAAAAAAGAAAAGAAAAGTGAAGCAAAGAAAGAAACAAATAAAAAAGAAACAACAAAGAAAAAAGATGAAGTAAAAAAAGAAGATAAAAAAGACAAAAAAAGCACAGACAAAGTAGAGACAAAAAATAAGGCAGAGAAAAAACAAGATAGCAAAAAAACAAGTAACAGCGAAAAAATAGAAAAAATGGAAAAAGCAAGAAAAATAGCAAAGAAAAAAGCAGTAGAACATGAAAAAGAAAAGGAAAATAAAAAGGATAAAAGCGAAAAAGAAAATAAAAAACAAGATAAAGAACAAAATTTAGAAGAAGAAAAAAATAATGACGCAGAAAATGAAGAAAAAGATGATGATGCATTAAAAAATGAAAAAGTAAATAATATTCTAAAAAAGGCTAAAGAAAAAGGAACAATTACCTATGGTGATTTAGCTTCTGAATTAGATGATGTAAATCCAGACCAAATTGATAAAGTATTTGATGCTTTTGAAGAACTAGGAGTGGATTTATTAAATGATGACTTAGATGAAGAACCAGATATAGAAGATTTAAAAGAAGTAGAAGATTTAAAATTAGATGAAATTACAGACACAAGTTATGAAGGAATAAATGTAGATGATCCTGTTAGAATGTATCTAAGAGAAATTGGAAGAATCCCGCTTTTAACATATGATGAAGAACTAGATTTAGCAAAAAGAATACTAAAAGGTGATGAAGAAGCAAAACAAAAATTAGCAGAATCAAACTTAAGATTAGTAGTAAGTATAGCTAAAAAATATGTTGGAAGAGGAATGTTATTCTTAGATTTAATACAAGAAGGTAACATGGGATTAATAAAGGCAGTAGAAAAATTTGACTATACAAAAGGATTTAAATTTAGTACTTATGCAACATGGTGGATTAGACAAGCAATAACAAGAGCAATAGCAGACCAAGCAAGAACAATTCGTATACCAGTTCATATGGTAGAGACAATTAATAAATTAATTAGAACTTCAAGACATCTTTTACAACAAATGGGAAGAGAACCAACCCCAGAAGAAATTGCAGCTGAAATGGAAATACCTGTAGAAAAAGTAATGGAAATTCAAAAAATAGCACAAGATCCGGTGTCATTAGAAACACCAATTGGTGAAGAAGATGATAGTCATTTAGGAGACTTTATTCAAGATGAAGATAGCCCAGAACCACATGATTCAGCAGCTTATACTCTATTAAAAGAACAATTGGAAGAAGTAATGAATACTTTAACACCAAGAGAAGCTAAAGTTCTAAAATTGAGATTTGGACTAGAAGATGGTAAGGCTAGAACTTTGGAAGAGGTTGGACGTGAATTTGAGGTTACTCGTGAGAGAATTAGACAAATTGAGGCTAAGGCCTTGAGAAAGTTGAGACATCCTAGTAGGAGTAAGAAGTTGCGTGACTACATGGGCTAAGGCTAATTCAAACAATAATCAGCATCTTGCGTTGTTATAACAAAGGATATTAAAGAAAGTGAGAAAAGTTTATGGAGCAATTTAATGAGTTTGTAAGTAATATTACTTCATTAGAAATAATAGATATAATAATAGCAATAGGAATAATCATAGTATTTAGAATATTTAGCTCAACAATAGCATATGCAATTATTAGAATGTTTAAATTAAAATCAAAAAAAGCTAAAGATATAAGAGAAAGTGCATTTTATAGCCCATTAAAAGTATTCTTTATAATTTTAGGAATTTATTTAGCAGTTCTATTTTTAAAGAAACCACTAAATTTAAGTCAAGAAGTAATGGGGTATGTAACAATTGCATTTGAAATAATAAGTGTAATTGCATTTGCGATAGGACTTGCAAAAAGTTTCACTATTAAATCAACTTTAGTTGTCAAAATGAAACAAAAATCTAAAAGAGAAATAGATGATACAACACTCGAATTTATTTTAAAAATAGTAAGAGCAATAATATATATAATTACAGCTTTTATCGTTCTAGCGCTACTTAGAATTGATTTGACAGGATTAATTGCTGGATTAGGTATAGGTGGAGTAATAATAACTTTAGCAGCCCAAGACACTGCTAAAAACCTATTTGGAGGTTTTGTAATATTTTTAGACAAACCATTCAATGTAGGTGATTGGATTCAAATGGATTCATATGAAGGAACAATAGAAGATATTACATTTAGAACAACAAGAATTAGAACATTTGAAAATTCAATTCTAAATGTACCAAATTCAAAAATCGCAGATTCATCAGTAATAAATTGGAGTAAAATGGAACGAAGAAGATATAAAGTAAATTTAAGATTAGAATTAGGGACACCAGTAGAAAAATTACAGAGACTAAAACAAAGGGTAGAAAAAATGTTACATGAAAGAGAAAGTATATTAGATGAAGAGACAATTGTAAGGTTTGACAACATTAATGAAGAAGGAATTAATATGCTAATATACACATATACAGACTCAGTAGGATATGATAGTTATTTAGCAGAATGTGAAGATATAAATTACAAATTAATGAAAATATTAGAAGAAGAAAATATTAAAGTAGCATATGATACACAAAATGTATATGTCAGAAGTTAAATATAAAATGTGTCAATAAATACAAAAGAGTATCATCACGATACTCTTTTAAAGTTATAGAAGAAATGAAATATTATGAAAAATTCACAATTTAGACATAAATCTCAAGTATAATATATAAAAAATAAAGAAAAAGGAATGAAATTAAAATGATTAATGATTGTATTTTAATTGTAGATGATGAAGCAAGAATGAGAAAATTGATAAAAGACTTTTTGACAGCAAAAGGTTATTCTACTTTAGAAGCAGAAGACGGAGAAAAAGCATTAGAAATTTTCGAAGCCAATCAAAACAAAATATCATTAATATTACTGGATGTAATGATGCCTAAATTAGATGGATGGTCAGTTTTAAGACAAATTCGTCAAACTTCAAAAGTTCCAATTATTATGTTGACAGCAAGAGGAGAAGAACAAGACGAATTATTTGGATTTGAATTAGGTGTTGATGAATATATATCAAAACCATTTAGTCCTAAAATATTAGTTGCAAGAGTTGAAGCGATTTTAAAAAGAACTGCTCCAGATGTAAAAGATGTGAAAGACTATGGCGGAATAGAAATTGATAAAGAAGGAAGAACAGTAAAAGTAGATGGAAAACCTATTGAACTTAGCCTTAGAGAATATGAATTATTAACTTATCTTGTAGAAAATAAAGACATTGCTTTATCACGTGACAAAATATTAAATAATGTATGGAACTATGACTATTATGGTGACTCCAGAACAATAGATAGTCATATAAAGAAAATACGTCACAAATTAGGTAAAAAAGGTAAATATATAAAAACCATGAGAGGAGTAGGTTATAAATTTGAAGTAAAATAACTTAATATTTAAATATTAAGTTATGAAAGGAACGAAGTTAAAATGAAGGCAAAAATAGAAAGGATAAAACAAGCACTAAAATCAGTAAGAGTTAGACTATTTATAACTTTATCTGTAGTAATTTTATTAATTATTTTATTTTTAATATTAGTAAATAACTTTGTTTTTGGACAATTCTATTTATTTAGTAAAACACGAGCTTTAAAAGATGTATATAATACTGTCAATAATTATTACAACAATGAAGAAAATGAAAATTACTCAATAGGATCTGTATTAGAAACAGTTGCTATAAAAAACAATTTTGACATATTAATAAAAAATAATCAAAATATAAATGTATATACTTCTGACAAAGATTTTTTATCAACACTAGGTGAAATGAATGAAATGACTAATAGATTTCATACAGAATCAGGAGAAGTAATTGAAAATGGGAATAAATTTACAATTAAAAGAATGAAGGACAACAATAATGGAGTTACATATATATTATTATCAGCAATATTAGATAATGGATATTTGCTATATATAAGAATTCCAATAACATCAATACAAGAAAGTGTAAAAATATCTAATAATTTCTTATATTTAATGGCAGGATTTGCGATATTAATTGCAGCAGTTATAGTTTCATACGTATCTAGAAAATTTACAGACCCTATTTTAGAGCTAAATAAAATAGCAAAAAACATGTCTAATTTAGACTTTAGTCACAAATATCAAATTACAGATGCGGGAGACGAAATAAACAACTTAGGAAAAAGTATTAATACCATGTCAGAGAAATTGGAAAAGACAATCAAACAATTAAGAAGCACAAACAATGAACTAGAAAGAGATATTGAGGAAAAATCAAAAATAGATGAAATGAGAAAGAGCTTTATATCAGATGTATCACATGAATTAAAAACTCCTATTGCTTTGATTCAAGGATATAGTGAAGGTTTGCTTGAAAATGTAAATTCAGATGAAGAAAGTAGAAAATTCTACGCTGAAGTAATCTTAGATGAAACAAATAAAATGGACAAACTCGTTAAAGAACTACTTGACTTAATGAAACTAGAATATGGGAAAAGAGAATTTAACGATAAAGAATTTAATATTGTTGAATTGGAAAAAGAAGTAGTAAGAAAATCACAAGTAATGCTAGAAGAAAAACAAGCAAATGTAGAATTTAAAACTCCAGAAGAAATAAATGTTGTAGCTGATGATTTCTATATTGAACAAGTAATTACAAATTACCTAACAAATGCAATTAAACACGTAGAAGAAAAGTATGGAAACAAATATATTAGAATAGAAAATGAAGTAAATATAGAAAAAAATAAAGTAAGAATAAAAGTATTTAATACAGGAGAGCAAATTGAAGAAGGCCAAATGACAAAAATTTGGAATAGATTTTATAAAATTGACCAATCAAGAAATAGAAATGATGGTGGAACAGGTATAGGTTTATCATTTGTAAGGGCAATTATGAGTAATTACGGAAACAACTATGGCGTTATAAATCATGAAGATGGTGTGGAATTTTACATAGAACTTGATCTAGGAAATTTAAACAATTAACAAAAAAAGATGTATCTTTCTTCCCAAACTCGGTAAAAGTTTGGGAAGTTTTTAATTTTTTTATAAAAACTATTTACAAATAATGGAAATTATGCTATATATATAAATATTCTAATCAAAATTTTTAAGTTATTTTGATTTTAGTCAAAGTATAATTCGATTTCAAAATTTAAATCTTAGCAATAATTTATTTATCATTATCTCAAAAATCCAAAAATAAAGTAGCAAGTAAAAAAGTCTCCTTTTGTGTGTTTCTATATCTTATAATAAGAACCAAATTTATACTTAAGATAATAAGTGAACAAACCAAAGAAAATAGATTTTGATTAGAAAATTTATAAAATTTGCTAAATTAAACTGATATGTTTCTTTTGACATATCAATTTAATTAGTATAATAGAAAGGACATATATGGAAAATAAAAAAACTATAAGAAATGAAGAAACAAAAGAAATAAGTTTGAAAGATGATGTGATATTTAAAGCATTTTTTTCAAGAAAAGGAAATGAAGAATTTTTAGTGGATTTTTTAGAATCTTTATTAAAAATTGAAATTAAACAAATAAGGATACAAGAAGAAGTAGATTTAGAAAGACTATCAAAAGATGAAAAAGGTGGAAGTATAGATTTACAAGTAGAGTTGAATGATGGAATACTTGTGAATGTGGAATTACAAGTAAAAAAGAAAGAATCTTTTGAAAACAGGACAGTATTTTATGGCTCAAAAATGATAGCAAGAGAAACCAAAAGGCGGAACAGAGTATAAAGACATTAAAAAATTAATTATAGTAAATATTTTGGATTATGAAATGCTAGGATTTGAAGAATACATATCTGAGACAGAAATAGTATTAAAAGAGCATAGAGATTATGAAATGTTAAAAAATATGAAGTGGTATTTTATAGAACTACCAAAGTTTAGGAATGCTAAAGTAGATATGGATGATAAATTAAATCAATGGCTAGCATTTATAGATGATTATAAAGGAGAGAGAGCAAGGATGGCAGAGGAAAAGAATGAAGTAATCAAAAAAGCAAGAGTAGAAATGAATTACTTAACAGGAGAAGAAGCAGAAAGAAGATTGCAATGGCTAAGAGAAAAATGGGAAATGGATTATAACAGCGATATGGGACAAGCCAGAAGAGAAGGAATGAAGTTAGGATTAGAAGAAGGAAGGGAAAAAGGTCTAAAAGAAGGTAGAAAAGAAGGTCTAAAAGAAGGTAGAAAAGAAGGTAGAAAAGAAGGCAAGGAAGAAGTAATAAAAAAGATGCTAAAAGCTAATATGCCAATAGAACAAATTTCAGAATTAACAGAAATAAATAGAGAAGAAATAGAAAAAATTATGGAAGAAACAGAAAAATAATAAAAATTCTATGCTTAGAAACACAAAGGTTCGACACACTTTTGTCGAATTTTGCGATGAAAAAAACTTTACAACTGGAAAAAAATGTAATATAATATTTTTAGAGTTAAATTTAATTCAAACTAGATTTGTTCAAAAATTTTTTCGAAAAAATCAAGTTTTCCGCACAAAAGAACAATAAAGATAATAAGATTGGAGATGATAAAAATATAAAAAAATATATTTATACCAATACTTTTATTAATGTATTAACTTTTATAATTAGTATTTCAATATTTTTTATCATAAATTTTTGTTATTCTAATTTAGATTTTTTGTCACAAAAAGCATCATTAAAAGCGGGATTTACAGTAAATCAAAATAATATAGAGACATCAGACATAGCATTATCTAACGAAATTAGTTCAAATATTCAAAATCAAGAAAATATTGATAATTATATAGGTAAAACTGAAGATAGAAGTGAAAACTGGTATATAGAAATTCCATCAATTTCTTTAAAAGCAGAAATACAAGAAGGAACAACTAAAGAAATAATGGACAAGTATGTTGGACATTTTGAGGAAACACAAAACTGGATAGGAAACATAGGATTAGCAGCACACAATAGAGGGTATGAAAATAATTATTTCGCAGACATAAAGAAATTGAAGGAAGGAGACATCATTAATTATTGTTATAACAATAAAATACGTAAATATATAGTTGAAAAACAAGTAATAATTGAAGATACAGATTGGACATATCTAGAAGATACAGAAGAAAATACACTAACATTAATCACATGTGTTGAAAATGAACCTAAGTACAGAAGATGTGTACAAGCAACGGAAGAAAAATAATAAAAAAGAAGCAATAAAAATTAAAATTAAGCTAAAAAAGGAAGTGAATTTTATTGACAAAAACTAAAAAAATATTTAAAAAGCTACTTTTAGTCAGTTCATTGATATTACTAAGTTCATTAGTATTTATAAACTCTTCAAATGCAGTAACATTAGATGCTGCTCATGTTTATTCAATTGGAAGATGCCCATATTTAGTAAAATATCAAGGTTCAGCGAGAATTGTAGATTATGTTCAATATGACTATAATGGAGTCTCATATCCTGCATATTGCTTAGACAAAACTAAAAAACGGAGCAGACACAAATGGATATACAGTTTCAATTGAAGACACAATTAAAGATGTTGGTTTGTGGCGATATCTAATAAATGGATATCCATATAAAACAATAGAAGAATTAGGATGTGCAACTAAAGAAGAAGCATTTACAGCAACAAAACAGGCAATATATTGTTACATACATGGAAATGATATAAATGACTATGAACCAATAGGAGAAGCAGGAGTAAGAACTTTAAATGCAATGAAACAAATTATAGCTAATGCACAAAATTCTACTGAAACAATAATTTCTAACACCATACAAATAAATAAAAATGATGATGATTGGAAGCAAGATGATATAGATAAAAACTACTTATCAAAAACATTTTCGGTATCAGCAGATACTACAATAACATCATATCACATAACATTAAGTAGAGATAATAATCAAGATTTAGGTGGAATAAAATTAACAAATCTACAAAATCAAGAAACAAGTGATTTTGCACCAACAGAAAAATTTAAAGTACTGATACCTATAAAAAATCTTACAGAAAAAGGAGAATTTAATTTATCAGTAGAAACAAAAATTGAAACAAAACCAGTATTGTATGGAAAAGCTCCCAATAGCACAAATCAAGATTATGCATTAGTAGCAGCAACATATGATGATGGTAGTGGAAGTACAAAAGATAGTTATCCAAAAAATGAAACTAAAATCATTATAGTAAAAAAGGATAACGAAACAGGAGAAAAACTTGCAAATGTAGAATTTGAATTATTAGATGAAAATAAAAATGTAGTATATTCTGGATTGAAAACAGATGAAGAAGGAAAAATAGAAATAAATAATATTATTCCAGGAATATATTATTTGAGAGAAACAAAAGGAATTGAGGGATATACTAAATATGAACAATTAATTGATTTTGAATTAGACTTACATGAACAAATTACAATCGAAGTTAATAATACAAAAGAAGATGAACCAGAAATTGAAATCCATAAAACTCAAAAAACAAAAGAGGTTTCGTTAAAACAAGTAAAAACATTGCCTGTTACAGGTATGTAAAATTCATATAACTCCTTTATTTTAATATTTTTAAAATTAACAACAAGGTAAATAAGAGTTTCATTATAAAAATTTTTTACTAATTACTTGGCTACCTTTCATAACGCAAAGAACTTCTAAAATAAAAGTAACGGTACTTCCCGAAAACAGGACCCTCCGTTACTTTGGATTTAAGAAGTTCTATTGCTATTCCAGTCGCATTCATAATTAGTAAAAAATTTTATAATGAAACTTAATATAAAATATTTGATTTAAAGGTATAATAATCTAATTCAAAAAATCTATTGAAAAAAACATAAAAAACATATATAATGTGTACAATATAGAAAAGAAAAAAGGAGAGACGAAAATAAAATGTTTGCACAACTAATAGTATTAATCATATTAATAGGATTAAATGCATATTTTGCGGCAACAGAAATAGCGTATATATCATTAAATGATGCTAAAATTGAAAAACAAGCAAAAGAAGGAAACAAAAAAGCAAAACAAATTGAAAAAATGTTAAAAACACCAAGTAAATTTTTAGCTACAATACAAATAGGAATTACGCTTGCAGGATTTTTATCAAGCGCATTTGCGTCAGATACATTTGCCGAGATGCTTGCACCAAACTTATATCAATTAATGCCATTTATAAGTTTATCAGCATGGAAAAATATCTCAATTATAGTAATAACAATAATCTTATCATTCTTTACATTGATTTTTGGAGAATTGGTACCAAAAAGACTAGCAATGAAACACTATGAAAAAATAGCATTTGCAACAATAGGGGTAATAAGAGCAATTTCAATAGTAACGTCACCATTTGTAAAATTATTAACTGCATGTACAAACGGAGTATCTAAACTATTCGGTGTTGGAGAAAATGAAGAAGAATCAGTAACAGAAGAAGAAATAAAAATGATGGTCAGCCAAGGCCAAGAAAAAGGAACAATAAAACAAGAAGAGCAAGAACTAATAAATAATGTATTTGAATTAAATGATATTACAGTATCAGAAATAATGAGACATAGAAAAGACATTTTTGCAGTCGATATAAATATTAGTACAGAAGAACTTTTAGAAGAATTATCACAAGAAGAATATCGTTATAGCAGAATACCAGTTTATGAAGAAACAATTGATGAAATTAAAGGAATTCTATATGTCAAAGATGTATTAAAAAATATAAACAAAAAATCTTTTAAAGTTAAAAATGTAGTAAAAGAAGCATATTTTGTATCACAAAATAGATTAATAAATGAAGTGTTTAGAGAATTACAGAAAAACAAAAAACAAATAGCAATAATATTAGACGAATATGGAGGAACAGCAGGATTAATTACTATGGAGGATATACTTGAGGAATTAGTTGGAGACATCTATGATGAATATGATGAAGAAGAAAAAGAATTTGAAAAAATAGATGATAATACTTATATTTTGAGTGGAAGTCTACCAATATATGATGTTAATAAACTTTTAGATGCAGATATCCCAGAAGGTGACTATGATACTATTTCAGGATATTTGCAAGATAAATTAGGCAGAATTCCAGAAGATGATGAAGAACCACCAATTATAGATACTGAAAAAGTAACATATAAAATTGAAGAATATGAAGATAGAAGAATTATAAAAATTAAGGCATGTAAAAATAATGTTGAAGAGCCAGAAGAAGATAATAATTAGATTAAAGTATTTTAGAATGGAGAAAAAATATGAAAAGAACATTTAGAATATGGGTTAGTATAATAGTTATAATAGTAGTTGCAGCAATAATAGCAATATCATACTATTTTATAAAAGAAAATAGTAGAAAATACGAAATTGCAGAAATAACAAATTATCAATATTTCACATTAAAGAAAAACAACACTTATGGAGTAATTGATAAAAACCAAAATATAATTATTGAACCAAGTTATACAGAAGTAATAATTCCAAATCCAGAACTACCAGTATTTTTCTGCGAACAAGAAGGAAATATCACTATTTTAAATGAGCAAAATCAAGAAATTTTTACGGAATATGAAAATGTAGAACCTATAAGATTAAAAAATATTGCAAGCAATTTAATGTATGAAAAAACAGTATTAAAATATAGTGAAAATAGAAAATATGGATTAATTGACTATACTGGAAAAAGAATTACAAGAGCAATTTATGAAGAACTAGATAGTTTAACATATAAAGAAGGAGAATTACTAGTAAAACAAGATGGCAAATATGGAGTAATTAATATTAGAGGAAATAAACTAGTCAATATAGAATATGATCAAGTTGAAGTAGATGGATATTACACAGATGAAAATGAATATAAATATTCTGGATATATAGTTTCAAACACTACTGAAGAAGGATATAGATATGGATATGTAGATTATACAGGAAAAGAATTACTTGGAACAGAATATAATGAACTTGAAAGAATAGCAGAAATAGAAGATAATGAGAACGTTTATTTAATAGCTGCAAAAAATGGACAATATGGCGTAATGAAAAATACAGAAAATATAATAAATAATGAATATCAATCAATAACATATGATTCAAAGAATGAAGTATTTGTTGTTGAAAAAAGTAAGAAATATGGAATAGCAAAATTAGACGGAAAAATTATTGTACCAGTAGAATACAATCAAATAGATATTACAGGAATATATTTATATGCACAAAATGATCAAGGAACAACAGTATATAACAATAATGGAACAGAAGCAAACATTGATCCAGATATATCAATTTTAGATACTACTAATGAAAATTATAGAATAAGAATAGATAATGAAATCGGAACAAAATACGGAGTAATTGACAAAGAGGGAAAACAATTAATTGAAGAAAAATATAATTACTTAGAATATTTATATAATGATTTATTTATTGCAAGCTCTGAAAATGGTCAACTTGGAGTAATAAATGATAAAGATGAAGTGAAAATAAACTTTGAGTGTAATTCAGTACAAAAAGTAGAAAATACAGATTTAATAAGATCTGTAGTAGATCAAACAACAAGAATTTATAAAAAAGATATGACATTAGCATGTGAACTAACAGGAGCAACTGTAACAGAAGAAGAAAACTATATAAAAATAGCTAATAATGATGAAACTAAATATTTAGACAAAGAAGGAAATGAACTTAAAAATACAGATGTATTTTCTAATAATTCAATCTTTGCTGTAAAAAATGAACAAGGCCAATGGGGATTTGTTGATAAATCAGGAAATATAATAGTTGAGTATCAATATGAAAAAGTTACAGAAGTTAATGAATATGGATATGCTGGAATAAAAAAAGATGGAAAATGGGGAGTAGTAGATAATCAAGGACAAGTTGTACTAGAACCAACATATGATTTGCAAGAAGAAATAGATCCAATTTTTATGGGACCATATCACCAAGTAACTTATGGATTCGGAGAAATTTATTTTGAAGATTTAAGAGCATAAAAAAATAATTTCAAAAAATAAGTAATAAGGTAAATTATTTTATTACTTATTTTTTTGACTTCTAAAATAATGTAACATTTTTTGTTTATAATCATAAAATTAGTAAATACTATATAAAAAGAAAAATTCAAAAGAAGGTGAAATATTGAAATTAGGAATTGCTTTATCTGGAGGAGGAATTAGAGGAATAGCACATGCAGGTGTATTAAAAGCATTAGAAGATAATAAAATCAATATTGATATCATTGGAGGGACGAGTTCAGGAGGATTAATTGCAGCACTATATGCAATGCGGCTATTCACCTTATTATATCTATATAATATTCAAAAAATATGCAAAAGAAATAACAGAAATAAGCTCTAATCCTATAATATCTGGAATAGGAGGATATGTAAAAAACAAAAAAGTTTCTTTAAAAGGGCTAAAAACAGGAGAAACGATAGAAGAAGCATATAACCATTTAGCTAGTAGAAAGGGAATAAAAAAAATTTCAGATATTACGAAAATGCCATTAGTAATACCAGCAGTAGATTTAGGAACTGCAAAAGAATATATATTTACAAATAATATTCTGCATGAAGAAAAAGATAAATATATAGATGACATTACAGTCGGAAAAGCAGTAAGAGCAAGTAGTAGCTTTCCAGCAATTTTTTGCCCATGCAAATATAAAAAATTTAGATTTTTAGATGGAGGGGTATTAGATAATATACCAGTAAGCGAAGTAAAAAAACAAGGTGCAGAAAAAGTAATTGCTGTTAATTTTAAGGCAGATGATATTACAGAAGAAAGTAATATTATGGATATAGTTATGAGAACAATAGATATAATGGGTAATAAGATATCAGAAGAGGGACTAAATTTAAGTGATTATATTTTAACTGTTGAAACAGATAAAACAGGACTTTTGGATTTTGAAAAATTGGATATGTGCTATAAATATGGATATCAGGCTGCAATGAAAGAAATGAATAAAATTAAAAAAATATTGGAAGAATAAAAATATTTGCATACTAAAATCTAATATATAAATATTTTGAAAGATTCTTGGCTACCCTACATCACGTTTAACAAATTCTAAAGACAAAACCGCAACAATACTCGAAAACAGGACCCTTTACGGTTTAATCTTAAGAATTTGTTAAAACTATTTCGGTCGCATTCGAATACTTTAAAAATATTTATATATTAGATTTTAGTGAATGTTTTATAAATGAAACCATCATTTAACCTTAAATTTGAATATTTAGTAACTAAAAAACAATAAAAATATTATAATATATTAAATGATTAAAAAGTGAAAGATTGTGAGATGATTAAAATTATGGATATTAGGTATTTTGACAATGCCGCAACAACTAAAATTAAAGAAGAGGTTTTAGATGAAATGTTACCATATTTAAAAGAAGAGTATGGAAACGCGTCATCCTTATATACAATTGGAAGAAGTGCTAAAAGAGCAATAGAAAAAGCAAGAAAACAAGTAGCAGAACTAATAAATGCAAATCCAGAAGAAATATATTTTACAAGTTGTGGTTCTGAAAGTGATAACACTGCTATCAAAGGTATAGCAAAAGCATACAGCAAAAAAGGAAAACACATAATAACATCAAAAATAGAGCATCCGGCAGTTTTACATACTTGCCAAGTCTTAGAAAAAGAAGGATTTAGAGTAACATATTTAAATGTTACAAACGATGGAGTAGTAGATTTAGAACAATTAAGAAGAACAATTAGTATGGACACAATATTAATTACAATCATGACTGCAAACAATGAAATAGGAACAATTCAACCAATTGAAGAAATATCAAAAATTGCAAAAATGTATAATATAATATTCCATACAGATGCAGTTCAAGCATGTGGAAATATGAATATAGATGTCAAGAAAATGGGAATAGATAGCTTATCTTTATCAGGACATAAAATAAATGCACCAAAAGGAATAGGGGCATTATATGTAAAAAAGGAAATTGAATTTGAAAGATTAATTGACGGAGGACATCAGGAAAATAATAAAAGAGCAGGGACAGAAAATGTCGCAGAAATTGTTGGGTTAGGAAAAGCATGTGAAATTGCAAAAAATAATTTAGAAGAACATATCAAATACTTAAAAGAATTAAGAGATTGCTATATAACACAAGTAACAGAGAGGATAGGAAATGTGAAACTTAATGGAACAATAAAAAATAGATTGCCTGGAAATGCTAATATTTGTTTTAAGGGAGTATTAGGAGAAACAATGTTATTAAAATTAGATGAACAAGGAATATGTGTTTCAACAGGTTCTGCATGTAGTTCAGGCTCTACAGAACCTTCACACGTATTAACAGCAATTGGATTAAATGAAAGAGAAGCAAATTCATCTATAAGAACAACATTTGGAGAGGAAAATACTAAAGAAGATATAGTTTTTTTAATTGACAATTTAGAAAAAATAATTAATGAAATACGTACAAATAGCTTAGAAACACAATAAAATCAAATTTGACAATTTTTACAAAATATAGTATAATCAAAAACAGCGATTAGCCTAGAGCTAGAAATGAGATTATAAAGAGAAACGAATTAAATGTTTTAAAAATTTATTTTAATAATTAAGAGAGAAAATTAAAGAATAGGAATCGGATTTTAAAGTTTATATCATACTATAATAATAAAAAAGAGAGAAATTAGGGAATAATTTAGTATGAAAATAAACATTATTTATTGTATATAGAAAAAAGAGAGATATACGTATGCAATAAGGTAAAATAAAAAAAGAGAAACATATTAATATTAGTTTTTAGAAGTTCATGAAAAGTCCATGAGCAGTCTTATTGATTTTATATAATTTATAATAGAAGCAAAAGGTTAATAAACGCGGAAAAGTTTAAAAATATATTTAAGAAGAAAGGAGAATTTATGACAGAAGAAAATTTAGAAAACAAAAAAGAAATAAGAACAAGAAAAACAGGGGAAGGAGGTCAAAGAATAAGAAAAACAAATAATAGAAGAATAAGAGAAAAACAAGAAAATATCAACAAAAATGAGAGTGAAAATAAAGTAGAAATTATTCACAGAGCGGAGAAAATTAATAAAGAAGAAGGAAATGTGAAAATAGAGAAAAAAACAACTAGAAGAAGAACAAAAAGAGAATTTAACACAGAAAATAAAGAAAAAAATGAAAAAAGAAACTCATCAAAAACAAGAAAAAACAATCAAGATATTTTCAAAGCTTCAAAATTAAAAATAATCCCATTAGGAGGATTACATGAAGTAGGAAAAAATATAACAGTATTTGAATATGAAAATGAAATTATTGTTGTAGACTGTGGATTATCATTTCCGGAAGATGATATGTTAGGTGTTGACTTAGTAATACCAGATATCAGCTATTTAGAGAAAAATGTTGATAAAATAAAAGGACTAATAATAACACATGGACATGAAGATCATATAGGAAGTGTGCCATATTTATTAAAGAAAATAAACATTCCAATTTATGCACCAAAATTAGCAGCAGGATTAATCAGAAATAAATTAGAAGAGCATAAACTATTAAGAAGTACAACACTAATAGAAATTATGCAAGGACAAACCTTACAATTAGGGAAGAACTTTAAAATAGAAATAATAAGGAGTACACATAGCATTCCGGATTCTGTAATGCTTGCAATTACAACACCTGCCGGAACAATATTACACACAGGAGATTTTAAGGTTGATTATACACCAATAGATGGAAAAATAATGGACCTTGGAAGGATTGCAGAGATAGGAAATCAAGGAATACTTGCATTAATGTCAGATAGTACAAATTCAGAAAGAAAAGGATTTACAATGTCCGAAAGTTCAATAGGAGAAGTGTTTGACAAACTATTTCTACACTGTACAAAAAGAATTGTTGTGGCAACATTTGCATCAAATGTTCATAGAATTCAACAAATAGTAAATTCCGCAGTAAAATATAATAGAAAAATTGCTGTATGTGGTAGAAGTATGATAAATATGATAGAAACAGCAAGAGAACTAGGATATATAAAATGTCCAGAAAATATATTTATAGATATTGACATGATTAATAGTTATACTGATGAACAATTAGTAATTATAACAACAGGAAGTCAAGGAGAGCCAATGTCAGCATTGACAAGAATGGCAGCAGGTGATCATAGAAAAGTAAAAATAACACCAAATGACTTAGTAATAATATCAGCAACACCAATACCAGGAAATGAAAAATTTGTATCAAAAGTAATAGATGATTTAATGCAAATAGGAGCAGAAGTTGTATATAGCTCGCTAGAAGCGGTACATGTTTCAGGACATGCTTGTCAAGAAGAACAAAAATTAATTTTAGCATTAACAAAACCAAAATATTTCATACCAGTACATGGTGAATATAGACAATTAAGAGCACATAGTGAAACAGCTCAAAGTATGGGAATTGACAAAGAACATATTATTATGATGTCAAATGGTAGAATTCTTGAAATAAATGAAGATGGAGCTGAATTGACAGGTTCTGTACAAAGTGGTAGAGTTCTAGTTGATGGACTTGGGGTTGGAGATGTTGGAAGTGTTGTTCTAAGAGATAGACAACATCTATCACAAGATGGTTTAATAGTTATTGTTTTAACAATGGATTCATCAACAGGTGAAGTAGTTGCAGGTCCAGATGTTATTTCAAGAGGTTTCGTATATGTAAAAGAATCCGAAAACTTAATGGATGATGTGAAATCAGTTGTAAGACATGAAATTAAGAAATGTGAAGAAAGAGGTATACGTGATTGGGCTACTATTAAATCAGCAGCAAGAGAAAACTTAAGAGATTATATTTTCATGAAAACAAAAAGAAACCCAATGATAATACCAATTATTATGGAAGTTTAAATGTCTCATTGGGGACAGGTACAAATGAGACATCAAGTAAATGTTGTTATAAGGAGAGATAAATAGATGAATTATAAAGATTTAGCAGATTTGATATTTCCAGATGCAAAGGACATATCATATTATGAAGAAAAATATCCAGAAAGAAACTTAAAAGAAGGAGCAATCGTAACAAGATTTGCTCCAAGCCCAACAGGGTTTGTACATATAGGAGGATTATACCAATCAGTAATAGCTAAGAAGTTAGCAAATCAAACAGAAGGAGTCTTTTTCTTAAGAATTGAAGATACAGACCAAAAAAGAGAAGTTGAAAATGCGATAAAAGATATAGTAACTTCATTAAAAGATTTTGGTTTAGAACCAGATGAAGGAATGATTAGCGAAACAGAAGGAAAAGGAAATTATGGTCCATATAAGCAAAGTGAAAGAAAAGAAATTTATCAAGCATATGCAAAATACTTAATAGAACAAGGAAAAGCATATCCATGTTTCTGTACACCTGAAGAAGGAGAAGAAATAAGGGCAAAACAAGAGGCAGCAAAAATAAGACCAGGATATTATGGTGTATGGGCAAAATGTAGAAATGTAACAGTTGAAGAAGCAATTGAAAGAATAAAAAATGGAGAAAAATATATTGTTCGTTTTAAATCACCAGGACGTGAAGATAGAAAAATTAAGCACCATGATGCAATAAAAGGTAATGTGGATTTTCCAGAAAATGATCAAGATATTGTTATCATAAAAGCAGATGGACTTCCAACATACCATTTTGCACATGCAGTAGATGACCATCTAATGAGAACAACACTTGTAATAAGAGGTGATGAATGGTTATCATCAGTACCATTACATTTACAATTATTCCATGAATTAGGTTTTAAAGCACCAAAATATGCACATATTGCACCAATCATGAAAAATGATAATGGAAATAAAAGAAAATTAAGTAAAAGAAAAGATGCAGAAGCAGCAGTAAGTTATTATGAAGAAGAAGGTATACCAGAAGAAGCTGTTAAAGAATATTTGTTAAATATTGCAAATTCAAATTTTGAAAATTGGAGAAGAGCAAATAAAGATAAATCAATAGATGAATTTGAATTACAGTTAAACAAAATGAGCGTAAGTGGAGCTTTATTTGACATGGTAAAATTACTTGATATAGGAAAAACAGTTATATCAAGATATACAGCAGAAAAGGTATATGATGAAGCAAAAAAATGGGCAGAAAGACATGATGAAGAATTAAACAAAATGTTAGAAGATAAAGAATATGCTTTAAAAGTTTTTGGTATTGAAAGAGGAAACAAAAAACCAAGAAAAGATATTGCTAAATGGTCAGATGTAAAAGAAAATATAGAATATATGTATGACGATGTATTTTATAGCAAAAAAAGAGATTATCCTTATCAAGTAATAAGTGATAAAGAAAAAATCAAGAAAATATTAGATTTATATATTGAAAAATATTATAATGATAATGATGATAAAGACACTTGGTTTGAAAAAATTAAAGAGCTTGCAGGTGAAATGGGTTATGCAAAAGAGGTTAAGGAATTTAAAGCAAACCCAGATAAATATGAGGCTCATGTTGGTGATGTAAGTACTGTTTTAAGAGTTGCTTTAACATCTAGAACTAATACTCCTGATATGTATGAAATAATGAAGATATTAGGAAAAGATAGAATTAAAGAAAGATTTGAAAAAGGGATTTAGGGGACGGTCCTCTAAATCCCTGAAAATAGGGAACAGGGGACGGACCTTTAGATTATATTATAAATAAAAGATATTAAATAATAATTTATTTATTTCTCGGCTAACGCTACATTATAAACAAATTCTAAATTAATAAAATAGGCCCCTCTCAAAGCGAGTTTGAGATTCTCCCATTTTATTAATTAAGAATTTCTAATATAATTTCGCTCACATTCGAAATTGCAAAAATTATTATTTAATATCTTTTGTATAAAATTTATTTAATAAAAAGAAAGGTCCGTTCCAGAATCCCTAAAAACCGGGATTTAAAGGACCGTCCCTAAATCCCAAAAAAGGAGAAGAAGATGGATTACAAAATAGGAGATATTGTTAGAACTAAAAAGAAGCATCCTTGTGGTAGTAAGTTATGGGAGATTACAAGGGTTGGTGTTGATTTTAAACTTAAATGCCAAGGGTGTGGTCATGTTGTTGTTTTGGAAAGACCAAAGGCTTTAAAGGTAATTACTAAATTGGAGAAAAGAGCTGACAAAATAGATGAACAAGAAAGCTAAAAAGAACCAAATATTTAGCACGAAGCTAGAGGTTTGGTTCTTTTTTATTACAGTTATTTTAAAAAAATTATTCATCATCTAAGATATATGAATCTATAAAATTCCAAACATCATCTTTATAAATTTTTCTTTCAGAAGAAAAAGGTAAAGTTGGAATATCACCAATTGGATTTAATTGCTTTTGAAGGTCTTTTACAACACCATCAACTTTAGTAACAGCGATTTTATCAGCTTTGTTAGCTAAAATTAAGCAAGGAAATCCAGATGAAATTATATATCTATACATTAATCTATCGTTGTCAGTTGGGTTATGACGAATATCAACTAAAAATATAATTAAAGCAATTTCTTGTCTTTTAGTTAAGTATTCTTCAATAAAGTGTCCAACTTGTTCTTGCTCTTTCTTAGACATTTTACTATATCCGTAACCAGGTAAATCTACGAAATAGAAAGTATCGTCAATGTTATAAAAATTGATTTGACGTGTTTTTCCAGGTGCGCTACTGGTTCTTGCTAATTTTTTTCTATTAATCATTGTATTTATAAAACTAGATTTTCCAACATTGGATTTTCCAACTAAAACAATTTCTGGTAATCCATTTTTGGGATATTGCTTTGGACCAACTGCTGATATTTCAAATTTTGGGTTTTTTACTATCATAAATTTTCTCCTTTACAATTGAGGCGTTATTTTCTCAAGTCCACCCATATAAGGTCTTAAAACTTCTGGAACAATAACACTACCATCAGGTTGATAATTATTCTCCACAATAGCAATAAGCATACGAGGTGGGGCAACAACAGTATTATTCAAAGTATGAGCAAAATAATTACCTTTTTCACCTTTAATTCTAATACCTAATCTACGAGCTTGAGCATCTGTTAAGTTTGAACAACTACCAACTTCAAAATATTTCTTTTGCCTTGGAGACCATGCTTCAACATCACAAGATTTTGCTTTTAAATCAGCCAAATCTCCAGAACAACATTCCAAAGTTCTAACAGGAATATTCATACTTCTAAAAAACTCAACAGTATATGACCACATTTTATCATACCATTCCCAAGATTGTTCTGGCTCACAGACAACAATCATTTCTTGTTTTTCAAATTGGTGGATTCTATAAACTCCACGTTCTTCTATACCATGAGCACCTTTTTCTTTTCTAAAGCAAGGAGAATAAGAAGTCATTGTATAAGGCATATCTTCTTTTCTCAAAATTTGGTCTTTAAATTTTCCAATCATTGAATGTTCAGAAGTACCAATTAAATATAAATCTTCACCTTCAATTTTGTACATCATTGCATCCATTTCTTCAAAACTCATAACACCAGTTACAACATCTGATCTAATCATATATGGAGGGATACAATAAGTAAATCCTTTATTAATCATAAAATCTCTTGCATAAGTCAAGACAGCAGAATGAAGTCTTGCAACATCACCTAATAAATAGTAAAAACCATTTCCAGAAACACGTCTTGCACTATCTAAATCAAGCCCACCTAAATTCTCTAATATTTCACCATGGAAAGGAATTTCGTAATCTGGAACAACAGGTTCACCAAATTTTTGAATTTCAACATTTTCGCTATCATCTTTACCAATAGGAACTGATTCATGCATAATATTTGGTATCTTCATCATTCTAGTTTTGATTTCTTCTGAATATTGATTTTCTAATTTTTCATTTTCTTCTAATTTGCTATTTATTTCTTGAACTTGTCCTTTTATTTTTTCAGCTTCATCTTTATTTCCAGCTTTCATAAGTTCACCAATCTTTGAACTTAAACTTTTTCTTTCAGCTCTTAAATTATCACCATTTAATTGAGCTTCTCTATTTTTCTTATCTAATTCAATAACTTCATCAACCATAGGTAACTTTTGGTCTTGAAATTTTTTCTTTATATTTTCCTTTACAATATCAGGATTTTCTCTTAAAAACTTAATATCTATCATAAATTATCCTCCTTTTGTCCATTTGGGGACGTTTCTTTTTGGACATTTTTGTCCATTTTGGGACACATCTTTAAAATTTTACCCAAATCTATTAATCTTTTAAATAATTCTTTTCAATATCATCTACTAATTCAAATCTTACCTTTTGACCAGTAATGTTATCAGGTCTTTCAGGTATTTCTTCTAAAAACATTTTCTCAGGTCTTACCCAAATGGAGCGTCCATCTTCTCTATTATATAAAGGTTTGTAAACTACCATTCTTTCTTTAGTTTCCGAGTCATAAGCCACATTTTCTACAAAATAATAATTACCTTTGAAATGACGGTAAACTCGTCCAATTTTTACTTCTTTCATTTTCTCACAATCCTTTCCCATGATAACATTATTCACAATTCATAACTATTTTATATTTTTTGATTTACTAATGATATATTTATATATTTTGAAGTATATTGTGGGGACCTTTCTAGAAAATGTTTGAACGTATGTGAATTACATTTTCTTGAATGGGGATTACGGAAAAATATATAAATATATCATTAGTAATTATCAGATTAGCTTTGAATTGTATTGACATTATATAATAAAAAGTGAAAAATAGCAATAAAACACTTGATTTTTATAAAAAAATCTGATACAATAATGTGCGTATTAAACACACCTAAGCTAGTTTTACGGGAAGTGCCTTGAAAAAAGGTCCTAAGAAACAAAAACTTAAGGTGGAAGAAATAACAAAAAGGGAGGAATAAAAAATGGCAGTAGTTGCAATGAAACAATTACTTGAAGCAGGTGTACACTTTGGACACCAAACAAGAAGATGGGATCCTAAAATGGCTGAATACATATTCCAAGCTAGAAACGGAATTCACATCATCGATTTACAAAAAACATCAAAAAAATTAGATGAAGCATATGCATTCATCAAAGAACAAGCAGAAGAAGGAAAAACAGTTCTATTCGTAGGAACAAAGAAACAAGCACAAGAATGCATGAAAGATGCAGCAATCAAATGTGGAATGTACTACGTTGATCAAAGATGGTTAGGAGGAATGCTAACAAACTTTGAAACAATCCGTGCAAGAGTACAAAGATTAAAAGACTTAGAAACAATGGCAGAAGATGGAACATTTGATGTATTACCTAAAAAAGAAGTAATCTTACTTAAAAAAGAAATGGAAAAACTAGAAAGAAACTTAGGTGGAATCAAAGAAATGGATAAATTACCAGGAGTTATTTTCTTAGTAGATCCTAAAAAAGAAAGAATAGCAGTATTAGAAGCTAAAAAATTAGGAATTCCAGTAGTAGGATTAGTAGATACAAACTGTAATCCAGAAGAAGTGGATTACCCAATTCCAGGAAATGACGACGCTATAAGAGCAGTTAGCTTAATTGCAGATGTTATAGCAAATGCAGTTATTGAAGGAAAACAAGGAGAAAGTTTTGAACCTGAAGCAGAAGCTGAAGAACAAGAAGTAGAAACTGAAGAACCTACAAGTATTGAGGAAGTTGTTGAAACAGCTGAAGAAGAGCCTGTTGAAAAATAATTACAATTTTGGCTACGTCAAATTTCATTTAAAACGCGGTTACATACAAAAAGTATGCGCCCTTGCCTTTTAAATAAAATTTTCCTTGCCAAAATTTAATTCTTTTCCAACAAAATTATAAAAGATATAGATTAAATAAAGAAAGGGGCATTTTTTAATATAGTAATTGGATTTTCTAATAAAAAGTGTCCCTTGTCTTAAAATAAAAGGAGGAATTTTAGATGGTTACAGCAAGTTTAGTTAAAGAACTAAGAGAAAAAACAGGTGCAGGTATGATGGACTGCAAAAAAGTTTTAACAGAAACAGATGGAGATATGGAAAAAGCAATTGAATTATTACGTGAAAGAGGAATAGCAAAAGCAGCTAAAAAATCTGGAAGAATTGCAGCAGAAGGATTAGTTGAAGCATATGTTTCAGAAGATGGAAAAGTAGGAGCAATTGTAGAAGTTAATTCAGAAACAGATTTCGTAGCAAAAAATGAAGAATTTAAAACATTTGTAATGAATGTTGCAAAACAAGTAGTAGAAAAAAATCCAAAAGATGTTGAAGAGCTATTAGCACAAGATTCAATTGAAGTACCAGGAAAAACTGTTAATGAAGTTTTAGTTGATAAAATAGCTACAATTGGAGAAAATATGACTGTAAGAAGATTTGCAAGATTTGAATCTGAAGGATTAGTAGAAAAATACATCCATGGAGATGGAAAAATAGCAGTTTTAGTAAATATGAAAAAAGGAACATCAGAAGTTGCAAAAGACATTTGTATGCAAATTGCAGCAGCAAGACCAGAATATCTAAATGAACAATCAGTTCCAGCAGAAAGAGTTGAAAAAGAAAAAGAAATATTAAAAGCTCAAACAATGAATGAAGGAAAACCAGAAGCAATTGCAGAAAAAATAGTACAAGGAAGAATTGGAAAATTCTTCGGAGAAATATGCTTAGTAGACCAAGACTTCGTAAAAGACCCAAATAAAAAAGTATCACAAGTATTAAAAGAAAATGACGCAGAAGTAGTAGAATTTGCAAGATTCGAAAAAGGTGAAGGAATCGAGAAAAAAGAAGAAAATTTTGCTGAAGAAGTTAGAAAACAAGCAGGAATTTAAACAAAAATTTAATAAAAAATTAAGAAATATACCAAAAATGGTATATTTTTTTTTGTTTATATGATAGAATATCTCTGATAAGAATATAGTAAGAGGAGAGTGGAAAAATTGTCAGAAGTAAAATACAAGAGAGTATTACTAAAATTAAGTGGAGAGGCATTAGCAGGAGAACAAAAGACAGGAGTAGATGTAGAAACAGTAGGAAAAATATGTGATAAAATAAAAGAAATAGTAGATATGGGAGTACAAGTAGCAGTAGTAGTTGGAGGAGGAAACTTCTGGAGAGGAAGAAATGGACATCAAATGGAAAGAACAACAGCAGACTACATGGGAATGCTTGCAACAGCAATGAATGGATTAGCACTTCAAGATGCATTAGAAGCAAGAGGAGTATATTCAAGAGTACAAACATCAATAGAAATGAGAGAAATAGCAGAACCATTTATACAAAGAAAAGCAGAAAAACACCTAAATAGAGGAAGAGTAGTAATATTTGCATGTGGTACAGGACATCCATACTTTACAACAGACACAGCAGCAGTACTAAGAGCAATAGAAATAAAAGCAGAAATAATACTACTTGGAAAAACAATAGATGGAGTATACTCTGCAGATCCAAAATTGGATCCAACAGCTACAAAATATGATGAAATATCTTACATGGAAGTTCTAGAAAAAGATTTAAAAGTTATGGATTCAACAGCAACAGCAATGTGCAGAGATAATGATATGCCTTTATTAGTATTTGAAATAGCAAAACCAGAAAATATAGTAAAAGCTATTAAAGGTGAGAAGATAGGAACAATAGTTAGATAAGATTGAAAAATTTAATTCTTTTCCAATCAATTTCTAATAAAATTAAAAGAAAAGAGGAGAGAAAATTATGGATTATACAAATTTAAAAGAAAAAATGGAAAAATCAATAAGTGTATATAGTGAAAGGCTAGCAGAAGTAAGAGCTGGTAGAGCTAACCCAGCAATTTTAAATAAGGTAAAAATAGACTATTATGGAACACCAACACCAATAAATCAAGTAGCAGGAATTTCAGTTCCAGAAGCAAGATTAATTGTAATTCAACCATGGGATGCAAGCATTTTAAAAGAAATAGAAAAAGCAATTCTTGCATCAGAAATTGGAATAAATCCGAACAATGATGGAAAAGTAATAAGACTAGCTTTTCCTGAATTAAATGAAGAGAGAAGAAAAGAAATAGTAAAAGATGTTCGTAAAATGGCTGAAGAAGCAAAAGTTGCAGTTAGAGCAATAAGAAGAGAAGGAATAGATGAAGCTAAAAAAGAGCAAAAAGACGGAGATATTACTGAAGACGAATTAAAACAAGCTGAAAATGAAATTCAAAAAATTACAGATAAAAGTATTGAAGAAATTGATAAAATATTGGAGAGTAAAGAGAAGGAAGTAATGTCAGTTTAAAAAATTGAAAACATTCAGGAGAAAGAAATGGAATTTAAAGAGGAATTAAAAGAATACCAGAATAAGATAAATGAAGAGTTAGAGAAATATTTAAGAAAAAGTAATTGCCCAGAAAAGGTTTTAAATGATTCTATGGAATATAGTTTAATGGCAGGAGGAAAACGTTTGAGGCCTATTTTGGTATTATCAACATTTAAATTATTTGATGAACAAATTGCTACTTGTATGCCATATGCAGTTGCAATTGAAATGGTACACAACTTTTCACTAATTCATGATGATTTACCAGGAATTGATAATGATGATTTTAGACATGGAAAACCAACAAATCACAAAAAATTTAATGAAGCAACCGCAATTTTAGCAGGTGATGGCTTATTAAATTATGCATACATGGTTATAAGTGAAGATTTAAATAAAACTTTAAAAAAGCAAACAGAAGCAAATATTAATGAAAAAGAATTAAAAAATAAAATAAGGGTTTTTGAAGAATTTTCACGGAGCAGTCGATAGAATGATTGCTGGAGAATATATAGATACAGAGCTAGAAGGAAAACAAATTTCAACAGAAACATTAGAGTATATTCACAAGAATAAAACAGGAGCACTATTAAAATTGTGTGTTAGAATGGGAGCAATACTTGCAAATGCAAGTGATAAAGATATCAATAAACTAACAAATTATGCTGAAAAAATCGGTTTAGCATTTCAAATAAAAGATGATATACTATCTGAAGAAGGAAATGAAGAAATTTTAGGAAAACCAGTTGGAAATGATAAAGTATTAGAAAAATGTACATATGTATCACAATATGGTCTAGAAAAATCAAAAGAGATATTAAGTCAAATAACAAAAGAGGCAATAGGAGAATTAGAAGAATATGGAGAAAAGGCAGAATTTCTAAGAGGTTTAGCTGTATATATTCAAAATAGAAACAAATAAGGGTGTTGAAAAATAATTACAATTTTGACGTCGTCAAACTTCATTTGAAATTTAATCAACGTACAAAAAGTACGCCTCATAAATTTCAAATTCGTTTTCCTAGTCAAAATTTAATTCTTTTCCAACACAATAATATATAAATTAGAAAAGGAAGATAAAAATGGATTTTGATAAAAATTATATGCCAAAACATATTGCAATCATAATGGATGGAAATAGAAGATGGGCAAAAGCACAAGGAAAACCAGCAAGTTTTGGACATAAAGAAGGAGCAAAAACACTAGAAAAAATAGTGAGATATGCAAATAAAATAGGATTAGAATATATAACTGTATATGCTTTTTCAACAGAAAACTGGAAAAGAGCAGAAGATGAAGTAAAAGCACTAATGCTATTATTACAAAATTATCTGGATGATTATTCAAAAAGAGCAGATACAGAAAATATTAGAGTGAAAATATTAGGAGATATATCAGCACTTTCAGATGGAATGCAAAAAAGTATAATAAAATGTATGGAAAGAACAAAAGCTAATACAGGAGTAACATTTAATATTGCATTAAATTATGGCGGAAGAAATGAAATAGTAAAAGCAGTAAAAGAAATTGCAAGTCAAGTTGAAGAAGGAAAAATAAAGGCAAATGAAATAAATGAAGAAATGATATCAGAACATCTATATACAAAAAACGAACCAGATCCTGACTTAGTAATTAGAACAAGTGGAGAATTAAGATTAAGCAATTTCTTGCCATGGCAATCAGTATATTCAGAATTATTATTTGTTCAAAAAAATTGGCCAGATTTTGACGAAGAAGATTTGGATAATGCAATAATCGAATATCAAAAAAGGACAAGAAAATTTGGAGCGAATTAAAGAAATCAAAGGAGAGAAACATGGATATAAAAAGAATAACATCTGGACTATTAGGATTTCCATTAGTATTAATAATTTTATTAATTGGAAATAAATATATAGTAGATATAGCATTAGCAATAATTGCATTACTTGCAATGAATGAATATTTTAATGCAATACAAAAAGTATCAAATCCGGTAAGATGGGTAGGATATTTAAGTTGTTTTAGTATAGCAATAATACATTTAGTACCAGAAGAGGCACTAAATATGGTAGTAACACTTTCAGTACCAACAATTTTACTAATACTATTTGCACAAGTAATTGCAACAGAAATGAGAACAACATTTAAAGATATTGCATATACTTTTTTAGGAATATTTTATGTAGTATTTTTCATGATATTTGTTGCACTTATAGATGGTATGCAAGATGGAAAAGTATTAATATGGTATGCAATAATTGCAGCCTGGGGAACTGACATATTTGCATATTTTATAGGAAAACATTTTGGAAAACACAAATTTAGCAAAGTAAGTCCTAAAAAATCAATAGAAGGATGTATAGCAGGAACAGTAGGAGCAATACTATTAATGTTATTATACACATATGTAGCAAATACATTCTGGGGTATGAACTATTCTTATGGATTTATAGCTATGATATCAGTAATACTTAGTTTAATCGGACAAATAGGAGACTTTGCAGCTTCAAGTATTAAAAGATATGTAGATATAAAAGATTATAGTAATCTCATACCAGGACATGGCGGAATGTTAGATAGAATTGACAGTTTAATATTCTTAGCACCATTTGCATATGCATTCTTTACACTACTTTAGAAAAAATTAGAAGAGGGATTAGGGGACGTTCTTTTAATCCCTCTTAGTGGGATTAAAAGAACGTCCCCTAATCCCTGATTGAAAGGAGAAAGAATTTGATTTCATTTTTAATTGCAGCAATTAAAATAATTATATTACTGGGCTTTTTAATTTTAATCCATGAAGCAGGCCATTTTACAGTTGCAAAACTTTGCAAAGTAAAAGTAAATGAATTTGCAATAGGATTTGGACCAGTAATATGGAAAAAGCAAGGAAAAGAAACCAAATATGCTTTACGACTAATACCATTAGGTGGATTTGTAAGTATGGAAGGAGAAGACGAAAGGTCAGAAGATGATAGGTCTTTTTCAAAAGCTAGCATTCCAAAAAGAATGGCAATTGTTGTAGCTGGTGCAACTGTAAATATAGTATTTGCGATAATTGTATATTTTGCTTTAATCGCAACAAGTGGAACATACGTATCAAATAGAGTTGCGAGTACAATAGAAGGATATGCTGCACAGCAGATTGGATTACAAAGTGGAGATGAAATAATAGAAATTAATGGTAAAGAAGTAAAAAGTCAAAAAGATATAAATGAAATAGTTACAAATTCTAATGGAGAAGAAATTAATATAAAAGTAAACAGAAATGGGGATATTTTAGAATACACTACGAAACCAACAGAAGTACCAGTAAAGTCAACAGGTATTTATTTAGATGATAATGCGAAAATTGTTACAGTAGAAAAAGGAAGTAGTAGTGAAAGAAGTGGAATACAAGCAAATGATAGATTAATTAAAGTAAATGATGTAGAAATAAATGGAGATCCTAATAAAGCAGTTGAAGCAATTAATGAAAAAGGTTTAAATACGATGTTATTGACAATAGAAAGAAATGGCGAGCAACTAGAAATAGAATTAACACCAGATTATTATTCAACATATTATTTAGGAGTGAACTTAGAACAAGCACCAGATACATTCTGGAATAGATGTATAAATGGTGGAATGCAAACAGCAGAGTTTTTAGGTTCAATAGTAGATAGTATTAAACAATTATTTACTGGTCAAGTTGGAGTAGATCAAATGATGGGACCAGTTGGAATTTCAGAAGTAATTGCAAGAACAGATGGGGTTAGAGAGTTCTTCCAAATGATGGCTCTAATTTCACTATCTCTTGGAGTTACAAACTTGCTACCAATTCCAGCACTTGATGGAGGAAAGTTATTAATTTTAATTATTGAAGCAATTAGAAGAAAACCTTTAAAACAAGAAACAGAAATTAATATACAATTGATAGGATTTTCGATTTTAATAGCTTTGTCACTATATGTTTCATACAATGATATTTTGAGAATATTTTAAAAACATTTGACAAATGTAATCATTTAATAGATAATATAAATATCAAAAAAGCAAAAGAAATAAAAAATACAAAAAAGAAAAAATAGATAAATAAAAAACAAAGGAGGAACAAAAGAAAATGTACATATTTAATAGAATAACAGTAAACCCACAATTACCAAAAAGGATAGAAAAACTATCAGAAATATCAAACAACTTATGGTGGTCATGGAACACAGAATTCCTAAGACTATTCCAAAAAATCGACAGAGACTTATGGGAGCAATCAAACAAAAACCCAATCAAATTTTTAAAACATGTATCACAAGAAAGACTAGAATTAGCAGCAAAAGATATAACATTCTTAAAAGAATACGACAAAGTAGTAGACCACTATGAAGGATATATGAACAGCAAAAATACATGGTTCTCAAGCAAATACCCAGAAAACAAAAAAGACCTAATTGCATATTTTTCAGCAGAATATGGACTAGACCAAACAATACCAATCTATTCAGGAGGATTAGGTATTTTATCTGGTGACCATTTAAAATCTGCAAGTGACTTAGGAATTCCATTAGTTGGAGTAGGTTTACTATATAAACACGGATACTTCAAACAAAAAATAAATGGATATGGAATCCAAGAAACAGAGAACAATGGAATAGATTTATATGATTTACCAATAAATCCAGTAAAAGATGATAAAGGCGAGGATTTAACAATATTCGTTAAATTTCCAAAAAGAAGATTATACCTAAAAGTATGGCAAATAAATGTAGGAAGAGTAAAACTATATCTACTAGACTCAGACATTGATAAAAACCATCAAGAAGATAGAAATGTAACATTACAACTTTATGGTGGAGACCAAGAAATGAGAATAAGACAAGAAATTGTTTTAGGACAAGGCGGAGTAGAGTTATTAACAAAATACCTACATTTAAATCCAACTGTATACCATATGAATGAAGGACATTCAGCATTCTTAAATTTAGAAGTAATTAAAAACTTAATAAAAGAAAAACAAATATCTTTTGATATGGCAAAAGACATAGCAAGTTCAAAAACAGTATTTACAACACATACACCAGTACCAGCAGGAAATGACATATTCCCAATAGCTTTAGTTGAAAAATACTTCAAAGATTTCTGGCCAAGATTAGGACTATCAAGGGAAGAATTCTTAAAATTAGGAATGAAACCAGGACCAGACCTAGAAGAAGGATTCAATATGGGAATATTAGCATTAAAAATAGCTGGAAAGAAAAATGGAGTAAGTAAATTACATGGAGCTGTTTCAAGAGAACTATTTAGTGAAGTATGGCCAAACATTGCAGCAAATGAATCACCAATTGGATATGTAACAAATGGAATTCACACATGTTCATGGCTTGCACCAAGAATGAAAGAATTATACAACAAATACTTAATTCCATATTGGCAAGATAACATTCATCAAAATCATGTATGGGAAAAAATCAGAAATATTCCAGATGAAAAATTATGGAGTGTACATGTTGACCAAAAGAAAAAACTAATAAAACTTGTAAAAGAAAGCACAATGGAAAGATTAAGACGTTGTGGATATGGATATGAAGAAATAAATGAAATTATTTCAAAACTAAATCCAGAAGCTTTAACTATAGGTTTTGCGAGAAGATTTGCAACATATAAAAGAGCAACATTAATATTTAAAGATTTAGAAAGAATTACACAAATATTAAATAATAGTGAAAGACCAGTACAAATAATATTTGCAGGAAAAGCACATCCAGCAGATAAAGAAGGACAAGATTTAATAAAATATATACATGAAATATCAATGATGCCACAATTCAAAGGGAAAATCTTCTTATTAGAAAACTATAATATAGAAATTTCAAGATATTTAATAAGTGGAGTAGATGTATGGCTAAATAACCCAAGAAGACCAATGGAAGCATCAGGAACATCAGGACAAAAAGCATCAGTAAATGGAGTAATAAACTTCAGTGTGCTAGATGGATGGTGGGCAGAAGGATATACTCAAAGCAATGGATGGACAATCGGAACAAATGCAGAATATGATTCATATGAAGCACAAGATGTTGCAGATAGCCAAAGTATGTATCATACATTAGAAGAAAAGATAATACCAACATATTATGAAAAAGATAAAAATGGAATATCTAAAAAATGGATAGAGATAATGAAAAATTCAATAGTAACAACAGGAGGAAAATATAGCACATCAAGAATGTTGGTAGATTACACAAATCAATACTATATACCACTATGTAATCTAACAAAAAAATATTACGAAAATATGGATAATGTGGCAGAATTTAATTCATGGAAAAAAGACTTATACATTAATTGGAAAGACATAAAGATTACACAAACGAATAATTTAGACAATATAACAATTGATGCTGGAAATAACATTGATGTAAGCTGTGAAGTAGAGTTACCAAATATTGATGTAGAAAATGTAACAGTAGAAGTATATTATGGAAAAATATTAGAAAATGGAATTGTAGAAGATGTATCTATAATACCTATGAAATTAGAAGAACAAGACGAAGAAAATAAAAAATATTATTTCACAGCAAAAATAGAATTAACAACAGGTGGAAATTATGGATATACCTTCCGTGTAATGCCAAAACATGAAATGCTACTAGAACCAGCAAACTTAGATTTAGTGAAATGGATAACAAAATAGAAAAAAAGGCTTGACAAATAGCAAAAAGATAGTGTATAATATTTATCGTTACAAGAAGAAGTCAAGCTTCTCACCTTATCTTAAGAGGAAAAAGGTTAGAAATTAAATATTTTAGTATATAGAAAATCATAGCTATTTACTATAGTATTTTGAATTTGACTTGTAACAAAAGTCAAATTTTTTAATTTATTGGAGGTGTTTTATATAAAACAGGAATTACCAATCAACAGACAAATCAGAGCAAAAGAAGTACAACTAATTGGAGAAACAGGAGAAAAATTAGGAGTTGTATCATTTCAAGATGCTTTATCGAAAGCAGAAGACAAGAACTTAGATTTAGTGCTAGTAGCGCCAAATTCTAATCCACCAGTTTGTAAAATAATGAACTATGGAAAATATAAATTTGAGCAAGCAAAAAAAGAAAAAGAAGCTAAGAAAAAACAAAAAGTTCTTGAAGTAAAAGAAATAAGAGTAACTCCAAATATTGAAGAACATGATTTTGGATTCAAAGCAAAAAATGCAAGAAAGTTTATTGAAGACGGAAACAAAGTAAAAATTACAGTACGCTTTAGAGGAAGAGAAGTAAACAACTCAAAAGCAGGAGAAAACGTTTTAAATAAATTTATCTCAGCATTAGAAGATGTTGCAAATGTAGAAAAAGCACCAAAATTAGAAGGTAGAAATATGTTTACAATTTTAGCTAAAAAAACAGAAAAATAATTGATAATATAAAAATATTAAAACAATTAAAAATCTGTTAATATAAAGTTATAAAACGAAAGGAGCGAATAACTATGCCAAAATTAAAAACAAACAAAGCTGCTAAAAAAAGATATTCATTAACAGCTACAGGTAAAGTTAAAAGAACAAAATCAAACAGAAGACATTTACTTGCAAATAAAACAAGTAGACAAAAAAAATCAGGAAAAATTCAAAATGCTTATGCAGATAAAACATGTGAAAACACAATCAAAAAACTATTACCTTACGGTAATTAATTAAGTAGAAAGTATAATAAGAATTAATCAATAATTCACAAGGGGAGGGGACATTCCTTAAACCAAGTGGAAATGACAAGGGGGAAAGGTGTGTCCCCTGTCGAAAAGAAGAAGGAGGAAATATAAATGGCAAGAGTAAAAACAGCAAGAACAACAAGAGCAAGACATAAAAAAGTATTAAAACAAGCAAAAGGATACTATGGTGCAAAACATTATAGATTTAGAAATGCAAACCAAGCAGTTATGAAATCTTTATCATATGCATATGTTGGAAGAAAAGATAAAAAAAGTAATTTTAGAAAATTATGGATAGCAAGAATAAATGCAGCGGCAAGAATGAATGGTATAACATATAGCAAAATGATAGCAGGATTAAAGAAAGCAAATGTTACAATTAACAGAAAAATGTTAGCTGAAATAGCTGTAACTGATCCAAAAGCATTTACAGAAATAGCTGAAATAGCAAAAAAAGCATAAATTGCTATGCTAAGAAAGTTAGAAATAAATAAAACAACGAATATTAAATTTTTAAAAATAAAAATAAAGCTATACTATTTTATAAAACAAAATTATAAAATAAATAGCTTTATTTTTTGCTCAAAATTACTGCTTTTTCATTTTTGGTTTAGAAATAAGTGCGGCTAAATATCCAAAAAATACAGCGGCAGCAATACCACCTGCAGCAGCCTTAACACCACCAACAAATGCACCAACTAGCCCCATTTGTTGAACAGCCTCAATAGCACCTTTAGCCAAATTATAACCAAAACCAGTCAAAGGAACAGTCGCACCAGCTCCTGCAAAATCAACCAAATATTGATAAACACCAAGACCACCTAAAATAGCTCCAGTAGTAACAAAAATAACTAAAATCTTAGCAGGTGTTAATTTAGTTTTATCAATCAAAATCTGACCAAGTACACAAATGACTCCAGCAGTAACAAAACATTTTAATAACACTGTCCAATCAAAAACATTAGCCCAATTAATATCCATAATAACAAATCCTTTCTTAAATTTATAAGTAAAGGTCCGTACCTTAATCCCTAAAATCAGGGATTTTTAGGACCGTCCCCATAATCCCTGTTAAATTTCTATGCTAATTGCATGTGCAATTCCAGGTATGCTTTCACCTTGTTGAGAAGTTGTAGAGTTCATTAAAGCACCAGTAGCAATTAATAACATCTTTTTAATTTTTCTTTCCTTTAATTGTTTAAAGAAATACCCAGAAAAAACAGTACCACAACATGCACAACCACTACCACCACTATGAGTATCTTGCGCGTTTTTATCAAATATTAAAACTCCACAGTCATTATAATTTGATTTAATATTATAACCTTTAGATTTTAAAATATCTATAACTATTTCTTTACCAATATAACCTAAATCACCACTAATAATAGCGTCATAATAACTTGGATTTCTACCTGTATCCTCAAAATGAGAAATTAAAGTATCTGCAAAGGCTGGAGCCATAGCAGCACCCATATTATTTCCATCTTTAATACCCATATCAACAATTTTTCCAGGTGTTATATGTGTAATATATGGACCAGTTCCACTTTTTGTTAAAATAGCAGCACCAGAACCAGTAACTGTCCATTGACTTGATGGAGGTCTTTGGTTACCTAATTCCAATGGGAAACGAAATTGCTTTTCTGCACTACAAAAATGACTAGATGTAGCACATAAAACATTTTCGGCAAAACTCTCAGTACAAATAGCACCTAAAGAAATAGATTCAACAAATGTAGAGCAAGCGCCAAAAACTCCAAAAAACGGAATATTTAATTCTCTTAAACCAAAACTTGAAGAAATACATTGGTTTAACAAATCACCTGCAAACATGCAGTCAATTTTGTTACTAGGAACTCCAGATTTAGAAATTACCGTACTAACAGTTTCTTTTATAATTTTACTTTCGGCCTTTTCCCAAGTTTTTTCTCCCCAAAATTCGTCATCTAAAGTTTGGTCAAAATATTTTGCAAGTGGCCCTTTAGCTTCTTTTGGACCAACAATAGATGCACATTCAAGAATTGTTGGAGGATTATCAAAACTAATAGTTTGATTACCAACTTTTTTCAAAAAAATCACCTCTAAAATAAATAAGATGTGTCCCAAGAAGGACAAAAATGTCCAAACAGAAACGTCCCCAAATGGACATTAGACAAGTGTCACATTTTGGGTATTAAATATAAGGTAGATAATACCTACTAAAATTGAGGTAGAGATACCAAAAACGAGTACTGGTCCTGCAACAGTAAACATTTTACCACCAACACCCATTACATAACCTTCAGATTTGTATTCCATTGCAGGTGAAACTATTGAATTTGCAAAACCTGTAATAGGAATTAGAGAACCAGCGCCTGCAAATTTTCCTATTTTATTAAAAAGATTCAAACCTGTAAGAAATGCAGAAATTCCAATTAATAAAATAGAAACGATAGTACCAGAAGTAGCGGTATCAAAACCTCTTTCCTTACATATATTAAGAATTATTTGCCCAATACTGCATATTAAACCGCCGAACCCAAAAAGCATTAAAACAGTTTTTTAAAATTGGAGAATTAGGAGATTTTTTATCAACATACTTTTGATAAGTTTGTTTTGTTTCTAACGGATCCATGACTAACGACCCTCCTTTCCTCCTAAATGATTTTTTCTATCTAAATCAACAATAAAACTAATATCCAGATCAACAAAATATTCAGAAATTTTATTACCATCAATATTAGCTCTTTGCTCAATAATTTTAACTTCTGATAGATAATCAATAGTTTTAGAAGCCTCAGCTATAGCTTTTACAATTGCATCTTTCCAAGATACAGTAGAATTACCTGTTATAATTAAATGTTTTTTAATATCCACTTTCAATCATCCTTTCAATATGCCCCAATAAGATATGTCTCCAAATGGACAAAAATGTCCAAACAGAAACGTCCCTAAATGGACATTCAAACTTTTAAAATTATCATTTCCACAACTTAGAAAAAATATACAAAAAATATAGAAATTTTATACAAAAAAATATATAATCAAAATAGTAAATAAAAGAAAGGAAAAAAGGGAAAAATAATGATTGATAAAACAAGAGAATTAGCACTAAAAATTTTATATAAAATAGACAAAGAAAAAGCATATTCAAATATTGTACTAAATGAAATGATAAATCAAAATAAAAAAGAGTTAACAAATAAAGATATTGGACTAATATCAGAAATAGTATACGGAACAACAACTTGGAGACTTACATTAGATGAAATAATAAAAAAATATTCTAATATAAAATTGAAAAAGATTTCTAATTGGATTTTGAATATTTTAAGAATGGGAATATACCAAATTGTATTTTTAGATAAAATCCCAAAATCAGCAGCAGTTAATGAAAGTGTAAATCTTGCCAAAAGATATGGTCATAAATCAAGTAGTAATTTTGTTAATGCGATATTAAGAAAAGTTACGGTAAAAGATTATGAGGATTTTTCTAAAATAGAAGATGATATTCAAAGAATTGCTATTACAAATTCAATGCCTGTATGGATTATAGAAGAACTAGCAAAGCAATTAGGAGATATGAAAAAAGTAGAAGAAATAGCTATTAATTCTAACTTAAGACCACATTTAGCAATCAGAATAAATAATTTAAAAATAGCAGAGAAAAATGAACAAAATTTGAAAGGAAAAATTACAAAGCAAGATTTAATAAAAAAATTAGAAGAAAAAAATATAAAAGTAAAACAGGGATTATTAAAAGATTTTCTAATAGTAGAAAATGCAAAGAATATAGAGAATATGGAAGAATTCAGACAAGGTCTTTTTACAATACAAGATGAAACAGCTGGTTTGATTCCAATTATATTAAATCCAAATAAAACAGATGTTATATTAGATGCATGTAGTAGTCCAGGTGGAAAAACGACGTATTTAGCAGAACTAATGGAAAATCAGGGAAAAATAGAAGCATGGGATATTCATGAACACAGAACCAAGTTAGTAGAAAATGCTGCTAAAAGATTAGGGATTACAAATATAGAAACTAAAGTAAATGATGCAACAATTTATAATGAAAAATATAAAGAAAAATTTGATAAAATTTTATTAGATGTACCATGTTTAGGAATTGGAGTTTTAAGAAGAAAACCAGATATAAAATGGCAAAAGAGTAAAGAGAACATTAATGAAATTACAAAAATACAAAAAAAGATACTAGAAAATTGTTCACAATATTTGAAAAAAGGTGGAGAACTTGTTTATTCAACCTGCAGTATTTTGAAAGAAGAAAATGAGAATGTGATAAAAGAATTTATACAAAAACACAAAAATTTTTGTATTGAAAACATAAAAATAAAAGAAAATGATAAAATACAGAATAAAGAATTTTTTGAAATATATAAAAATAATAATAATTATTTACAAGTTTACCAAAATTATGAAACAGATGGATTTTTTATATGCAAATTAAAAAACAAAATGTACTAAAAATCAACAAAAAATCAATTATTACAACAATATTACATTTACATTACATTTGCATTAAAGTTATTGACTTTTTCATATAAAATTATAAAATAGAAGTGAATTTAAATGTTAAAAAACAATAAAAAATATACAAGAAAATAATTCAAGTATTCTTTCTAAAAAAATGCGAAAGCTATTAATATATATATAAAAAGAAGGAGAAAATAATGACGAACTGTTTAGGACTATATATAGAAGAAAATTTAATTAAATATGCAAAAGTTTCTAAGGATCATGACAATTTAAAAGTTGAATCTTTTGGAATCAAATTCTATGATAAATTAGGACAAGCAATAGACCAAATAGTAGAAGAAACATATAGCCAAAAAACTCCAATAAGCATTAATTTATCAGAAGAGATGTATAACTATTTTGACATGTTTTCAATGCTTTCAAAAAACGATTTACAAAAAGCAATAAAAACTGAATTTGATTCATTTTGTAGTGAAAAAGGATATAATCCTAATGTATTTGAAACCAGATATGCAATAGTTGATTATCCAGATGATAAGGAAAAATTGAAAGTCATTCATATTGCTGAAAATAAAATAGAATTAAATAAAAAAACACAAGTATTAGAGAATTATAAATTAATGAATATTTCTCCAATATCTATGTCAATAGCTAATTTATTAAATACAGATGAGAAACAAAATGCACTAATAGTTAACATAGAAAATGAAACAACTATAACAACAATAATAGATAATAAAATCTTTAATATAGACAAATTAGAACAAGGCTCAAGTGAATTTTTATCAAAAATAAACTTAAAAGAAAATTCATATTCAAAATCATATGAAATATGCAAAAACACAACAATTTATACTTCTGAAGGAAGAGAATTACAAGAAGAGGAGTCAAGTTACTTAGAGGATATAATGCCAACATTGTATAATATAGTTGGAGAAGTTAAAAAAATAATAAATACAAACATGCAAAAAATAAACAAAGTATATATTACAGGAACAGCATCATTAATAAATAACGTTGATTTATATTTTCAAGAATATTTAGATGAAGTAAAATGTGAAATATTGAGACCATACTTTATAGAAGGGACTAGAGATATAAGCATTAAAGATTATATTGAAGTGAATTCAGCAATCTCTTTAGCTATGATGGGACTAGGAGAAGGAATTACTGGAATAAACTTTAAAAAGTTAACTTTTGCTGATAAGGTTCCAAGTTGGCTGAAAGTTGAGGTTGACCCAGACAAAACTAAAAAAGAGAAAAAGAATTTAGGCGGATTATTGACATGGGATTTAGGACAAAAATTAGATAAAACAGAGATTGGATTAATTCGTATCGCATCAGCACTACTTATTTTAGTGATAGTATATAGTTGTTTTTCAGCACTATTATCAAACCAAATTGATGCAAAAGAAAATGAAGCAGAAGAATCAATAGCTTCTACGAATAGACAAATTCAATTGGCTAATAGTGATGATGAGAAAATAAAAACAAGAACAAATGAATATACAACTATGATAGATAATTTACAAGAAGCAAATGATAGACTAGCTGAAAGAAATAGAACAAGAAATGCAATACCTAATTTATTAAATCAAATAATGTCAGTAATTCCAGCAAGTGTACAATTAACATCAATTGAAAATACAACGGATTCACATATAGTTATAAACGCACAATCAGATAGATATGAACAATTAGGGTATTTAGTTGCTAAAATGAAAAATGATGTTATTTTAACAAATGTTATTTCAACTGCAGGACAAAAAGATAGTAACGTTGTTACTATAAAAATAGAAGGAGATTTACCATGAAAAAATTATTAATACTAATTTTAATTGTTCTTTTACTTGCTTTAGCTGGAATAGTTGCAATAAACGGAGTTGAATTTGGAAACTTTAAAATACTGGGAATCAAAGGTATTCAAACAAGGAGTGCAGAATTAGACGAAAAAATTCAAGAAGCAGGATCTTTAGCACAAAAAGATTTTCAGCAAGCAGTAAAAGATGTAGAAGATGATAGCAAAAAATTACAAGATGTAAAGGCTGAATATGATGAAATTGTAGCTGTCAGTACAACAAGTGATGTAGAATCTGCTGCTCAACTTGAGCAATATGAAATAGAAACTTTATGGGTAAAATTAGGAAATCATGCAACAAATGAAGGGGCAACAATGAAAATGGATGTAACAAAAGGAAGCAATACAACACAAGATACGTACAACTTGAACTTTACAGTTAACGGAAGTTACATTTCAATTACAGATTTTATATCAGATATAGAAAATGATGCTACATTAGGATTTAAAATAGAAGAATTTAAGATGATACCAGGTGGTTCAGATTCAAACCTACAAGCAACATTTGTATGTAAAGATATAGCTATTTCAGATATAACAGAAACTACACCAATTACTACAAATAATACAACAGGGAATACAACAAATGGAACAAATACAAATACTTCAACAAATACAACAAATACAAATAATACAACAAATTCTTCTAATACAGCAAACTCAACTAATACTGCACAATAATAAATCAATAAGGAGGACAATATGGCTAAAAATGTTATAAGAGAAATAATAATTGTATTATTATTATGCTTAGCCATAATATTAATACTAGGAATTTTGTTATATGAATATGCTCCAATGTCAAAAACTATACCTAACCCAGTTTCATATACAACTCCAGAAAATGTACAACAAGAACTAGCAAATACAACTAGTGTAGATGACAGTCAAATAATAATGACATATGAAGTAGATTCAACAGATTTAAGAAATTATGAAAGAATAAATGATTATCAACCAGGAAAAGCAAACCCATTCTCTTCATATGAAGCAAGTGGGGAAAATACGACAAATAATGGTTCTTCAACAGGAGGAAGTAGCTCTTCAGGAAATTCAACAAGTAGTAACACTACAACTTCTGGAGGAGAATATTTCCAAGACAAAGGTACAAAATAATTATAGTTATTAACGTTATACTTATAAAAAATAAGTATAGTGCAATATATATTAAATCAAAAGAAAAGGAGGGAAAGAAACATGAGAAATCAAAAAGGTATTACTTTAATAGCACTTGTTATTACAATCATTGTTCTTTTAATATTAGCAGGAGTATCAATAGCAATGCTAACAGGACAAAATGGTATATTAACAAGAACAAATGAAGCAAAAGAAGATACAGCAATAGCAGAGGTTGTTGAAAGAATAAATATGGAATTAAATGCAGTTTATGCAGATGCGCTAGCTGGAAGAACTACATTTGATTCAACTTATGTATCTGATATAAATGACAACTTAGATGGAAAAGCTAGTGCAGTTTTAACAAGCGCTAATAGAATAACTATTACTGGAACAGGTGAATATTCTTCATATACAGGATATGTAGATTCTTCAACAGACCCAGTTACAATTGATCCGGCAGATATGCCATCATAAAAATAATTAGGAGGAAAATAAGATGACAAATAATAAAGGTATTACATTAATTGCTTTAGTAATTACAATTATCGTACTATTAATTTTAGCAGGTGTATCAATAGCTATGCTAACAGGACAAAATGGAATACTAACAAGAGCAAATGAAGCTGACACAGCGACAGAAAAGGCAGAAATAGTAGAAAGAGTTAATATGGAATTAAGTGCACAATATGCAAATGCATTAGCCGGTGTAGATTTTGATTCTAAAAAAACTATAGAAGACAATTTAGGTCCAGTAGCCGATAATTGCGAAGTATCAGTTACTCCAGGAACATCAGTAACAATAACAGTAGATTCAAGTGTAGGATTAACTGTAAGTGAAGGATCTGTAACTAAAAGTGGTACTAACTGGGAAATGACATCAGTTAGTCAAGTAAAACAAGGTTCTTAATTAGAAATATAAAAATAGCCATACGCACACTATGTGTGTATGGCTAAATTTAAAAATAAACAGAAAGAAAAAAGATAGGAAAGAAAAATGAACATATTTTTATACATAATAATATTTATCATAGGAAGTTTGTTTGGAAGTTTTTTTACATTAGCAGTATACAGAATTCCAAAAAAACAAGATATTATACATACCCATTCTTATTGTCCTAATTGTAACCACAAATTAGGATTATTAGACTTATTTCCAATTATAAGTTATATAGCTTTAAGAGGTAGATGTAGATATTGCAAAGAAAAAATAAGACCACGTTATTTTATATTAGAAATATTATCTGGAACATTATTTATTTTATTTGCATATTTAATGGGAATAAGATTTGAAACTCTAACAGTACTTAATATAATTGATTTTTCATTTATAGCTTTATATTTAACATTCATAATACTACTTGCAGGAATAGACAAAGAAAATAGAAAAATCGATAAAGGTGTTTCAATATATGGGATAATAATATCTATTATGTATATGACATATCTATGCATAGTAGATGAAACTAATATTTATAGATATGCCATATATCTAATAATATATATAATCATATTATTATTTGACACAGTAACTTTAAAAAGATTTGCAAAAAATAGTTATCTTACAGGAATACTATTAATGATAATAACTATGGCAATTTTTACAAGTGAAATCATAACATCATTTAGTATAATTATAACAGTTTTAGGAATTTGCATTTGCATACTTATCAATAAATTAAAAGAAAAAAAGAAAAGACAAAAAAAATCTGATAAGCAAATTATTAAAGAATTTAGTATAGGTTTTTATTTATGTATTAGCAATGTAACAATTCTACTTCTAACATTATTCAATAATTATTTTATCCAATTTATTAATAAATAAAGCCGTGAAAGGAAATAAAATTATGAGCATACGAAGTGAAAAAGGATTTACAGGAATTGATATAGCTATTTCAGTTATAGTCTTATTCATATTTGTAACACTGATAGCTGTACTTATATACAATTTTAACAGTTCATCAAGAGAAGTTGAGCTAAAATCAGAAGCTACTTATTTAGCAGTAGATGAAATAGAAAATATTAAAAATGAAGGGTTTAAAAAAATAGAAACAATAAATATAAATAATGGAGGAAATCCATATAGAGAAGGAGAAACAGAGGAAAAGGGCTTTTATAAAAAAGTAATAGTAGAAGATTATACAGATTTAGAAGGAAATGAAGAAGAGGTACCAAATTTAGTAAAACAAGTAACAGTTCAAATATCATATATGTTTAAAGGCAAAACACAAACAGTTGAGATAAAGACAGTTTTAACAAATGAAACAAATTAATTTTTAAAAATTAGATAGTGAAAGGAATTTGATATGAAATCACAAAAAGGTATAACATTAATATCTTTAACTGTATATGTAATAGTAATGGCTATTGTAGTTGGAGTAGTTGCAATAATTAGTACATTTTTTTATAGTAATATAAATGATACAAATGTAGATATAAATCCAATAACAGAATACACAAAATTTAACAGCCTTTTTTCGGATGAAGTAAACCATGCAAATATAAAAATTTTAGATTGTGACACTACAAATGATGGGCAAAATTATATAGTATTTGATAATGGAGTACAATACACCTTTATTCCTGAAAATCAAGGAGTATATAGAAATCAAGTGAAAATAGCAAAAGGTGTAACTAACTGTACTTTTACAAGAAATATACAAAATGGAAAAGATGTTGTTGAAGTAGTATTTGAAGCTGGAAATAGAACAAGAGAAACAACATATACATTAAAAAATTAGTAATTTTTTGTAATTTACTAAAATGTGATACAAATATATAAAAATATAGTATAATTAAGAAGAATACAAAAGAAAGGAAGGCAAAAACATATGGATTTAAGAAGAAAACAACCTATAGGTGTTGAACTTGTAAAAAGAGGAATTGTAACA
>CALXCF010000011.1 GCA_944386755.1 uncultured Clostridia bacterium | reverse complement strand
AATTTTACTGGAACTTTCGTTCCTCCCACAGCAATCCTTATTGATTACTTTCTAATACTATGATACTATATTTTATGACATAAGTCAATGTTTTATTCAAAAAATTCTGTCCTTATTTTTTCATTTATTGTACTTAAATATTTTCCATCAACCTTACCAATAGTACCATTAAAATTCATTCTTAATATACTAACTTTTTTCATTCTTGTAATATTAACCCATCTAATCATATCTTTAAATCTATATATATTATCTATTTGTACTATTTCTGTAATTTGCCCTTTTTTCTTTTCACATTCTTCAAGTGTTATCTTTTTATTTTGATAATCTTGTTCTAGTTTTTTATATTCTTTAGGTTTTTTAGATGATATTGGCAATACAAATATTTCATTATCAAAATTTTTTAATATAATAGCAGGATGCATTCCTCCAAATTCATTTCCTATATTAAATCCAAAATCTATCCATACAACATTTCCTCTTTTTAGCAATACTTTTTTTGTTAATAACATTGTATCTTCTTTAGAAATATTGGTATTATTAAATATATAATTATTCTTCTTTAAAGCATAGTTATTTTTAACAATATTTTTCAATTGCTTATTTAATCTTTCATAATTATATTTATCAATTTTATAATTCTTTAGTGTATATTGCACTATATTTTTATAAATATAATCAATATCTTTTTCATTTTCTATTTTTTTAGTTTTATCGCTAATCCAAGTAAAATATAGTTTTCCTCTTTTTAAATCATTTTCTGTATTTAAACTTTTTCTAAATTCTCGTAATTTTTTCAAACATTTTATATAAGCTTCTTTCACATAATCACTCTCCTAAAATAAAAGTTTGTTGTTTTCATATTGTATCAAACATTTGTTTTTAAATCAAGTGGTTTTGTAAAATTTTTTATAGTAGACTTTTGGTTGTAATTGAATAACTTTCTTAAATATTAATTATAAATTATACTCCCACAAAGTTCTAAAAGTACTTATTTTAAGTAATTTTAGAATTTCGTGGGAGTAATTTTTGGAGCGGGTAGCGAGAATCGAACTCGCGCGACCAGGTCGGAAGCATGGCATTCTACCACTAAATTATACCCGCTTATTTATTATAATCTTCAAACCTTATATTCACAGCAAATCCACCAACATAGTAGACAGTGTTCATATAAGGGAACAATGGTGGAGATGAGGAGAGTCGAACTCCTGTCCATAATACTTTCCATATAAACTTCTACAAGTTTAGTTTATCTTTTAATTTCATCTTATTTTCACCGATAAACAGGTTAAAATAAGATATAGCTTCTAAATACCCACTACTTTTGAAGCAAAAGTAGTTTTGTTTCCCACAAAATCGGCACTTTATCTAAATATGTGGGATATCTAGTAAAGTGTAGCTACAACTTAGGCAGCTAATGCTACTTCTTGTTTATTAGCGTTTATATTTAGTTTCTCGTTTTTTAAGTGGCCAACGAGAATCCACTACTTGCTATTTATATTTCTGGTAATATGTCGAAACCATTACATCCCCAGATACCTATTAATTATACAATATTTTAGATATTTTATCAACACATTCACTTAATTTTTATCTTCTCATATTATATATTGGTGATATATATGAGTATTGTTCCAACAAATGTCAATTATACTTACAACCTATTAAGAAGTAATTTAATAAGTTTGAATACTGTTTATCCTTTTCTCAATATACAAATAGTTGGAAATAGTGTAATGAGAAAAAACATTTATGTTATAAAACTTGGTAAAGGTCCTAACAAGGTATTTTACTCAGGTGGAATTCACGCAAATGAATGGATAACAAGCACACTTTTAATGAAATTTATCGAAGACTATGCAACTGCTTATGTACAAGATGGTTCATTGTATGGCTATAATGTCAGAAATTTATTTAATAGTTCCAGTATATATATTATGCCTATGGTAAATCCTGATGTAATTAATTTAGTTACTGGAAGTTTGCCAACTAACTCATTTGCTTACCAAAGAGCTTTATCTATAGCTAACAATTTTCCTAATATTCCTTTTCCTTCTGGTTGGAAGGCAAATATTAATGGTGTAGACCTGAATTTACAATTTCCTGCTGGATGGGAACAAGCAAAAGAAATAAAATATTCTCAAGGATTTAATCAATCTGCTCCACGTGATTTTGTTGGATATGGGCCATTAACAGAACCTGAAAGTTTAGCTATTTACAATTTCACATTGATGCATGATTTTAGATTAGTAATCGCTTATCATACTCAAGGTCAAGAAATTTATTGGCAATTCCAAAATTTTAATCCACCAAACAGTTTAGAAATAGGTGAAAAATTTTCACAAGCAAGTGGTTATAGATTATCAGAGACTCCTTATAATTCAAGTTTTGCAGGTTACAAAGATTGGTTTATTCAAAAATATAATAAACCACGGTTATACAATTGAAGCTGGTATTGGAGAAAATCCACTCCCTATTTCTCAATTTAATGAGATTTATAATGATAATATTGGTATTTTAATTTTAGGTGCTATTTCCTAGCCAGAATACTAAATTTCAACCAATATAATATCATCTCCTATGCATTTAATTTTCTGCCACGGAATCACTATTTCATTATTACTTGAAAAAATATTTAAAACCTTATTAGAACCTGGAACTATGATTGATGTTATTGTTCCAGTTTCTAAATCTGCACAAACATCTTGAACATATCCTAATCTTTTTCCATTTGTTATATTTATAACTTCTTTGTGTTTAAAGTCTAAACCTTTATCTTGCATAGACAAATTTATCTACCCCCCTAAAAAAATTTATTATATTTACGTAGTTTATCCTTTTACTATATATATTCATCTTCTATGAAAAAAATCAATTAGCTAAAGTATTTTACACTTTTCTAATTGATTTTTAATTTCTTTAATATATTAAAATTTTAACCTCGTACTTAACAACTTTTCGATATTTTATACCCTCTATCAGAATTTTATTTTCCCAATGGAATAATTGAAGCAATTCTACCTGCAAAATCCATAAAGTTTTGTGATTGCAATATTACTTTACCTGGTCCAGTTAATTTAGTTAAAAATAAACCTTCACCACCTAGAAATATATTTCCTAATCCTTTAACTGTTTCTATTTGATATGAAACTGATGGCTCAAATGCCACTACATTTCCTGTATCAACCTTCAATACTTCACCAGCTGCTAATTCTTTAATAATTGGGTCTCCATCTATTTCTAAAAACATCATTCCTTTTCCTTGTGTTTCTTGCAAGATGAATCCTTCTCCTCCAAATAATCCTGCTGAAATCTTTTTTGTGAATTTCACTTTTAATTCAATATCATCTTCTGCGCATAAAAATGCTCCTTTTTGCAAGATAAGTCCATTAGAAATTTCTGACATATTTACTGGCATAATATCACCTGGTACTGTTGTTGCAAAAGCAACCTTTGCTCCATCCACTTCTGCTGTATATGAGCTCATGAAAATTGATTCTCCTGTAAAAATTCTCCCTAAACTTTTCATTACTCCACCACGTGCATTAGTTGCCATCTTTATTCCTTGTGATTGCCATGTCATCCCACCACTTTGTGTGTAAAGACTTTCTCCCTTATTTAATGTTGCTTCAACTATTGGTACAGTTTTTCCTAAAATTTCATACTTCATTTTCTTCTCCTCCTATTTTCATTTACTACATTATATCTATTTATTCCTATTTTGAAAAGTCCTTTTATTAATTTTTATTTATACCACCTTCTAATATGACTTATAGCACTTTTCTCTAATCTAGAAACTTGTGCCTGAGATATTCCTATTTCATCTGCAACTTCCATTTGAGTTCTTCCATCAAAAAATCTTTTAGTAATTATCATCCTTTCTTTTTCATTTAACTTCTTCATAGCCCCTTCAATAGCCATTTTTTCTGTCCAAGATTCATCTGTATTTTTACTATCTTTTACCTGGTCCATTATATATATACCTTCTGAACCATCATTATATACCGGCTCTTGCAATGATACTGGATCCTGAATTGCATCAAAACTAAAAACAACTTCTTCTCTTTCCACTCCTAATTCATTGGCTATTTCCTCAATTTTCGGTTCTCTTCCATGTTCTTTATTAAACCTCTCTTTTACTTGAATTGCTTTATATGCTAAATCTCTAACAGACCTGCTTACTCTTATACTATTATTATCTCTTAAATATCTTTTGACTTCTCCAACTATCATTGGTACAGCATAAGTACTAAATTGAACATTTTGACTTAAATCAAAGTTATCTATTGCTTTAATTAGTCCAACACATCCCACCTGAAATAGGTCATCTGCTGATTCTCCTCTACCATGAAATCTTTGTATTACACTTAATACTAATCTTAAATTTCCTTTTATAAATGTTTGTCTTGCTTCTTCATCTCCTGCTTTTATTTTTATGAATAGTTCTTCTTTTTCTTTTTTTGATAGTAAAGGTAATTTGCTAGTATTTACGCCACATATTTCTACCTTATTATTTAACAAAAGAAAAACCTCCTTTAGAATTACTTATTTTAAGTATTTCCAAAAGAGTTATTTTTATACTTACACTCAACCAATTTTGCTTGAAATCTCCCTCTTCATCTTATTAATAATCTTTTTTTCAAGCCTTGAAATATAGCTTTGAGATATTCCGAAGTTCATCGGCCACCTCTTTCTGAGTCTTTTCTTTACCAGTTTTAAAACCAAACCTCATTTCCATTATATTTTTTTCCCTATCATTCAATTTTGCAATTGAAGCACGAAGCAAAGTTCTATCCACTTCATCTTCTAAATTTCTTGAAGTCACATCTGGCTCAGTTCCTAAGATATCTGACAAAAGCAACTCATTTCCATCGCCATCTTTATTTAAAGGTTCATCAATTGAAACCTCTCCTTTTATTTTATTATTCTTTCTTAAAAACATTAAAATTTCATTTTCAATACATCTTGAAGCATATGTAGCCAATTTAATTTTTTTATCTGAATTAAAAGTATTAACACCTTTCATTAAACCAATTGTTCCAATTGATATTAAATCTTCTATACCTATCCCTGTATTTTCGAATTTTTTTGCTATATACACTACTAATCTTAAATTTCTTTCTACTAACTTTTGCCTCACTTCTAAATTATCTTCTTTTGATAGCTGCTCTATTAGTTCTTGCTCTTCTTCTGGTGGTAAAGGTGGTGGTAATGTTTGACTTCCTGCAATATAAAATATGGGCAAATATTCTATTTCATTTTTGTCGTTTATGTATTTTGCACAAACACTACTTATTCCATTTTTGAGCAATTCTAATATTTTAATTTTCATATTTAATCTCATCCCTTTCTTTTTAATCTACTTAGCCAAAATTGTAATTATTTCTTTGCCAAAATCGTAATTATTTTTCAAATTATTAAATCCATTCCAATTAAAGCTCTATATTCACCTCTTTTTGTTAAAGATTTATTATAAATTCCTACAATGACATTTTTATTTTCCTTCTCTTGGTCGTCTTGTATAATTTTTAAACTATCCGCTTTTATTCCCACTAACATTCCATTTTGCTTTCCTAAGGATGCAAATGGAATTAATTTTAATTTTGATATGTACTCATTTCTTACTTTTTCCGGTATTTTGACTAATTCACCTCCTAAAATACTTTCTAAATTATCCAAAATTTCTTTTGGCACACATTCATATAATAAGGTGTGCTCCAATACAATTACAGGTGTATTTGTAATTGGCTCTTTTAATAAATTTCCCGTATCTATCATTGCTCTAGTTTTAATCTTTTTATTATTTAATTCAACTTCTACTTCACAAAACATATCTTTCTTGCTAAATTTAGTTTTAACAATCGCAAATGCTGCAATTAGTATAATAAATGCAACTATTGCTGCTAACAATACTGTTTTCAATGGATATGTTCCTAAGAACAATCCATTTTTCATTAAAATATCTTGTGGCTTCACAACATATATTAAAGCAAAAGCTACTCCTCCGAATACAAAAGATGTTAAATAAAATATTAGTACGTCTTTCCACAATTGTTTTACTGTTTGTGGATTAAATGCTATATATATAATTAATATTGATAATATTACCTTTAATACCAAGTTTGAATAAATCTCTAATACTGATATATATCCTATAATTGTATAAACAGCTCCTAAAGAACTTGCAAGTAAAATTCTTATCCATTTCAATTTCTTTTTTAATATAATTCCTGATGCTATCAATATTATTGAATTCATTACTAAGTTTTCTAAAAATACTACGTCAATATAAATAGTCATGCAAATCACCTGCATGACTATTTTACTACTTACATATTAAAAAAGCTGTCTTTTCTTATTGCCGAAAAAAAGAAAAAATCGACAAACTTCGACTTTTCCATAATTTCACTTTATTGATTTCACTAACTAATTTTAATTTCTTTATTTATCCAAAGACAAAAAACTATATAAAATTTATGAAATTACGAATGCGAATGAAAGTATATTAGAAATTCTTAAATTAGCAAGTAGGAGAATCTCAAACTCGCTTTGAGAGGTGCCTACTTGCTAATATTTAGAATTTATATATACTGTAATGTTAGCCGAGTAATGAATAAATTTTATATAGTTTTCTTGTCGCTCTTACCCTTTGTTTCTATTCTTTCTCAAGAATGAAGGAATATCTAAATCATTTTGTGATGAATTACTTTCATTATTAACAGGAATAGTATTAATTTTCTTTTCCCAAGTTTTAGAAACAATATTATCAACACCTATACTAGAAATAGGTTCAGTTTTTTCAAAACCAGTTGCAATAACTGTAATTTGAATTTCATCTGTCATATTAGGATCTGTAACTGTACCAAAGATAATATTAGCTTCTGGGTCTACACTGCGTTGAACAAGTTCAGCAGCTGTATTTACTTCATGTAAACCTAAATCTTCACCACCTGTAATATTAATAATTACACCTTTTGCACCTTCAATAGAAGTTTCTAGTAATGGACTTTGGATAGCCTCTTTTGCTGCATCTTCTGCTCTATTTTCTCCAGATGCTTTTCCAACACCCATATGTGCCATTCCTTGATTTAACATTATTGTTTTAACATCTGCAAAGTCTAAGTTTACAAGACCTGGAATAGCAATCAAGTCTGATATACCTTGAACACCTTGTCTTAATATATCATCAGCCATTTTAAAAGCTTCTATAATTGAAGTTTTTCTATCAATTATTTGTAGTAATTTATCATTTGGTATTACTACTAATGTATCTACTTTTCCTTTTAAACTTTCAATTCCACGTTCAGCTTGTGAAAGTCTTTTCTTTCCTTCAAATGTAAATGGTTTTGTAACAACACCTATTGTTAATATCCCCATTTCTTTTGCAGTTGAAGCAACTACTGGTGCAGCACCTGTACCTGTTCCTCCACCCATTCCGGCTGTAACAAATACCATATCTGCTCCTCTTAATACTTCAGCTATTTCAGATTTACTTTCTTCTGCTGATTGAGCTCCGATATCAGGATTTGCTCCTGCTCCTAATCCTCTTGTGATTTTTTCACCAATTTGAATTTTTGTATTTGCCTTTGAAGTTTGTAATGCTTGTCTATCTGTATTTACCGCAATGAAGTCTACTCCTTTAATTCCAGCATCAATCATTCTGTTTACAGCATTATTTCCTGCTCCTCCAACACCTATAACTTTGATTGTCGCTGTCCCGTCCATCATTGTTATATTGCTATCATCATTGTAATCCATCATTTAGTTCTTCCTCCCTTATTTTTATTTATATTTTTAAAATTAATAACTTAAATTATGAATAGAAAAATTCTTTAATTCTTTCTAAAATTGTTTTTATAAAACTTTCATTACTTTGTGTATCTATACTACTTGAAACTGTTTTTGCAAATGGTCTTGCTGCTATATATCTAACTAAAGCATAACTTGTTCTATATGTAGATTTAACTGTACTAATTGCCCTTCCAGTTGATATCTTAACAGGTATGTTTAGATTTATCTTTCCTGCAACATCACTTTTACTTATATTAACAATTCCTTGTCCAGTCAAAACTACATTATTAATCTTTGACTTTATTCCTTGATTTGTAATGTCTTTATTTATTATTGAAAAGATTTCTTCAATTCTTGCTTCGATAATTTCTATTAGTTCTGAGCTTTTAATGATTCTATTTTTATTATCATCTTTTGATGTATTTAATATTATATCATTATCGTTGTCAATATAAGATTTTAGAGCTAATCCGTATTGTCTTTTTAATTTATCAGCCTCTTCTTCTGATATATTTAAAACTACTGCAATATCATTTGTGATATTATCTCCACCTACTGGAATTGAATTTGTATATATAAAGCTAGAACCTTCAAATACTCCTATATCTGTATTTCCAGCACCTATATCTAATATCATAACATTATCATGCAATTCATTTTTATCTAACACTAAATTTCTTTCAGCTAATGTTGTTGGTACGATTCCGTCTATTTCTAATCCTGCTTTTTTGAATATATTATGCAATTGCCTTACATAGTCTTTTTGAGCTAATATTACCTGTGCACTAATTGTAAAACTAGAACTCAAATTTCCTACTGGATCGGCTACTACATCACCATTATCTAATACAATTTTATCTGGTACTATATCAATTAAAGTTTCTGCATCTGGTATATCTATATCTTTAACTTGCATTATTGCATTTTGCACATCTCTAACTGAAATTCCTGCATATTTATCTTTTACATCTTTTGTGATTGTATTTTGTACAATTGTTACATATTTTCCTGGAATTGTTACATAGGCTGAATTTATTTTTAAATTTGTTTCTTCTTCGGCATCTTGTATGGTTTTTGCAATGCTTAATGTTATATCTTCTTCGTTTATTATTTTACCTTTCTTTAGTCCACTACATTTATAAGAGGTATTACATATAATCTCGATTTGACCAAAGTTATTTACTTCTCCTACAACCGTGCAAACCTTACTTGTTCCTATGTCAATACCTACAATGATATCTCCGATTGCCAAGTTAATTCCTCCAATTTTGTATTAAATTTCTTAAGTGTATATATATTACATTTTTAGACAAATGTCAATAGGATTTGTTATATTTTTGTAATGTTTTTGTAATATAATTGTAATAAGATAACCATATAAAAACGACATGGTCATATATTCTAATTTTAGATTATTTACAACATGTCGCATATCTTTATACACTTAAGATTCTACTACATTTTCTTCTTTATTTTTTTCTTTCTCATTATCCTGATTATCTTGTTCTCTAAGTTTTTTAAATTTATCTGACCATTTATCAACATAGTATCTTCTTATGATTGCTAAATTTGTAAACATTCTACCAACAAAAACTACTATTGCTGCTAAATATATATCTACATTCAATTTTTGTCCCAATATTGTTAATAAAATTGATAAAATTGCATTTCCAAAAAATCCTGTAATAAATATTTTTAAATCAAAATTTTTATTTATAACAGATGTAATTCCACCAAATACTGAATCTAGTGCTGCAATAATCGCTATTGCCAAATAACTTGAATATGTATATGAAATCATTGGAGCATTTATCCCTATAATAGCTCCTAATATACATCCTATTAATATAGCTATAAATATCATTTTCTTCCTCCTTGATTTTCATTATTGAATATATTTTGTTGTTATCTCATCATCATATTTTAATATAGTCATTTTATCCTTTTTTTCTATTGTCACATCATGCCCAATTGTTCTAAGTTCATCAACATATCCACCCTTTCCAACTAAAGCACTTTCTAAATATGATTGATTTCCTATTGCTTTAATTATATATGGTGCTAAAATTCTTTGACCATTAATTCTTACAAATAAATTGTCTGTATTTGCATCTATATTAACTATATCTGTCATATTTATAATTCTCTCATCATTTATTGATATGGCTTCTGCTCCAGCTAATTTTAATGCATTTACTATCACAAGTAAATCATCTGCATTTATTTGACTTATCTCTTCATTATCTGTCTCTCTTAATGTAACTATTATTCCTTCTCCTTCAACATCAGTTTTTCCTAAATTCATATTAACTGTAGCTAACTCGTCATCAACCAATTTTTCTGTTTCTTCATTTGACTCTTTTGTCTTTTTATATTCCTCAATTGTACTTTGAACTTCTTCATATTGTGCATTTGTATCATCATATCTTGATTTCCAATTGGCAAGTTCTGTTCTCAGTTCTGTTTCTCTCATATTTTCTATCGATGTTATATCTGTTTCATTTACAATTTTAAACTGCATAAACATAACTAATACTAGCACAAAGCATGCAATTCCAATTGTAATTGTCATTGTTATCTTACCTTTTTTTATGTTTAACTTTTTCTTCATAGCAATTATTTTCTTTACTAAAGGTCACATCTCGCTTTGCGAAACCTTTTCTTTACTCTTTAGAAAAGAATTCCTCCTTTCTATAATATTTTGAACTTTATTATTCTATATTTTAATTAACAGTTTTTGCATATTCATAAGTGATAACGCCTGTATATTTTGGAATTGTAATATTATTTGATTTTTTCAATTCCACACCAACTGTAGCATTTTTTAAAATCTCCAAATATCCTCCAGGTCTTGATAAAGCTGCTAACTGTTCTGGAAGTCCTATTGCTTTAATTTCAAATGGTGCTCCAACTTTTTCTCCATTTATTTCTATTATATTTCCACCACAAACTATACTGCTTGTTGGAACTAATCTTTGGTCATTTATTGATATAGCTTCTGCTCCTGCATTTTTTAATTCATTTATTACACTTAGTACATCTCCATCATGAACCAGTAACTCACTTGCATTTAATACAGAATTTGCATCTCTTGTACTATCGCTTAATGTTATTATTACCCCTGGTCCTGTAACTTCAGTTAGACCAATCATTTTGTTTCCTTGTTGTATTTCTTGTTCTTTTGCTTCTAAATCCTCATTGTTTTGAGTTGATTCTTGTCTTACTTTCTCTAATTCCGCTTCTGCTTTTTCTAATTCTTTGTATCTATTTTCGTATCTCTCTTTATATCTTAAAACTTCTGCTCTTAGGATATTTTCTTCATAATTTTGGCTTACTGTTGAATCTGTCCCTTGAACTGTTCTTACTTGTACACATATTCCTAATGTCAAAGCAAAACACATTATGCCTAATACAATACTTATTGTTCTCTTATGCGTCATTTTTTCACCTCTTTCATTATATATTTTTTTCTAAACCTTTTGTCTAAAATATGGTTGGAATTTATTATTTAAATCTCCATTTACAAATATATCTCCTGCATTTTCTTTTTCTTTTTCTAAAATTGCTACTACATATAGCATCTTATTACTTAAATTTGAACTATCTCCTAAATGTACATATTTATTTTCTTGCTCTAAATATATAATATATTCGTTTTTGTTGCTAATGTCAATATTTGTGACCTCTGTGTCTAAATTATTTTCTTTTGCTGAACTCATTATTTTCAAGACATCTTCTAATTTTCCTAAATCTTCATCATTTAATCTTTGATTAAGTGAAACTTCTTGTTCTGCTGTTGATGAATTCAAAATTATTGGAAGCCCTTTATTATCCTCAGATATTTCTAGAATATATCCTTGATTATTTATTATAGCATATTTTCCCATATAATCCACACTATATGTTGGAATTCTTTCTTCTATTTCTATTTGTACTGTACTTGGTATTTTTCTATGTACCTCTACATTTTCTACATATGGATTTTCTTTTATTTTTTCTTTCACATTATTTGAAGAAAATTTGAATATATTTTGGTCTGTCCTTAATTCAGATAAACTTATAATTGTATCACTACTAACTTGACTATTATTTAATACTTGTATGTCCTTTATGTTAAAAATTGGTGAAGTTAATGCAAAAGTTATTCCTCCTGCAATTACTCCAATTAATAATATTATTTTTAAAACAAATTTAATCCTTCTGTTTCTTTTTTTACGTTTTCTTTCTTGCTTACTTAATTGTTTTCTTCTTTCTTCTTCTTTTTTTAATTTATTTTTATTAGTCATCTTAATGACTTCTTCTGTTTCAAAATCAAAATCGTTATTCTGTTCTCTTTGCATTTTGTTTTGCTTGATTCTTTTTTCTCTTTCCTTCTGCTTCTTTTTCTTCATTAAGTCTTCTATATTTTCTTTTTGTGCTTGTCCGTTTTTCATATAATATAAGTTCATATCTGATTCTTTAGACTTCAACTTGAATTCCTCCTTTGCTTAGTTTGGTCACTTTGGGGACAGGTTCAGACTGACCATCCAAACCTTAATCCCTCTTTTCAATTTCAATTCCTAAGTTATTTAATTTTCTGTCAAATCCTTCATATCCTCTTAAAATATATTCTATGTTATCAACAGTTGTTGTTCCTTTTGCCATAATTCCTGCTAATACTAAAGCTGCTCCTCCTCTTAAGTCTGTTGCTTTAACATTTGTACCATATAGTTTTCGTACTCCTTTTATTATAGCTGTTTTTCCTTCTATATCTATTTTTGCTCCCATCCTAATTAATTCGCCGTGTATATTTATATCTGTTTTCAAAAATATTTTCAACTATAATTGATGTACCTTTTGCTGTTGTTAAAGTAGTTGCAAATATTGATTGCATATCTGTTGGGAATCCTGGATATGGCATTGTTTTTATATCTACTGCTTTTAGTTTTTTTGGTGCTACAATTTCTATTTCTCTTCTTTGTATTTTTAATTCACATCCTGTTTCTTCTAATTTATTGATAACTGGTGTTATATGTTCTGTATCTACATTTTTTAATAGTATATTTCCGTTTGTTGCTGCTGCTATACATAGAAATGTTCCTGATTCTATCCTATCTGGCATGATATTGTAACTTACATCTTTTAAATTTTTCACGCCTTCTACTTCTATTTTATTTGTGCCTGCTCCTTTTATTTTTGCTCCCATTTTGTTTAAAAAGTTTTGCAAGTCTACAATTTCAGGCTCTCTTGCAGCATTTGTAATTATTGTTTTTCCTTCTGCTAAGCAACTTGCAAGTATTGCATTTTCTGTTGCTCCTACACTTGGAAAATCCAAGTCTATTTTTTCTCCTACTATTTTATCACAACTACATGCTATTTTTCCATAGTTTTGGTCAATATTTATTCCTAATTTTTCAAATGCTTTTAAATGTAAATCGATTGGTCTTGTTCCAATATCACATCCTCCTGGATATGAAAATACTGCCTTTCTATGTTTTCCTAGTAATGCTCCCGCTAAAATTACTGATGAACGCATTTGTCTCATTAAATCTTCTGGTATTTCATATTTGTCAATTTTATTTGTGTCTATTATTATTTTATTAGACTTTTTTGTTACATTTCCTCCTAATTTTTTTAATATTTCAAACATCATTTGCGTATCATGTATATTTGGAACATTATATAATGTTGTTTTTCCTGCATTTAAAATAGTTGCAGCTATTATTGGAAGTGCAGCATTTTTTGAACCTGATATTGTCACTTCTCCTTCTGCTTTTTTTCCACCTTGGATTATGTACTGTGCCATTTTTTATATCATTCCTTTCTCTAGGCTCTATCCTAGTTGGAAAAGAATTAAATTTTGGCAAGGAAAACAAGTTTGAAATTTATGAGGCGTACTTTTTGTACGTTGATTAAATTTCAAATGAAGTTTGACGTAGCCAAAATTGTAATTATTTTTCAACTATCCACCTTGCTTTTTATTTAGGTTTTAATTTACCTATAACCTTCTTTTGCTATATTTTATGTTTTCTTTACGTAAAATGTGTCTTTATGCAAGATGAATTGTTTTCTTTAATTATTTATTTATTATATTTGATATATAATATTAAAAGTTCTAAAAATTCAATATACGTGTGAAAATTTAGAACTTTTATTTTTCTCTTTACTTTTATTAGATATTTTGTTATTATTGTATTGAACTACTAAAAGTACAAATGTGCCGTAGGTAGTGTTTTTTATTTTAATTTCTTTTTAGCTTTTGATGAAATTCTTTTATTCTTTTCTTTTTCAATTTGCTTTGCACTTTTACTTGGTGTTGGTAAATTCTCTGGCATTGTACCACCAATTCTTTTTATAGTTTGCCTAACAGCCTGCCCTACATTATGATGTGTTATACAAGCATCATCTTCATTATCTATATTCTTATTTTTTAAAACCTCATCTGTCTGTGTAATTCTAAATAAATTAGCTGCTAATTCTGTACTACTCATATAATCTAATATATCTTCTTTTTCTGATATCCCTTTTCTATTAGCTATATCTTTTGCAGTTTCTCCATTATATAATCCTCTATATCCATAATTATTAAATTTTCCGTAATTTTTCACACCTGCTGATTTTGCTGTATCAAATAAATATTTATTTTTATCTTTTACATTTTTTCTAGTATATAATCTTTTCTCATCTTCACTTAATTGTTCATATTCTTGTCTTGTTATTTCTTGTTTTCTAGTTTGTACTGCAAAATAAGTTTGTGCTAATGCTATTGCTTTTTTTCTACTATCTCCATTTTGTGCAATTAAATAACATGCATATCTTGTAAGTTTTATATCGTCTATTTCCATTTCAGCATTATTTCCTACTTTTAACACCTTCCCGACGTCGGCAAAGTGTTCCTCTTGTGCGATATCACTACCTTTGCAGGCATCTTTTGCTTTAGTTATTACATTTTTGAAATTTCCCCATTTGCTATATTCCAACATTGTCATTAGTTCTCTAGCATACCAAAATTCAACTCCATTTTCATCTACATGTTTAATACTTTCAAAGTCCTTTTCTGTTTTATTTACTAAATTATTTGCCATGTATATCAACTCCTATCAGTTTTCAAATTTTACCATTAAATCAATATTGTCCTATCATTTTTATTTATATCATATTTATTAATCTTTTTCAATACTTTTACGAATTTTTGTTTCTATTTTTCTTGTTGTTTTAATTTCTTAAATTTCAATTTTTCTATTAAACTCAATTTCATACCAACTATTTAATTCTCTTCTGGTTTTAAAAGCCAAAACATTTTTATCTTTATTTCTCTCAAGCACATCTTTAATTGTTTTTCCCTTAGTATTATTCCAATTAAATGTAAATTTCAAAAATTCCCAATCCATTTTTTCTTTACAACCTGGTATTTCTGGCTTCTCCTTGCCTCTACGTTTAAAATATCTTGAAAATATACCCTTCATTCTTGCCATTCTAGAATAGTTTAAAAATATCACTAAATCTGCAGCTTTCACTCTATTTTCTAAAGTAGATTGATATGTACCATCAATAATCCATTTAGATTCTCCTACCTTTTCCATAATTATTCTGTCTCTCTCATCTTTATCCCTTGGTTTCCAATTTGCAAGGTGATGAATACCATCTATATGATAAACTGGTAATTCTAGCACCTTTCCCAAATTATCTGCTAAAGTTGTTTTTCCTGTTCCAGGTCCACCTATTATTGCGATTTTAGAAATACTTTTCATTTTTTAAACCTCCTTTTCCAAACGCAAATATGGCTGAAAAATATAATTACAATTTTTCAACCTCATTTGCTAAATTTTTATTTTGTCATTTTCTCTATTTGTATTTACTTATATCATACTTTCTTTAATTTTCATATACTTTTATATAATTTTATTTTTTTCGTCTTTTTTTGTTTCTAATTCTAAATTTCTCATCTCTCTTGCATTTCTATCTGATATAACTTTTTTACCTGTTTCTTTTTCTAATTGTTCTTTTGCTATCTTCGCTATATTTCCCCCTTTAATCACAGATTGTTTCGCGTTATTAAATCCTTCTTCATTAGTGCTTTTAGATATTTCAGTAGAAGATGTTTCTGCTAACATATTTAAAACTAATTCCATATTTGTCATATTATCTCGTAAATTTTCTTTTTTTAACCCTTTCAAATTTTTATATTCTTTTACAGTGTATCCACTCCAAACCTGTGTTAAAATATTCGTTAAAATAGCAAAATCTTTACTTTCACTTATTCCTTTTTGTTTCAATTCATCTGTAAATTCTTTTCTTATATCAATAGTCTTTAATCTTTGATTTATCCATTCTTCTGAATATCCTTTTTTTCTATATGTATCCAATGCTCTATTAATTGTAATTTCTGGATCATATGTTTCATCTATTCGCTCTTTTCCCACTTGTGCAAGCCATAATTTAAGTGGCTCTACTTTCTTTGATGGTATAGATTGTATCAATCTTAAAATTTGCTCCGTAGTCATTACATCTGTTTCTCTAAACTTACCATCATATGCTTTCATTTTCAACTGGTAACAATTTGTTACCAGTTCGCTTCCTTCTTTATTTAGTCTCATTTTCAAAGTCTTCCAATACTTTCTTCCTGCTTGATAATCATTATCTGTCAATACTGCAATTATATCTACAACAGAAAAATACCACTTTTCTTGCTCATCATTCCATGATACTCTAACATTTTTATTTTCAAACAACTTTATGCCATTATTTTGTTCCATCAAACTCACCTACATATTTAAATTTTACTTTGCAATATATTTATCATATGATAAATATTTATTCAAGAGACTAATACGGTTATATTCCTACAATTTACCCATTATTTTTTTAATTTACATTAATAATCTTTAGTTTTCTCACTTTTTATATTTATTAAATAATTTTTTAAGTTTCCTATACTTTCACACAAATTTATTGCAAAATTTAAAATTATGTCATATAATATGGACTAGCATTGAAATAAAATTAGAAGGGATGATTCATTTATGAGCAGACTATCAATAAAAGAACTATATAAAAACTCTAAAAAATATGACAAAAAAGAAATCACAATAGAAGGTTGGGTTAAAACCGTACGTGACTCTAAAACATTTGGATTTATAGAATTAAATGATGGTACTTTTTTTAAAAATTTACAAATAGTTTTTAATAACGACCTAAATAATTTTGAAGAAATTTGTAAATTAACAATTAGTTCTTCAATAAAAGTAACTGGAACTTTTATACTAACACCAGAATCAAAACAACCATTTGAAATACAAGCAAATAACATAGAAATTGAAAATTTATCAGACTCAACATATCCACTTCAAAAGAAAAAACACTCTTTTGAATACTTAAGAACAATTAGTCATCTACGTCCAAGAGCAAATACTTTTCAAGCTGTATTCCGTGTAAGAAGTGTTCTAGCATATGCTATCCACAAATTCTTCCAAGAAAGAGGATTTGTATATGTAAATACACCTTTAATTACTGGAAGTGATGCTGAAGGTGCTGGAGAAATGTTCAATGTAAATTCTTTTGATTTAAATAATATTCCTAAAGATAAAGATGGAAATGTTGATTTTTTAAAAGATTTCTTTGGAAAACCTGCACATTTAACAGTTAGTGGTCAATTAAATGCTGAAACTTTTGCAGAAGCATTTTGTAATGTATATACATTCGGTCCAACATTTCGTGCAGAAAATTCAAATACTGTAAAACATGCAGCAGAATTTTGGATGGTTGAACCTGAAATATGCTTTGCAGATTTAAAAGATGATATGGATTTAGCAGAAGATATGATTAAATACATTTTTAACTATGTACTAGAAAATTGTCCAGAAGAAATGGAATTCTTCAACAAATTCATAGATAACGGCTTATTAGACAGATTAAATCATGTTATTTCTTCTGATTTTGCAAGAGTTACATATACTGAAGCAATTACTGAATTAGAAAAGCATAATGATGAATTTGAATATAAAGTTTCATGGGGTGCTGATTTACAAACTGAACATGAAAGATATTTATGTGAAAAAATTTATAAAAAACCTGTTTTTGTTACTGATTATCCAATGAATATAAAAGCATTTTATATGAAACAAAATCCAGATGGCAAAACTGTTGCAGCAACTGACCTTTTAGTTCCAGGAATAGGAGAAATTATTGGTGGAAGTCAAAGAGAAGAAAATTATGATAAATTATTAAAACGTATGAAAGATTTAAATATGCCAATAGAAGAATACGACTGGTATTTAGACTTAAGAAAATATGGTAGTTGTAACCATGCTGGATTTGGTCTTGGTTTTGAAAGAGCAATTATGTATTTAACTGGTATGCAAAATATTCGTGATGTTATACCTTTCCCAAGAACTCCAAAAAATTGCGAATTTTAACAGGGATTTATGGGACGGTCCTAAAAATCCCTCCTTTTAGGGATTTGGGGACGGACCTTAAAATGACAAGTATTAACTTGTAATATTAACACTTGTCATTTTTTAATTCAATACATTATTACATAATTTTTCTAATCTAACGAAGATTTTCATCATCATCAGATTGAGTTGTTCCATTTTGATTTAATTTTTCTGTCTCATTTACTTTCTCGTCACTTTTTTCATTTTTCAACTCTACTCTTTCCTGAATTTTATTTTTTGCTATTTCCAATATATCTAAAGCATCTTCTGCATCTAATTCTGTTAGTAAATCCTTTAATTCATCAACTTCTCCCTCTAATTCTGAAGTTAATTTTTTACTTTTTTTGCCCCTCTGTTTACCTTTAGCTATTTGAGCTTTAAAATTTTGCACATATTCACCAATTTCTTCTTCTGGTACTTTTTTTATCATCTCTTCCAAATCTTTCAACTGATAACTAACAATTCCTCTAATTTGATTTTTTATTTTTTCTACATCTGTAATATCTTTTCCATATATTTGTATTTGAGAAATAAAATATTTTTCTTGTTCATCTGTTAATTCTTTCATTGCTTCAGATTGTGGAATATCTATTACTCCCACATCATTAAAAGTATTCGCAACATTTTTAGCTATTTCACTCAATATACCTTGCATTAAAGTCTCTTTATCATATTTATGCTGCTTTCCATCGATTCCTTTATATGCCTTTATATCTTTTATTTGTTCAAACTCTTCTTGAACTAGATCTGGGAATTTACTTTCTAACATTTCTTCTGGAGTAATAACTTTCTTCATCTCAAATAATCTTGTGTTTCCAACTTGTCTAAATTCAATTGCCGCCTTTCTTGCTAAAATTCGAGTAATTATTTCTTTTACTTTTAAACTTCTATTTTGTTTTTTTATTTCTCTTAGTCTAGTCAATATATCAGTATCTCTTATTCCTTTACAATTTACATACATTTCTTTTAATTCTTTATTTAATTCTTGTTCTTGTTTTCTCCTCTGCTCGCTTCTTTCTTCTCTTTCTATTTCCTCTAATCTTGCTTTTTCAGCTTTTCTTATTTCATCATTTGGTATTTGTTCTGCCACTTTTTTTGCTGTTTTTAGACTCATATCAGTTTCTTTGATTATTTCTTTTATTTGAGTCGTATTAAAATCTGTTTTTTCCGCAGTCTCTACCAAAGTTTCTTCTGGATTTTCTATTTGTTCTATATTTGGAATCTCTTTCATTGCATCCATTGCTACTTGATCTTTCAACTTCCCACTTTGCTTTGCTTTAGCTATAATCTCTGTAGCCATATCTGGATTTTGTCTAATAGCATCTAATACAATTTCAAGAGCTTCTTCAAAACCAGTATTTTGGGCAACGTTTTCTGCCTTTTCTATATTTCTATTTACTATTTTATTTTTTCTTTCATTTATCATATCTTGAAATTTATTCCAAGCACTCATATATCTCACCTTGCCTTCTCAAATTTATGTATCCAATAAATTATATATTCACACCTTAAAAAAATCAAGCAATTCACAAAAAAGTTACAGAACTACTCGATTTTATATCTATTTTTTTATTTAATCCCTTTTTCCATAGTATGAATCTAGCAATATTTGTTTTAACTCTGTTACTAGAGGCACGCGTGGATTTGCTGTTGTACATTGGTCTTCAAATGCTCTATCAGCCAACATATCTACTTTTGCTAAAAATTCTTGTTCATCTATTCCAGCTTCTTTAAATGAGCTTGGAATATTTAATTTTTTGTTCATTTCTATAATTTTTTCAATTAAACTATTGATTCCTTCTCCTACAGTATCTGCTTTTAATCCAGCTTTTTTAGCTAATTTATAATATTTTTGGTCTGCTATGAAATATTCATATTTAGGAAATGATACAAATTTACTTGGTTTTGAACTATTGTATCTTATTACATATGGTAATAAAATTGCATTTATTCTTCCATGTGGTAAATGAAACTCTCCACCTATTTTATGTGCTAATGAATGGTTGATTCCTAAAAATGCATTTGTAAATGCCATTCCAGCTATTGTACTTGCGTTATGCATCTTTTCTCTTGCTAGTTTATTATCTCCATGTTCATATGCTTCTTGTAAATTTTCAAATACAAGTTCTACTGCTTTTTCTGCTAATCCATCTGTGTAATCTGATGCCATATTTGATACATATGCCTCAATTGCATGTGTTAAAACATCCATTCCTGTATCTGCTGTAACTGATTTTGGCAAACTCATTACTAAATCTGGATCTACTATTGCAACATCTGGTGTTAGCTCATAATCTGCTAATGGATATTTTTTATTTTTCTCTTTATCAGTAATTACCGCAAATGATGTTACTTCTGAACCTGTTCCTGATGTTGTTGGTATTGCTACCATTTTACATTTTGTTCCTAACTTAGGAAATTTATATGTTCTTTTTCTAATATCCATAAATTTCAATTTTAAACCTTCAGCATCTGCTTCAGGATGCTCATAAAATAACCACATTCCTTTTGCAGCATCTATTGGACTTCCTCCTCCTAATGCAATTATTACATCAGGATTAAAATTTTTCATTGCTTCTACACCTTTTTTTATTGTATCAAATGATGGGTCTGATTCTACATCACTAAATATTTCTGAATGTACATATTGTTGTCTTTTTCTTAGATGATATAAGATTTTATCTACATATCCTAATTTAATCATTCCTTCATCTGTTACAATAAATGCTCTTTGTATATCTGGCATTTTTTCTAAGTATTGAATTGAACCAGCTTCAAAATATATCTTTTCTGGAATTTTAAACCATTGCATATTAACTCTCCTTTTCGCTACTCTTTTTATATTAATTAAATTTACTGATGATACATTAGCTGTTGTTGAATTTCCACCAAATGAACCACATCCAAGTGTTAATGATGGCATATTTGTGTTATATATATCACCAATTGCTCCATGAGTAGATGGTGAATTTACAATTATTCTTCCTGCTTTCATAGTTTCTGAAAATCTTAATATTGTATCTCTATTTTCAGAATGAATAACTGCTGAATGTCCTAATCCACCAAATTCAATCAATTGTTCTGATTTTTTTATTCCTTCATCTTCATTTTCAACTATATAATATGTTAAAACTGGGCTTAACTTTTCTTTTGAAAATGGATATTCTCTTCCGATTCCTTCCTCATATACAACTATTACTTTCGTGTCTTCTGGTATCTCAAATCCTGCCTCTTTTGCAATTGTATATGGTGATTGTCCTGGAACATGTGATTTTAATTTATACCCATATTCTTCTGTATAATCAAACATACTATCTTGTAATTTTTTCTTTTCTTCCGGATTTACAAAATAGCATCCTGCTTCTCTCATTAATTTTTCAAATTCTTGATATATGTCTTTATCAACTAATACTGCTTGTTCTGACGCACATATCATTCCATTATCAAATGCTTTAGACATTACTAAATCATTTACTGATGTTTTTAATTTTGCTGTTTTATCAATATAGCAAGGTACATTTCCAGGTCCTACTCCTAATGCTGGTTTTCCACAAGAATATGCTGACTTAACCATTCCTGTTCCACCTGTTGCAAGTATTAAGTTTACATCAGGATGATTCATTAACATTCTTGTAGCTGTTATTGATGGCTCTTCAATCCATAATATACAATTTTCTGGAGCTCCTGCTTTAATTGCCGCATCTCTTAAAATTTTTGCAGCAGCACTACTTGATTTTTGTGCAGATGGATGAAATCCAAATATTATTACATTTCTTGTTTTTGCTGCTATTATTGATTTAAACATTGTTGTAGAAGTTGGATTTGTAACAGGTGTAACTCCTGCAATTATTCCTACTGGCTCTGCTATTTCTACATATCCTTCTTCTTCATTTTCACTAATTATACCTACTGTTTTTTCATACTTAATACTATGATATACATATTCTGTTGCAAACATATTCTTTGTTATTTTATCTTCATATATTCCTCTTTTTGTTTCTTCTACTGCTAATTTGGCAAGTTCCATATGATGTTCTAGACCTGCCATTGACATTGCTTTTGTTATATTATCTACTGTTTCTTGATCTAATTTCATGTACTCCTGTGATGCTATTTTTGCTTTTTCTACAAGTTCATTTATCATTTTTTGAACTTTTTGTTCTTCTTGTGCGCTTACTTCTGCCATTTACTTCGCCTCCTATCTTTAGTTTAACCATTTCAATTATATATTATTACTAAAAAATGTCAAGAAAAATCGCTCTATTTTTCTCGACATTTTTTTAACTATTGTATAAATAATTTTGTGGATTAACATGCTCTCCATTTACTCTAATTTCTAAATGTAAATGAGGTCCTGTTGAATTTCCAGTTGAACCAACTGCTGCAATTACATCTCCTGCTTCAACTTGCTCACCAACTTTTACATACATTTTACTTGTATGAGCATACCAGGTTTCAACACCATTTCCATGGTCCACTTTTACTAAATTACCATATGAACCATCATAACTTGCAGCTATTACAGTACCTGCTGCAACAACCTTAATTGGTGTTCCTTTCGTTGCTGCAATATCTAGACCTGTATGTGTTGATTTTCTAATTCTACTGCTAACACCATAACGTGATGTAATTGTTCCTGTAATTGGTGTTACTGCCAATTTTATTCCATTGATATCTGGAAGACTATTTATTCTTTCTTCTTCCTCTTTTTGCTTTTGCTCTTCTTCAATTTTTTCAGCAACTATAGTTTGAGTTTCAGTTTTAGCTACTTCTAATTCGGAAGTATTAATTTCTTCTTCATTTTCAGTATATTTTTCTATAATTGTCAAATCCACATCTTGTTCATTATTATTTTCTTTTATTTCATTCACAATTTCTTCTGCTTCTTCAATTGTATCAACAGATTGTATTGTTTCGTCTTTATATGCTACCTCATAATATTTATATGTTACAACTACTTCATTTTCGATTTCAGTTGCAATTTCTTTTTCGTTTGTCTCAAGTGTTCTATTAACAAGTTTTAACTCATATTCTGGTTCTTCAGATAGATTTATACTATCAACATTTTTTGTTTCTTCACTAATAATTTCATTCTTTAAATTTTCTTCAAATGCTTGTATATTTTCTATATATCCTATTTCTTCACCAGATATGCTTACTTTATAGACTGGTCTATATTTAATTAGTACAATCGCGATTATAAAACCAACAGCTATAATAGCAATGTTAAAATACTTTATAACTTCTTTCGTATAGTATTTTAATCTATTTTTTAAAATAAACTTCACTCTCCTTTTTTGATGCTTTTTTAACGCGACTAATGTATATTATACTATATATTCTTTACAAAATCAAATTATGTATACATATTTTTATATAATTTGTCAACTTTAGCCTTAATTAATCTTTTTTAACTATATTTTTTCCATATTTTTCTCGCATTTCCTTGTTTTTCCTTGCTTTTTCTTACTTTTTCTTTATACATACTTGCAAATTTTCTTAAAATAATTTAACCTATAAGTTATATATGCATTTTTAGTTTCTGTAAATTTAAACTATAAAATGCTATTATATGCATATAATAAAAATAGGAAGGTGATAAAAATGGCTTTAGATTATACAGTAATCGGTCAAAGAATTAAACAAGCAAGACTTGCAAAAAATTTAACACAAGAAGATTTAGCAGAAAAAATTGATATATCAGTAGCTTTTTTAAGCAGAGTAGAAAGAGGTAATTCTCATATAAATTTAAAAAGATTAAATCAATTATGTGGTTTATTAGATGTAACAGAAGGTTATCTTTTAAATGGTGCATCTAGTAATTCAAAAGAATATCTTGACAGAGAATTTGCAGATTTAATTAAAAACTGCTCTCCTGCAAAACAAAAATTAATATACAATGTTGCAAAAACAATTGCTGATACTGACTTAGATGAAGAATAATTTTATATATTGAAATTTTTTAGAACAAATAATTCTGAAATTTATTTATTGAAAATATTCGATAAATATTAAATTCAGAATTATTTTTTCTTATTTAAAATTCCAATGTCAAAATTATGTCATTCTTTTATACATGATATTTTATGTATAAAATTTGTTTCATATAAATTTTATCTATTTTTGTAAAATTATATCGTGTTTACGTCATTTTTGTCGTACTTTTTTCATTTTCTATATTGTATAATATTTTTATACTTTTACTATGGAGGTAAGAAATGATTCGTCAATATAGATTACAAAATAAATTAACTCAAGAAGAATTAGCTGAAGAAATTGGTATTAGTTGGCGTCAATTACAACGTTTAGAACATAACGAAGAAAAAACTAGAATTTCTACTTTCAAAAAAATTGTTAAAGTTCTTAAAATTCCAGATGATGAAGTTTTAAGATTTATAAAAAATAAATAATGTTTACAATCCTTATTTTTAACACCTAAAATTTTCTCTTTAAGAAAATCATGGTGTTTTTATTTTTTGTTGCAAAAGCAACAGTCTTTTTCCATTTTTATTATTATGATTTTGTTAAATCAAAATTGGTTACTGTTCTAAAAGATTATTGTATTTTGACAAAATCACGTATTTTCATTGCATAACTTTTATAGCTATGTTATCATAAGAAAGGCGTGCGTTAACAAACTCGAAGATTTTTTCTATTTAATAAAAAACGGTGAATTTGTCAATACTATTAAAAGACAATAAATTTAAATTGAATAAAAAATATATAAGGAGGTATATTATGAAATTTGAACAATGGAATGGATTTACACTAGGAGATTGGCAAGACGAAATAAATGTAAGAGAATTTATACAAAAAAACTATACACCATATGAAGGAGACAGCTCTTTCTTAGCAGGAGCAACTGAAAAAACAAAAAAGCTATGGGATGAAGTTTTAGAATTATATCAAAAAGAACATGATTCAGAAGGTGGAGTATTAGATATAGATACAAAAACTGTATCTACAGTTTCTAGCCATGAAGCTGGATATATTGATAAAGACTTAGAAGATATAGTAGGACTTCAAACTGACGCACCTTTAAAAAGAGCTATCATGCCTTTTGGAGGAATCAGAATTGTAGAAAAATCATGTGAAGCATATGGAAGAAAAGTAGATGATGAAGTTGAAGAAATCTTCCATAAATATAGAAAAACACACAATGATGGAGTATTTAGTGTTTATACACCTGATATTAGAGCTGCAAGAAGTTCTCATTTATTAACAGGATTACCTGATGGATATGGACGTGGAAGAATCATTGGAGATTATAGACGTGTCGCTCTATATGGTGTTGATGTTTTAATAAATGAGAAAAAAGATGAATTAGAAGTTTTAAATGTTGATGAAATGACTGAAGAAGTTATTCGTGAAAGAGAAGAAATTAGTGAACAAATTAAAGCTCTAAATGAATTAAAAGTTATGGCTTCAAAATATGGTTTTGATATTTCTAAACCAGCAAACAATGCAAAAGAAGCTGTTCAATGGTTATACTTTGGATATTTAGGAGCAATAAAAGACCAAAATGGTGCTGCAATGAGTTTAGGAAGAACATCAACTTTCTTAGACATCTATTTTGAAAGAGATTTAAAAAATGGTGTTATAACTGAAGAAGAAGCACAAGAAATTATGGACCATTTTGTTATGAAATTAAGATTAGTACGTTTCTTAAGAACACCTGAATATAACGAACTATTTAGTGGAGACCCAGTTTGGGTAACTGAAAGTATTGGTGGTATGGGAATTGACGGTAGAACCTTAGTTACTAAAAACTCTTTTAGATTATTACACACATTAGAAACTTTAGGACCTGCACCAGAGCCAAATTTAACAGTACTATGGTCAACAAGACTTCCAGAAGGATTCAAAAAGTACACTACTAACTTATCTATTAAAACCTCATCAATTCAATATGAAAATGATGATTTAATGAGAATCACTCTAGGAGATGACTATGGAATTGCTTGTTGTGTATCACCTATGAAAATTGGTAAACAAATGCAATTCTTCGGTGCAAGAGCAAATTTAGCAAAAACTTTACTATATGCAATCAATGGTGGTAGAGATGAAATATCTGGAAAACAAGTTACACCAATCTTTGCACCAATAACTTCTGAATATTTAGATTATGATGAAGTAATGGCAAAATTTGAGCAAATGATGGATTATGTTGCAAGAATTTATATAAAAGCATTAAATGCTATACACTATATGCATGATAAATATTCATATGAAGCAATTGAAATGGCATTACATGATAGAGAAATATTAAGAACAATGGCTTGTGGAATAGCTGGACTATCTGTTGTAGCCGATTCACTATCTGCAATAAAATATGCAAAAGTTAAAGTAATCAGAAATGAAGATGGACTTGCTGTTGATTATGAAGTTGAAGGTGATTTCCCAAAATTCGGAAACGATGATGATAGAGTAGATCAAATAGCAGTTGACATCACAAAGAAATTTATGAATAAATTAAGAAAACATCAAACATATAGACATTCAAAACACACTTTATCAATATTAACAATAACTTCAAATGTTGTATATGGTAAAGCAACAGGAAACACACCAGATGGAAGAAGAGCTGGAGAACCATTTGGACCAGGAGCAAACCCATTACATGGAAGAGATACAAATGGAGCTTTAGCAGTAATGAATTCAATTGCAAAATTACCATTTGACTCAGCAGAAGATGGAATATCATACACATTCTCAATAACACCTGGAACACTTGGAAAAACGGAAGAACAACGTGTTACAAACTTAATTACAATGCTTGATGGATATTTCAAACAAACTGGACATCATATAAATGTAAATGTATTTGATAGAAGCCTATTAGAAGATGCAATGGAACATCCTGAAAAATATCCACAATTAACAATAAGAGTATCAGGATATGCAGTACACTTCACTAAACTAACAAGAGAACAACAGTTAGACGTAATACACAGAACAATACATGAGAAAATTTAAGAGGGATTAGGGGACGTTCTTCTAATCCCTCTTAAAGGGACTAAGGGACAATCCTTATTCATTTTATTATCAAAATTTAAATACATTAATTAAGGAATGAGAAATTATGAATAAACAAAATTTACAATACTATGCTAAAGTTCACTCAATAGAATCTTTTGGAACTGTTGATGGTCCTGGAATTAGATTTGTATTATTTTTACAAGGTTGCCATCTTCAATGCAAATATTGCCATAATCGTGATACTTGGGACATTAATGGTGGACATTACCAATCATTAGATGAAATATTAGATAAAATTTTGCGTTATAGAAATTATATTCAGCCAGACGGTGGAGTTACTGTAACTGGTGGAGAACCATTACTACAAGTTCACTTTTTGGTAGCTTTATTCACTAAATTAAAGGAATATAATATTCACACTTGCATTGACACCTCTGGTATGGTTACTTTAACTGATGATGTTAAAAAACTTTTAAATTTAACTGATTTAGTTCTATTAGATATTAAGCATATAGATAATGAAAAATGTAAGTCTTTAGTCGGTGTTGGAAATAAGTTAGAATTAGAATTTGCAAAATATTTAAGTGATAATAATGTCCCTGTTTGGATTAGACAAGTTTTAATTCCAGGATATACTGATGATACTAATGATTTACTAAAATTAAAAGATTTTATAAATTCTTTGTCTAATGTTCAAAAAGTTGAAATTCTTCCATATCATAGCATGGGAAAATTTAAATGGGAAAAACTCTGTCTAAAATATGAGTTAGATGGTGTTAGAGATGCAAATAATGATGATGTACAAAGAGCAAAAAAAGTTCTGGGAATTACCTAGAACTTTTTTTGTTTAATTCTTAGTGTGTTTGAGTTTTCGGATTTTATTTAATCAGAGAAAAACATTTCTAATAATTCTCCAGTATTATAAGCTGTAAAAATATCTGCATGACATGAACGTTCTGCACCTAAAAATCCCACTAATTTATTTGCAAGTTCATTATACTCGCCACTGATTTTTTTAAGTGAGTCTATAACCTGATACCAATCTTTTAATACATCAATATCACTTATTCCTGCCATCATGCAAACAAAACAAAATTGTAATGCATCATCTGGATATATCTCACAATTATTTTCATTGATATAATATTCCCTTTTTTCTAAAGCTGCTCTTACTTTTTGTCTAAAGTCAAACAATTTTCCAAAAAGTTTCTTTTTCTCTTCAGCATAAACTGTATTGACTTTTATAAGTCCACCTTCTTTTTGTGCATCGACTAATTTTTCTACAACCCTCTCTTCATGTAACAACCGTATCATTTCTTTAAGTCTTTCTTCTGGTTTCATTATTTACCTCCTATATCTTTTATAGTCATAAATTGATTTTTTACCCAAACACTCCAACCAATTTATGTTCACTATTATAATATAAAACTTTCAAAATTTCAAGCCAAATCAATAGTCCATTTCAAAGTTAAATTAAAATTTATCCTTAAATCGAAATTAAAGGTCCGTCCCAAAATCCCTAAAAAAAGGGATTTTAGGTCCGTCCCCTAAATCCCTCTTTACATTCCTAATAATTTTAATTCGACATTTTCCATCTTATATTTTCCATCAACCAATTTAAAATCAACTAAAGTATTTTCCAAAGTTTCTTCATTTTGTCTTAAATCTGTTGAAAAATATAACTTAATTTGTGGTATTTCTACTTGATTTTTTACTATCTCTTTAAAACATTCTGCCATATGTTTTTCATCTTCACAAATTAATATTAATTGTGGCATACCACTAAATCCTGAATCTCCTGGTACAAAGTTTTCATAGAAATCTTTATATAATCTCATTTTCTCAACTAATTTCTTTTGCCAATCTTGTTCTCTTCTTACTACTTCAAAAACAAATTGTATTGATTTTCTATTCTTAGTTAATTTAACAGCTCCACCTGTTGCCTTAAATAATTTACCCGCAGATTTTGCAGTTATTGCTGGTTTTACTGTATAGCTATCAAATGCTTTTACTTTTCTTAAATATGCAATGATTGTTTGGTTTCCAGCTAATCTTTTCTTAATCATTGGAACTGGTTTTGTATTATCTGATGGTTGCCATTTACATTCAATTTCCTTTGAATTTAATAAATATTTTCCCATCTTCTCTAAGCAATAAATACGATAAATTCCTTTTCCTTCATCAGATGTAAAATAATATCTTGTCAATATTTTTGATTTTACCAATTGATCCAATTTATTATTTAATTTGTCTTGTGATTTAGGATCAATTCCTTTAATTTCTAACATTTGATATAATTGTCTTGAGGTAATAAATTCAAATTCATTTACTAATTCTAAGATTGCAAAATGAATTTCATTTATATGTCCAATGTTAATTTTATGTACAATTTGATTCATTGAAACATACCCGTCTTTACCATCAAATGTCTTAATTTCTCCTTCTCTTATTGCAAAAGGTGATACTTGTGCTTTAATTTGGTTATCTTCAACCATTTTAATTCCCCCTTAAATAATTAGAATTTTCTATTTATAAATTGATAACTTTATTTTTTTCTTTTGTTTATCTATTTTCTTTATATAGACATCAACTACTTGTCCATATTCTAATCCTTCTTCATATTCTGACATACCAACTAAATTAGGTGTTAATTCAATAAATATGCCATTTTTATTTTTCTCTGTTTCTCTAACTATTCCTTTTGCTTTTGTGCCTTGCTCGAATTTTTCTACATTTTCTTCCCAAGTTCCAAGAGTTTCTTTATATGATAAAATTACTTTACCATCATCTCTATTTATAGATTTTAGCACAACTTCAACCTTTTGTCCAATTTTTAGCCTTTCAGAAGGACTTTTTATTCTTGCTATTGATAAATCTTCAATATGTGCTAAACCTACTACTCCTCCACCAATTTCAATAAATGCCCCATATGGTCTAATATTTTTAACTATTCCTTCTATTCTTTGTCCTACTTGCAAATCATTTTTCACCCAATTTAAAGCATCTTGTTGAACTTCTTTTCTGGACAAAATTACATTTTTATCTTGCCTAACATCTTTTATTCTGAACTGAACAAATTTATGAACTTTACCTGTACACAAATTTGTTTTTGGCAATCCAGTTTCCTCAAGATTTATAGCTTCAACTTCCTCTCTTGGGATTATTCCTGTAATTCCTTTTCCTAAGTTTATATGTAAATTATAATTTTCATCACAACTTTTAACTAATCCCTGCAATGTTGTTTGATTTTCCAGACAATCCTTAATATCTTCTACTGTATCTAATTTTGTAATCTCATTATTCCATCCTTCTGGTATAAATTTAAATGTATTCATTTGTTATTTTCTCCTTATTCTTTCGTTTGTACAATTATATATTTTTTGATTTTATTTTTCAATATTTTGCATTATTTTTTTAAAATTCTTTTTACTTCATTTTGATTCAGAAATCTCCATTTTCCTAATGGTAAATTCTTAATATCTATTCCTACTATTTTACTCCTATGCAAAGCTAACACTTTATGTCCTACTGCTTCACACATCTTCCTTACTTGTCTATTTTTTCCTTCATGAATGGTTATTTCTAATCTTGATTGATTCTTTTCTTCATCTATTTTTAATATTTTTACTTTAGCAGGCTTGGTTATATATGTCTCTTTATCCTCTATTTTTACGCCATCTCTTAATTTTTGTACCGCTTCATTAGTTATTTTTCCCTTAATTGTAACTGTATATGTTTTATCTATTTCATGTTTTGGATGTGTCACTTGATATACAAAATCCCCGTCATTTGTTAAGATTAATGCTCCTGATGTATACATATCTAATCTACCAACAGGAACAATTCTTTCTTTAACTTTAACTAAATCCAAAACTGAATCTCTACTAAATTGGTCTTTTACTGTTGTAACATATCCAATAGGCTTATTTAACAATATATAAACATATTTATTATCATTTTGAATTTGTCTATCATTATATACTACAACATCTTTTTGTGGATTTATTTTTGTTCCCAACTCTGTTACAACTTTTCCATTTACTTTTATTTTTCCTTGAATTATTAATTCTTCAGCTTTTCTTCTTGATGTAATTCCACAATCTGCTATAAATTTCTGTAATCTTACTTCTTCCATTTAATTTCTTCCTTTCGAGAGAGCAGGGATTAAAAGATGGGCTTAAATCCCTGATTTTTTAGCTACCTTAAAGATTAATTTAATAATTTATGAGTTTCGAATGCGAATGAAATTATAGTAAAAATTCTTTACTTATAAAATAGGAGAATCTCAAACTTGCTTTGAGAGGTGCCTATTTTATAAGTTTAGAATTTATCTATAATGTAATGTTAGCCAAGAAACGATATAAATTATTAAATTAATCGTCTCATATATTCTGGTAGTTCCGCTTCTAACTTCATTTTCTCACCTGTAATAGGATGTCTAAATTCAAGACTTTTGGCATGCAAAGCCTGTCCTTTTATTCCCCATTTATTCTTACCACTTGAATATGTACTATCTCCTATAATTGGATATCCAATTTGAGCTAAATGCACTCTTATTTGATGTGTTCTTCCTGTTTCTATATTCACCTCTAATACTGTATAATCTTCAAATCTCTTTAATACCTTAAAATGAGTTATTGCCTCTTTACCTTTTTTGGTAACTGCCATCTTCTTTCTATCTTTCTCACTTCTTCCAATTGGCATATTTATTGTTGCTTGGTTTTCTTTCACAACTCCTCTTACAATTGCAATATATGTTTTTTTAACTTCATGATTTTTTATCTGTTCACTTAAATTAATATGAGCCTTATCATTTTTAGCCACAACTATAATTCCAGATGTATCTTTATCAAGTCTATGAACTATCCCTGGTCTTATTTCTCCACCTATTCCAGATAAAGAATCTTTACAAATAGCCATAACAGCATTTACAAGTGTACCATCCGGATTTCCATTTGCTGGATGCACTACCATTCCTTTAGGTTTATTTACCACTATGATATCATTATCTTCATAAATTATTTCTAATGGAATATTTTGTGCTTTTAATGAAATCTCCTTTGGTTGTTCTTCTTCCAATGTAATTTCATCATTTTCTTGCACTTTATATGATGGTTTAACTTTTTTATCATTTACTTTAACCTTTTCTTCTGAAATTAATCTTTGTATTGCAACTCTTGATAAATCTTCATTTTTTTCAGATAAATAACTATCAATTCTTTTATTTTCTTCTTCCTTTTCTACAATAAACTTTTTCACTTTAACTAACATTCCTTTCCTAAGGTAACATGTTATTTGAAAAATAATGTTAAAATTCAAAGTTATAATTATTTTTCAAACTTTTGTCTCAATTCTTTTGCAGTAAAATAAGTAAACTTTCCAACAACTAAAATCCAGCCGATTAGAACAAATATATCTGCTATATTAAACATTGGTAACCACTCTATTCCACTAATATTTATCCATTCTAATACATAACCTCTTGCAATTCTATCTATCAAATTAGATATCCCACCTGCAATTATAAAACTAAGAAATACTTTCAATATTTTATCGATAAACTGATTTTGTGACAACATAAATCTTGCAATAATAACTATTATTATTAGATTAGTAACTATATACATTATTGCAGAATTTGAATCTGTACTAGATGTTGAATAAGTATTTTGTTCAATAATTATATTTCCTACATTTTGAACAATAATTTTTGATACTTGGTCAATTACTATTATTGCAATAATTATTAAAATTATTGCAATATCAAATTTATTAATCTTTTTTACATTTTTCAATTAACGGACACCCTCTCATAAATTACAAAATAATCATCTTTGTATAATTCTTTATAATGTGGATCATTCGTTTTTGTTATTATCATATTCATTTTAGAATTGTCATAAGTTATTACATGTGTTATATCATACTTTTCAAATACATCCTCGTAAAATTTTCCAATACTTGATGTATCTATAAAGTCCATAAATATATCATCTGCTACTATTCCATTAAATTCTGGTGAATATAAATCCGCTCTTGAATCTATAAATACTGGTATTCCTCTAAACAACATATAGCTTCCATAATTATATTCGTTATAAAATCTTGCAGTTCCTAAGTCTATGTTCTCTAATATATAATCACATGCTGCAACTGGATATGCTGTTTCGTCTATATATGTGTCATCAAATTTGTCTTTAGCAAAATAATAGCTTAAACTTAAAACTACTAACGTCAATAGAACTACACCTATTTTATTTGTTAATACTTTTACTACATTCTTATCTAAGTCTTTACTATATATTCTAACCATTTCCATTAGCAATTTTCCTAAAACAACACTTCCTATTATTGCAAACATTGTTATCTGCCTTCTAGAATCTAACATTAGGTACAATAATCCACCTATCATAAATAAATCACATAGTCGTATTTTTGCCTTTGTAAAGGTTAATACTGCTAAAAATAAGATTATTGCACACATAGCATCAACATCATCAGATAATGTCATTGGTAAATGCTCATTGATATTTTGTGTTGTATTTCCTTGCATTGTTTTATATAAATATGTGTAAGGTGTATCTCCTATTGGCGTTAATAATCCTGTAAATAGACATATAATCATTACTAAAATTAGCCATTTTACATTTTTATTTTTTACTAATTTTATTTTATATGGATTTTGTAATTCTTTTGTCCTCTTTATTTTTACTTTATCTACTTTTTCTTCTAATTCTTTTAGTTTTTGTCTTAATTTTTCTAGTTTTTCGTTATTCTTTTGACTCTTTTCTAATACATTTATTTTATTTTTTAAGACAAAAATCTTAATTTTTTTATAAAGTATTGTGTCTGCTAACACTGCAATTAGATATTCTGCAATATATGGTAAATACAATACAAAATAAAATGGGAATACTGCTACATGTAAATTTGCTATTAATATTGGTATTATAATTAAACCTGCTGCATATCTCTTCTTTTTTGTTTCTAAAAATTTCTCTATTAAAAATATTGTTAATATAAACAATATAAATGTCACAAGCTGTGCTCTTGCTGCAATATATCCCCTTATTACATACATTACTCCTATTGTTATAAAAAACGAAAATAATTGATTTTTAGCTATTTTCGTATTTACTAGATATATAGACCAACCTAATATTACTGATAATATACATGTCGCTATATATATACCAGTCATTCCAAAGATACTATATACAAAATATGTTATCAAATCATAAAGCCAATGTGGGTAAGTATATGGTAAATCTTCATGCCACGAAAATGGATCCTGCATATCTATACCATATTTTGCAATATGCTCACCTATTTTTATCGTGTAAAATGTATCATTTTGCAATGTTACAGGTGTTAATGCAATACAAACTATTGCAATTAAAACAAGTGCAATTATTGTAAATTTAGTAGTTGATTTCATTTTCTTTTTATCTTTCTTATTAGTCATACTTTTTCATTCCTTTCATGCTTTACATTATATCAAAAAAAGTTTCAAAAGACTAGCCTTTTGAAACTTTTAATATATATAATTAGCAATCCTTTTATTTTAAACAGCTTCTTGATTTTCTGCTTCAATCTCATTTTCATTCTCTTTTTCTTCTACAACTTCTAAGCTACCAATTGAAACTTCATAAGCAACTCTTGTTTCTACACTTCCATCTTCATGTTTTTTCTCATAAGTTCTTGATTGAACTCTTCCTACTACTTTTACTTGAGTACCAACTTCTAAGTTTTGACAAAATCTTGCATTTCTTCCCCAAGCAATACATGGAATATAATCTGACTTGTTATATGCCCTATTTACAGCAAGTAAAAGGTCTGCAATTTCTCTACCAAATGGTGTTTGACGATATATTGGTTTTTTACAAATATATCCTACTAATACAACTTCATTAGTAACTATATCCTTTCTAACTATATCATTTTCTTCTTCTTCATTTTCTTCAACTTCCATAATGTCTTTAGCAAACACTGTTAATATTAGTCTATTCTTTTCATTTTCATAACTATTATATGATCTGAATTGACCTTTTATTAATAGTTTGTTTCCTTCTTGTAAAGTATCTTCTTTAATTAGTCTTTCTGATACTGTAATTGGTATAATGTCTGAATTTCCACTTAATCTTGGTATTGATAAGTTAAAAATATAAAATCTCTCTCCATATATTTCATGGCTAAATTTCTTTTCTCCTGTAACTTTTCCAACTAATGTTAAATAGTTGTTTTCTAAATAATTTGTATCCAATGTTTTTTCCTCCCTATTTTATAATTTTATCAATTGTATTTCCCCTTGAACGATTAATTACAGTTCTTATTATACACTATTTTTTTGGATTTGTCTACATAAAAAGTTAAAAATATTCAAAAAAGTTAGATTTTTCCTATATTTTTTCTATTATGGGATAATTATATAACCTTAAAATGGTATATAAAATCAAAATTTCATCAATTTTTAAGATATTATCTTCTCCCTTTTTTATCCTTCTTTCTTCAATTTCTATCTTATTTCCATATTTATTATCTATACTTTTTTGCCAATAAATTAGAATATCATCTTCACTATTGCTTGAAACTGTAACAATTGCATTTTGATTCATTCCACATGTGATTAAATTTTGTACTTCAAATTCTTCATAATTTTCATTTAAATCAGTATTTATTATCACATATTTTGCTTCTTTACACATTTTTTTCAATTGCTCTTTTAATTCTTTACATTTTTCTAAATCATTTTGAATAATTATTGTATCAAATTTTATATTTTTCATATTTTCTAGACTTTTTGTATTTATATGAAGCACATTAATTTGATTGTCTTTTTTGGCAATTTCCGTCTTTATTGTTTCGAAACATTTTTTATTTGCAACAATACCGATTAATACCATTATCCAACCCCTTAAATTTTAATCAAACCAATTCATCACATATGTTTTCTACTACTTATATTATTAACAAATTTGGTAATTTTATACATACACTTTTTAAATTTATTTTTCAACCAGCATTTGTGTTCCATTACTATTAATCATATAATTATCCAAATATATTAAATCTGATACCTTTACAACCTCAAAACCTTTTTGCTTAATATTTTTAAGCAACATATCTAAACTATCAGCTGTGTGTTTTGTTCCATTATGGCTAAGTATTATATCCCCTGCTTTTATCTTTCCATCTAATCTACTCCACATTTCTTCACCAGTTAGTCCAGTATAATCTAAAGTATCCAAATTCCATTGGATTGTATAATATCCTTTGTCATTTGCTGCTTGTATTACGGTATTGTTATATTCTCCATATGGTGCTCGATATATTTTGGTTCTTGTTCCAGTAATTTTTTCAATCTTATCATTACTTTTTTCCATTTCTTCTATATTTTGCTCATAACTCAAATTATTTACATGTGGATGTGTGTCACTATGACTTGCTATTTCATGACCTTCATCATATATCTTTTTTACTGCTTCAGGGAATTTTTCTATCCAGTCTCCTACCATAAAAAATGTTATTTTTGTATCATTGTTTCTTAAAACTTCTAATATCTGGTCTATATCATCTGCATTCCATGCGCAGTTCATTGTAAATGCAACTTTTTTCTCTTCTGTTTGGACATTGTATATTGGTAGTAATTTACTATTTTCAGATGATGTTGTTACTGCTTCATCTTTGTTTCCTATTGTTCCGGCTACACAAAATAGTATTACTACTGTTATTATTGATACTAAGTATGTACATATTTTTTGTTTGTTTAATACAAAGAACATTTTAAAAACCTCCAAGTTAAAGCTACTTAATTGTATGCTTTTACTTGGAGGAAAATTCCTAACATTTTATTTTTTACCCTCATTTATCTAAAATTTTTCTATAATCTCATGCTCAAAAAATCTTTCTTGAAACTCTACCAAAGCCTCGATTTGTTCCTTCGTATATGTCTTTCCAATCGGAGCAACCACTAACTTATCGTCGTCATCCTTCATCCTATGTATTGCTGCTATACATTCACCATCAAATTCTTTTACTGCTTCAAATACACCTATAATATACGCATCTAATTCTTCACCATCACCACTAACTGTATTTGGAATATATCCATAATTAATTGGATATATAAATCCATGTTTTGGATGTTTTGAAGCCATTGGTCTATCTACAACAACATGAACTCTTTTCCCTAAATAATCTTTAAAATTTGCTTTTTCCATCGTTATTATCACTCCTTTTTCATAACACAAATTCATTTTACACTTAAACCTTCATTTCTAACACATTTATACCACTTTTATGCTAAAACATCAACATAATTTTCCATTTTTGACTAAATTATATAAATCTGATAAAATACAAAATAACTATAACTATTCAAGGAGATTTTAAAATGGAACGAATTGACAAAATAAACTACTATTTAGACATAGCAGAAACAATTTCAGAAAGAGGAACATGCCTTAGAAAAAACTTTGGAGCAATAATAGTAAAAAATGATGAAATCATATCTACTGGATATACTGGAGCTCCAAGAGGAAGAAAAAATTGCATTGATTTAGGTTTTTGTACTAAGAAAAAAATTTTTCCTAATGTTAGGCATTCTGGATATGATGCTTGCAGAAGTGTGCATGCTGAGCAAAATGCTATGCTTAGTGCTGCACGTAAAGATATGATAAATGCTGACTTATATCTTGTTGGAATTAGACAAGATACTAAAAATTATGAGGAAGGTGCTCTTCCTTGTCAAATGTGTAGAAAACTTATAATTAATTCTGGAATTAAAAATGTTTATGTTAGAATTGATAAAAATAACTATACTACAATTGATGTAAATGACTGGATTGAAAATGATGATTTATTAAATGGAAAAATCACATATTAAAAGGCATTGCGTTTTATGCACTGCCCTTTTTATTGAAATTCAACTCTATACAAATCATTTTATATACTAAACTAAATTTAAACCTAACACATATTCTTCCAAGCATAAATTTTGTTCTTTCATTTTCTTAGCATGTTCTGGTCCCACATATCTCCAATGCCAAGGCTCATACTCAATACCTGTTATATCTTCTTTTTCTTTTGGATATCTTAAAACAAAGCCATAATCACTTGCATTTTCTAAAAGCCATACATATGCTTTTGTATTTTCAAATCCTTCATCTACATTATTAAAATCAACAGCTAACCCTAAATGATGTTCACTTGTTCCTGGTTTGTTTATATATTCATCAGTCAATTTTTCAGCTTCTTCTTGAGTTTTACCTTGTTCTAAATATTTATTTATACTTTTTTCGTACAATCCTTTTTGATATTCTATACTTCTATATGTTGATTGAGCCCAGATATTTTTTATTCCTTGATTTCTCATATCCAATATCATTTGTTTTAATGGTCCTATTGCTCTTTTATCAAATTTCCTAGAAGCATCTAAATTTTCAAGCTCAACAGTGAAGTCATCTGGTAGAGGATTTTCTCTATTTACAAGCCTTATTTGCCAATCATTTAATACATCAAAATTATTAGATACTGTTACTGTATCAATTGTATTAGTTTCATTTTCTGTTTCATTCTGATTATCAAAATTAGTTGTATTTCCTTCTCCTTCAGAATCATCGCTATCCCCCATCTGACCAATTTCTGTTTCAAAATTAGTAGCTTGTCCATCACTTATAATAACTTTTCTTGCCACAATAACTACTATTGCTATAATTATCAATAAAAATAGAATTATAGACAATTGTAAAACATGTTTATTTGCTAATCTATTTAACTTTTCTTTTCCACCCTTTTTTCTCATTTCAATACTCTATGATAACTTGTATCATACCTTTCCTTTTAATAGCTTACTATTTTATGACTAATCCGCTTCCATTTTCAATATAGTTATATTGGTCTATATCACTTTCTGATTCAAAATAATCCCAAGGCTCACCACCTATAATCTCACCTGTAGTTGCATCAACAAAATAACTATAACCAGAAAGCTCTCCCTCTTTAATTTTATCATATTTTAAAGTTACAATCCATACTTTTCGAACTCTTTCTTCTGTAATATAATAAGTCTTTTCTCCAACAGGCAACTCTCTTTGTTTTTGATATTCATCTCCAAATTTTTCTCGCTCATATGCATCACTATTCATCTTTTCAATTCTAATATCTGCTTTTATCTCTTTAATCTGTGCATCTGGCTCTATTTGCTTATCTTTCTCCTCTGCTATTTTTATCGCATCTTCTTTTGATAATTCGACTGGGTTATTTTCAAATTCCTTATTTTCCACTGAATATGAATAAATCTCATTTATTCCAGGAATCCAGCCAATATTTACATAGTCATAATGATTAAATAGCTCTCCATATTTTCTTTCAAAGGTAGCATACCAAATATATGAATCCTCTTCTGTTCCCATATTATTATTTAATTTTACAATTTCGTAATTCTGGCTATCTTCTTGATATCGATTCAAGAAATCATATGCTACATCCAATGCTTCTTCTTTTGTTGAACGCCCTGAAACATCTCTTCCTGTTAATGGAATACTTAAACTTTTAAATTCCCCATTAGTAGCATTAATTTCAATTGACGCATTCCCGCCATATACTACCCATGATTTTTCTCTTTTTGATGAATCAATTAACATTGAACCTGTTTGAGTTTCTGCATTAATTCCGAATTTTTCTAACACTTCATTTCCCTTTTTTAATGCTTCATCTTTAGAAATACAATCAGCCATCTCTTCTTCTAAAATTTTTTCTTCTCCCTCAACTATATATGCATCACCAATTTTCTTATATGTAATTTTGTATTCTTCTGGCTCTTTCCATACTTTCTGATAGGTTACTACACTTGCATACCCTATCCCCACTGTGATACCAATCGCTAATACAAAAGTTGCTACCATTTTTATTGGAGCAAATTTATTCATTTTAAATTCAGTCTGATAAAATTTATTTTTAATTTTGCTGTTTCTCAAATTCTTTTCTTTCTTATAGATTTCTTCTATATATTGTTTATTATTCTTCATAAGTCATTCCCTCCTCTTCTAACAATTTTTTTAACTTCTTTTTAGCTCTGTTTAATAATGATTTAACTTGTCCTAAATTTTTATTCATTACCTTTGCTATATCTTTATATTTCATTTTCTCAAAAGTTGATAAATAAATTACTGCTTGATAATCTGGTTTTAATTCTCTTAACTTTTTATTTAACATCTGATTATTATCATTTTTATAAATTATAGCTTCTAATTCTTTATCTTCTTTTGTTAGATTTTCAACTTCTTTTAAACTCACAACCTTCTTTTCTCTTTTTATATAATTTATTGCTCTACATTTTGCTATCATAAATATGTACGTTTTAAATGAATACTGAAAATCATATTGTTCTTTATTTAAAAGAATATATACAAATACATCTTGCGATATATCTTCTGCAATAGATATATCTTTTGTATATCCTGCAATAAAGAATATAATCTGATTTTTATATTTTATTACTAATTGCTCAAATGCACTATTATTACCATTTAGGTACTTCCTATATAATTCTTTATCTGATTGCTCCTCTGGATTCATTTTTCAACCTTCTCCCCTTTGCTTATGCTCTATCATCATTTATTATACAATCAACAATTCATTTTGTTACGATTTTCTTGTAAATTTGTCCAAAAAAAATACATCCTAGATATTTAATTATCTAAGATGCATAAATTTAGTTATATTTTAATCAAATAAAGCCCTATTGTTATTATAAAAATCAAAATCATCATAATAACTGCTATCATAATCCAAGCTATCTAATCCTTCTGAAAGTCCAATTACCATTCCAAAAAATACTAAAGCAACAAACATAATTATAGAAATTACTAAACCAATTGCTCCTGTAATTAATCCTGCAATTGACATTCCCTTTTTAGATGATTTTATTCCAATTATTCCGAATATTATTGCAAGTATACCACAAGGTACTGAAATATACCATATACAACAAAGTACAATCGCAATAATTCCAAGTACTAAAGCTGCTATACTAAATCCTTTTTTGTCTTTTTCAGTTTCTTCTTTTACAACTTCTACTTTAGGCTCTTCTTTTGGTGCTTCTGTCTTAACTTCTTCATTTTCTTCTTGTTTTGTCTCTTCAACTTTCTCTATTTCTATTATATCGTCTTTATTTTCTTCCATGAGCATCTCCTCCTCGTATTATATATTAATTTTAACATCTCATATTGTCTATCATATTCTAATTATACTATATTATTAACAATTTTACAATAAATTTCGCAATATTGTATATAAAATTAGTAATATGACAAAAATTATTGAATACCAATATTTTGGATATATCCACTCTGCAATTTTTTCTTTTCTATTTAGATTTATAATATATATTACATTACATATTAATAAATATATTATTGTTAGAAAGAAAACCATGTGTGAAAAAAATGCTTCTTTGAAATTTCCTTGTAATAAGTTTATAACACATCTTGTTCCACCACATCCCGGGCATAAAATTCCTGTATTTTGATAAATCCAACATTCTGGCAAATACCCAACTATATTACTATTTACAAATATTATTCCAACAATTAAGATTAGTATTTCTATTGATATTATAATTAAACTTTTTTTATTCATATTTTTCTCACATTTCCCTTTTAAGGCACAAATTTGGTTAAAAAAATTAAATTTTGATTCTTCTATAATTATTATAATTTATTTTATTTAAATTTTCTAGATATATTAATATTTATTTTTCAACTTAATTCTTCAACATTCTGCATTTTTCTGCATAATATATATAAACACTATTATTGTAATAATAGGTAAAAAAAGAAAGGAAGTTTTTAATATGGAAATGAATGAAAATAAACACTGTTGTCCAATTCTAGATATAGATGGTGTGATTTCAGGAGGAAAACAATTTGACTTAGACATCACTTTACCAGAAGATAATCGTGATGTAATATATGGTGTTGTAAAAAATTGTTTTAAAGAACCAGTTTGTGATGCAGTTGTAAAATTAGTCGAAGTTGCTTGCGAACATGGAAAAGAAGAAAGAAGACCAATAGGACACACATTTACTGACAAAGAAGGAGAATTTGTATTTGGACCATTATGTCCTGGAAAAGCATATGCTATTCAAATTTGGGTAAATGATACTAACAAGATGAAAATATGTGCAAAATGTCATCATGAAGGTAAATGTTTAAAAGGTGACAAACATGAAAAATGTGATTGCTTCATAGATGGAAAAATGGATTTTTGTGATAAATGTGATAAAAAAGAACATGACAAAGATGACTGTGACAAAAAACATGATTGTTGCAAGAAAGATGACTTCTGCAAGAAAGAAGAATGCTGCAAAAAAGATGACTATTTCGAAAGAAAAGAATGCAGATAACTTATATAATAAAACTATTTAAAGGGCTTGATTAAGCCCTTTATTGTGTCTACATCATTCCCATTTTTTTAGCAAATTGCTTTCCTTTTTTCATTATTTTCTTTTTATTCATCATATCAGATTCTGCATACATCATCATTAAACCTGTTGTTATTAATCCACCTATCACAACACCTTTAACAAATTTCATTTTATTCCACCTCCTCATTTTTCTAAATAAAAATCCTCTATTGCTAATTTTTGTTTTACTTATTATATTATTTGTTATTTTTTCTTTTTTATGCTTTTTTATATGATTTTACAATGGTATATATTTCATGAATAGCAATTATTGCTAGAAAAATTCCGAACAATCTTTTTAGAATTTTGACATCCATATTTATTGAGATATTTGCTCCTATAATCGCTCCTAATATTCCAAATATTGATATAATTAAAGCTGATTTTAAATATATATTTTTATTTTTCAAATTTACTATTATTGCCACTATTGAAGTTGGAACAAAAAATATCAAATTTGTTGCCTGTGCTATATGTTGTTCTACACCAATAAAAAATGTAAGAAGAAAAATTAATATTGTTCCTCCTCCCATCCCTGTTCCACTTACAATTCCTGACACAATTCCTATTAAAATTTCTATCATAAAAAAACCTACTTTATATTATCATTTTATATGACGCATAAACTAAAAATATCGTGAAAGCAATTTTCAAAACTCTTTCTGGTAATTTTTTTAGCAATTTTGCTCCGTATATATCCACCTATTGCTCCACCAATTGCACAAAGAATAGCTATTTTCCATTCTATATAATTTTCTTTATAATAAAAGATTCCACTTGTGACCACCATTGGCAAAATACAAAATACTGATGTTCCTCTTGCTTTTGTGTTATCTAATTTTAAAAGATAAATAAATGCTGGAACTAAAATCATTCCACCACCTGTTGAAAATAATCCGCTAATTACACCTGCTAAAAATCCAATTATACTTTGCTTTAAAATGTCTTTTATAGAAAATTTTATTTTTCTTTTCTCCATAATAAAAACCCACTTACTAAGTAGGTTATCCAATTTATTTTATTCTATTCAATAAAAAATTTAATTATAAAGATGTGTCCCAGAATGGTCAAAAATGTCCAAACAGAAACGTCCCCAATTGGACATTAATCTTCCTCATAGTATTTTGTTCCTAGCATTTTATCAGGCAAATATTGTTGTTCTACGTAATGACCCGGAAAGTTATGAGGATACAAATATCCTTCATGATACCCTAATTCTTTCATTTTTTCTATTGGTGCATTTCTTATATGCATTGGCACTTCCCCAGTATCTTTTGTTTGTACATCTTCTAAAGCTTTATTTATTGCCATATATGATGCATTTGATTTTTTTGATGTTGCGACATATACAGCTGCTTCTGCAAGTAATATTCTTGCTTCTGGCATCCCAATCATATGCACTGCTTGCATTGCTGCATTTGCTACAACTAATGCATTTGGATTTGCCATTCCCACATCTTCTGATGCACAAATAACTATTCTTCTTGCTAAAAACATTGGGTCTTCTCCACCATTTATTGCTCTTGCTAAATAAAATATTGCTGCATCCGGGTCTGAACCTCTCATGGATTTAATAAATGCACTTATATTATCATAATGTTCTTCTCCGTTTTTATCAAATATTGCTTTTTTTGATTGAACACTATTTTTTATAACTTCATCAGTTATATGTATATATCCATCACTGTCCATATTTGTTGTCAATACTGCTACTTCTAAACCATTTAATGCTGTTCTGACATCTCCACCACTAATTATTGCCAATTTTTTTAATGTTTCATCTTCTATTTTTATATTATAATCTCCTAAACCATCTTTTCTTTCTATTGCATTTTTTAATATTTGAAAGATGTTTTCTTCTGTTAATGGATTTAATTTTATAACCATTGATCTTGAAATTAAAGCCTTATTTACCTCAAAATATGGATTTTCAGTTGTTGCTCCAATTAAAATTATTGTTCCATTTTCTACATATGGAAGTAACGCATCTTGTTGTAATTTATTAAATCTATGAATTTCATCTATAAATAAAATACTTTTGCCTGTTGGATTTAACATAAAATTTTTAGTTTCTTCTATTACTCTTTTTATATCCGCAACTCCAGATGTTACTGCATTTATTTTATAGAATTTATATTTTGTTGTTTCACTTATTACTCTTGCAAGTGATGTTTTTCCACATCCAGGAGGTCCAAATAAAATGATACTTGATAATCTATCTGCCTTTATTGTTCTATATAATATTTTGTCTTTACCCAAAACATGTTCTTGTCCTACATATTCATCTAATGTTCTTGGTCTAATTCTAAATGCTAATGGCTCATTTGAATTCATAAATATCTACTTCCTTTTTACTATAACTCTTTACCCAATAACAATAATCCTTTTTTGATTAAATCTTCTGTTGATAATTCTTTTTTATTTTCTATTTTTTCAAATGCTTTTTCTATCAATCTCTTATTATAACCCAATACTTGAAGTGCTGCAATTGCTTCTGATACTCTATTGTCATTGTCTATTGCTTGTTTTACTTTAATATCTGTTTCAGATAATTTTCTTGCACCTTTACCTTGAGTAGCATTTGTTAATTCTTCTATTTGTTGTTCTTGTTTAATCTTATCTTTCAATTCAAGAATTATTCTTTTAGCTGATTTTGGTCCAATACCTGGAATTGTTGTTAATGTTTTTATATCTTCTGAAATTACTGCAAGTGCAAAATCAGAAGGCTCACAAACTGCAAGCATTGTTAATGCTGTTTTTGCACCAACTCCGCTTACACCAATTAATAACTCAAACATTTTTAATTCTTCTAATGTATTAAAACCAAAAATACTAATATCATCTTCTCTAACTCTATAATATGTATGTACTTTAACAGTATCTCCAATATTCCCCAATTTATCCATTCCTGCTTCTGACATAAATACTTTGTAACCTAATCCTCCTACATCAATTACTACATATCCAGTCATTTTCATTTCTAAAGTTCCTTTTATATATGCTAACATCTTATACATTCCTTTCTTTTGTCACACTAAAATTATTCATTATATATCATAAAAATATGTTGCCTCTAAATCTGCTTCATGTGTTAATAATGCTATTGGATATTTTTTATATGCTGCACCAATTGTGTTATATATTTCTTTTGGTTCTGTATATCCCATATGCCATCTAATTGAATATTTTTCTTCTGGTGTTAATTTCATATATTCTGTAATCATCATAACTGATTTTTCTCCATGTCCATATGGAATTGTGTCATCTATTGTATAATACGGCACTTTTTCCCATACTCCTAAAGCATTTTTTGCATTTCTGTAATCTACTTTATAAAAATTTGTTTTGCATATATCATGTAATAATCCTATTATTATAATTGATTCTTCTGGTATATTTATTGGCTCTACACAATGTTCTACCTTATGTTTTAAAATTTCATACACCTTTAAACTATGCTCTGCTAATCCACTTTCAAAACTTCCATGAAATCTTGTACTTGCTGGCGCTTTGAAAAAATCCGATTTTTCTAAAAAATTTATTAAGTCGTCTATTCCTTCTCTCTTTACTGTTTTTAATAAATCTAAATATTGTTGTTTTATATTTTCTTTCATTACTATTATCATTCCTTCCACTAATTTTTATTTAACATTTATAAATTTACTTATTTAAAATATTATTATTGCTCTCACGTATTATATATTTTACATTAGAAAAAGTCAACCGTTTTAGCGAAAATTTGTTTTTAATATTGCTTATTTTTTTTCAATTATAAAAGACTTCGTAATTTACTACGAAATCTTTTAATTTGTTATCTTAAGAGTGTCCCTAAATCCATCTCACTGGGATTGAAAGAACGTCCCCTAATCCCTCCAATTCTTTATTCTTTCAATTGCTTCTATTGAATTTTCTTTAGTACCAAAAGCAGTTAATCTAAAATATCCTTCACCATGTGGTCCAAATCCACTTCCTGGTGTTCCAACAACATTTACTTCTTCTAGTAATTTATCAAAGAACTCCCATGAAGTCATGCCTTGAGGTACTTGTAACCAAATATATGGTGAATTAACACCTCCATATGTTGTAAATCCTGCATCCTCTAATCCATTTTTTATTATCTTTGCATTTTCTAAATAGCTTTCAATATTAGCTCTAATTTGCTTCTTACCTTCTTCTGAATATGTAGCTTCTGCAGCTCTTTGTACCACATATGATACCCCATTAAATTTTGTGCAAGTTCTTCTATTCCATAATTTATTTAATTCAATTTCTTCTCCAGCCTTTGTGTATCCTTTTACTGTATGTGGAATTACTACATATGCACATCTAACTCCTGTAAATCCTGCTGTTTTTGAAAAGCTCTTAAATTCTATTGCAACATCTTTTGCTCCTTCTACTTCATAGATACTATGTGGTATATCTTCTTCTGTTATAAATGCTTCATATGCTGCATCATATAGAATAATACTATTATTTTCTTTAGCATAGTCTACCCAAACTTTTAAATCTTCTTTTGTTAATACTGTTCCAGTTGGATTATTTGGGAAACATAGATATATCATATCTACCTTTTCTTTTGGTAATTCTGGTTTGAAATTATTTTCAGCTGTTACTGGTAAATATACAATATTTTCATACATGTCTTTTTCTTTGTTATATTTCCCACTTCTTCCTGACATTACATTTGTGTCTAAATATACTGGATATACTGGGTCTGTAATTGCAACTTTATTATCTTCAGCAAATATATCTACTATATTTCCACAATCACATTTTGCACCATCTGATACAAATATTTCATCTGCTTTAATATCTATTCCTCTTGCTTTATAATCATTTTGAACTATTGCGTTTCTTAAAAATTCATATCCTTGTTCTGGCCCATATCCTTTAAATCCTTCTTTTGTTCCAATTTCATCTACCGCTTTATGCATTGCCTCTATACATGCTGGTACTATTGGCTTTGTAACATCTCCTATTCCTAATTTTATGATTTTTTTGTCTGGATTTTCTTCTGTGTATTTTGCTACTTTTTTTGCTATTGTTGAAAACAAGTAGCTATCTTGCATATTTAAAAAATTTTCATTAATATAACTCATTATTATTTCTCCTTTCAAATTTGATTTTTATGTAAAATTTTGTTATAATATTTATGTAACCTACTGTGTAGATTCATATTGGAGGTATATATGAATAAAGTAAAATTTATTGAGCAACAACTTTTGGAAAAGACAAACTTCATTGTTACTAATTCAGTCATAGAAGCACTGGAAAACGAAGAATTATTCAGTACTCTTCGTGCCTATTGCGAACTTGACTTAACATGGAAGACCGATTTTCGGCATCTAATTTCCAGTGAATACTTAGATGATTTAACATTTTCTCTTCTTGTTTCACTTTCTGATGAAGAAAAAGCAGAATTGTTAAAACATCTGAAACCTTCAAACGAGTAGCCTCACTTGAGGCTCTCTTTTTTTATTTTATAAATTATATCTCTAACATACCTTCAAAAACTGTAACAGCTGGTCCTGTCATATATATATGATTATTTTCCTCATTCCATTCTATATATAATTTTCCACCTAGTAATTCAACTTCTACATTTTTATCAGTTTTTCCATTAAGATAACAAGCAACAGCTGTGGCGCATGCTCCTGTACCACATGCAAGAGTTTCTCCTGCTCCTCTTTCCCAAACTCTCATTTTAACATGATTTTTATCAACTATTTGTATAAACTCCACATTTGTTTTATTTGGAAAAGCCTTATCAACTTCCAACACTTTACCATATTTTTCTACATCAAATTTATCTGTATCTTCCACTTCTGTTATTGCATGAGGATTTCCCATAGATACACAAGTAAATTTGAATTTTCTTTCTTCAGCTTCTAGCATTAAATTTTTAACTGGTTCTTCATCTGAAATAACTGGTATTTCTTTTGGATTTAATATAGGTTCTCCCATATCAACCTTTACTGTTTCTACCTTTCCATCTTTTGTATTTAGTTCTAATGTTTTAATTCCTGCAAGTGTTTCTATAGTTACTGTTGTTTTATCTGTAAGGCCTTTGTCATATACAAATTTTCCAACACAACGTATGCCATTTCCACACATTTCTGCCTCGCTTCCATCTGAATTAAACATTCTCATTTTGAAGTCAGCAATATCACTTTTACATATTAAAATTAATCCGTCTGAACCTATTCCAAAGTGCCTATTACTAACAAATTGAGCTAGAGATGATTCATTTTCTATTTTTTGATGGATTGCATCCATATAGACATAATCATTCCCTAGCCCTTGCATTTTTGTAAATTTTATCATAATTTTCACCTTCTTTAGGTATTAATAGCCAGTAAAATATATTTATATTCTACTGGCTGTAATTCTAGCATAATATTTTATTTTTTGCAAGCTAATTTTACTTGGTCGAATTTCTTTTTTGATATTCTTGTATATCTATTAAACCATTCATAAAATCATCTGTTAATTTTTCTTCAAAAATATACTCACCGTTTTTATATCTTAAAATATAATCATTTCCTATTTTATTCTTTAAGTTTTGTGGTATATTAGTTTCTTCAAACACTTTATTTGTGCTCATATTTTGCAAATAAACTCCTTTGGAACTAAAGTCCACAACTTGGTATAATTCATTTTCTTTCCTAACTTCATTTAATTCATTCAAATTATTATTCTCATTGCTCATTTGGTTTTCTCCTTTTTCTTTAACATTTGCTAAGTGGTTTGAAAGTTCTTCCATAAAGTTATTTACAAAGTCACTTTCTTTTACTTTATTTACTATATCATTTATTAAATCTAAACTCAATATGCATCACCTTCCTAGTTTATTTTTGTATTTTGGATATTGTTAAAAGAAATAAAATAGAATTTTTTAATAAAACAAAAAGATTTAAACTAGGAATATTATATATCGTATTTTATGTTATGTCAATTTTTTTTTGGTATTTATCAGATAACAGATATCACATTACTATACTGGAAGACATACACGGAAACTGAAGTCGCTGTAGCCACCTCCCATAGACCCTACCGAAGAAGAAAACTCCCGCACTAAAAGTATCGTAAAAGAAAGCACCACGTATATTGTTGGCACTTGTAGTTGTGTATAAGTCGTAGTATTTACTATCTGGAATTTCTGTAAATCCTGAACTTCCTATTGTTGGAAAATCATTTGTTCCATATACTCCCATTACATATTCATATGCTTCTCCTGACATATCATATATTCCATATACATTTCCTGTTGTACTTGATAATTTTCCTATGTTTCCATCATATCTTTGGTCGTCTGTTATTGTACTACTATTATAAGTCGAATTATATATTGGATTATCAGTTTTTGCTCATATTCCCCTTCCTGCTCCAGTTATATAACTACTACATTGGTTTACACTTACTTCTGTTCCATTTCTTCTATATTGACTTTGTGTTAAATATGCTACTGCTCCTCATTCTGTATATTTTAACATATGTGCATCTATATTTGTTTTACTTAATGTTTGTGCTTTACTAAACATTGTTGATACATTAATGCCTCTTAAACTTATTACATTTAGTACTATCGATATCTTCCCATTTTATCCTGTTAATATTGCTATTGATACTGCTGCTAGTATTAATAACACGATAAATATGGTTGCATATAAAGCATATATAGAATAAAAAAACAACCATACATAATTTTGTATGATCGTTTTTTATAACTTTTTTTGAATTTTAGCAATATAATTCTTTAAATGACTACAATAAAATCAATTCTGTCATGCAAAATATTATTATATTATTAAATAGTAATAATTTTCAATTTTTGTTAAAAATTTTTATTTTATTAATATTTTATTTTGTTACTTCATTAACACCACAGTTATAAAACATATTACTAATATCAGTTTCTTCATTTACAATCCAATTCTCTCCAACATAGATATTATCAAGGTTAGTACATTGTCTAAACATATTACACATATCTGATACTTTTTTTGTATTAAAATTTCTTAAATCTAAAGTTAAAAGTGAAGAACAATTATAAAACATTCCATACATAGAAATAACATTACTCGTATCAATGTTATTTAAGTTTATCTCGTCCAATTTATCACTATCAAGAAACATTGATCGCATTGTTTCTACATTTTTAGTATTAAGCATACTTAAATTTAAAGTTTTTAAGTTAGCACATCTACTAAACATACTACTCATATCTGTCACATTACTAGTATCTAAATAACTACAATCAATTGTAATTAATGTGTCACAATCATAGAACATTCCATGCATTGATGATACATTTGTTGAATTTACTGTACTTAAATCTATATCTGTTAAACTACGACATCCGAGCAAACATATCTCTCATACTAACAATATATGTAGTATTTAAATTAGTTAAATCAATATTAGATGCATTATAACAGCCAGCAAACCAATTCAAATTACCTACTGGTACTACATTATTAAGTATTTCAATACTTGTGATATTTTCTCTATCATTAATCCAAGGTGTTTGTGCAGTATAAATGTCGTCTATTTGTATTTCTTCAAAAGTTTGAAATTTTATATTTCCATAACTTTTTTCTATGTTTTTTTCTGAAACATTTTCACTATTACTAAATAATAATGTTCCATCACTACACAAATATACATAAATATCAGTATAAGGAATATAAGATAAATCGTAAATCTCTCCATTTTCTGATATTTTATATCCTCTTTGACTATCTTCAAATATTACTTCTAGTATTCCATATCGAGCATCTACTACAGTTACTTTTTCTTGAATATTCTGGTTCTGCTTATCTAACTCTTCTTGTAACTTGCTAGAAGTTAGTTCTTGAGTTCCATCATTAGAAATTTTTGCACTTATAATGGCTAATTTGAGTATTTCTTCTTCTGTTGCTTTTTCTGTTTCTATTTTTGCATCACTTGCTCTTGTTAATATTCCATTCTCTCCTGTTAGTGTTGCAATTGATGCTGCTGCTAGTATTAATAACACGATAATTGTCCTAATATTCCGTTATGACTATTTTTTATTTAGCCAACATTTTGCAATTTATTATCTTCTTTTCC
>CALXCF010000010.1 GCA_944386755.1 uncultured Clostridia bacterium | reverse complement strand
TTGAAGAATGGTGTATGTCTTCCACCTTCTTCTTTAGTTAATACATAAACTTCTGAAGTGAATTTTGTATGTGGATGAATTGTTCCTGGTTTACAAAGAACTTGACCTCTTTCAATTTCTTTTCTATCGATTCCTCTTAGTAATGCTCCGATATTATCTCCAGCTTCAGCTTGGTCTAATAATTTTCTGAACATTTCTACACCTGTAATAACTGTTTTCTTTCTTTCTGTTGATAAACCAATGATTTCAACTTCATCAGAAACTTTAACTGTTCCTCTTTCTACTCTACCTGTTGCAACTGTTCCACGTCCTGTAATTGTGAATACGTCTTCAACTGGCATTAAGAATGGTTGATCAACTGGTCTTTCTGGTGTTGGAATATAGTTATCAATTGCATCTAATAATTCTTTCATAGGTGCATATACAGGATCATTAGGATCTGTAGATGTACTTTCTAGAACTTTTAATGAAGATCCTTTTATAATTGGAATTTCATCTCCTGGGAAATCATATTCTGTTAATAAGTCTCTAACTTCCATTTCAACTAATTCTAATAATTCTGGATCGTCTACCATATCACATTTATTTAAGTAAACAACGATGTATTTAACACCAACTTGTCTAGCTAATAAGATGTGTTCTCTTGTTTGTGGCATAGGTCCATCAGCTGCTGAAACTACTAATACAGCACCATCCATTTGAGCTGCACCTGTAATCATGTTCTTTACATAGTCAGCATGTCCTGGACAGTCTACGTGTGCGTAGTGTCTCTTTTCTGTTTCATATTCTACGTGAGCTGTGTTGATTGTGATTCCTCTTGCTTTTTCTTCTGGTGCTCCGTCAATTTGATCATATGCTTCATATTGAGCTTGACCTAATAATGATAAATATTTTGTAATAGCTGCTGTTGTTGTTGTTTTTCCATGGTCTACGTGACCGATTGTACCAATGTTAACATGTGGTTTTGTTCTTTCAAATTTTGCTTTTGCCATTGTTTAAATCCTCCTTTTTAATTTGGGCAAAAGAGAAGATTTTTCTCATTCTCTTTTACTCCTTTATATAATTTTAAATTTAATAACTAAAGTTCTTTTAGTAAAAGCATTTTATAACATTTTATTGAAAAAATCAAGCCTTTTTAATAAATTATTATATAAATACTTTCCTTTAAACTATAAATGTATTTAGCTACTCATCTATTTTTAAACGTATAAAATTATATTTTAGTATTTCTAAATTTTATTTTATACATTCAATTTAGCATAAAATCGTTGTAATGTGCGTTTTTGAAAGTTAATTCAAGCCGATGGTGTACTTTTTGTACATCGAGGTTTGAATTAATCTTGAAAAAATGTGCAGGACAATGATTTTAGGTTAAATTTAGGCGTTTTTAGCACGAGATGCCACTATATTATCAAGAACTGATTTAGGTACTTCTTCATAATGAGAAGGTTCCATAGTATAAGTACCTCTACCTTGAGTCTTAGAACGTAAATCAGTTGCATAACCAAACATTTCTGAAAGTGGTACAAATGCGTGAATATCTTGCATTCCATCATTTCCTTCCATACCTTCCATTCTTCCACGTCTAGCATTAACATCTCCTATAACATCTCCCATGTATTCTTCTGGAACTGTTATTTCAACCTTCATGATAGGTTCTAGGATAACTGATTTAGCTTGTTTACATCCTTCTTTGAATGCCATTGAAGCAGCAATTTTAAATGCCATTTCTGATGAGTCAACCTCGTGGTATGAACCATCAACTAATGTACATTTGAAATCTATAACTGGATATCCAGCTAAGATACCGCTTTCAGCAGCTTCTCTCATACCTTGTTCAATTGGTTTAATGTATTCTTTTGGAACTGCTCCTCCAACGATTTTGCTTTCGAATTCAATTCCTTTACCTGGCTCTAATGGTTCCATTTCAAACCAAACGTCACCATATTGTCCTTTACCACCAGATTGACGAATAAATTTACCTTGAACTTTTACTTTATTTCTAATTGTTTCTTTGTAAGCAACTTGTGGTTTACCTACATTACATTCAACTTTGAATTCTCTTTTTAATCTATCAACGATGATATCTAGGTGTAATTCACCCATACCAGCGATAATAGTTTGACCAGTTTCTTGATTTGTATATGCTTTAAATGTTGGATCTTCTTCAGCAAGTTTTGCTAAAGCAATTCCCATTTTTTCTTGAGCTACTTTATCTTTTGGCTCAATAGCAACGTCTATAACTGGTTCTGGGAATTCCATTGATTCTAATATTACAGGATGATCTATATCACATAAAGTATCTCCTGTTGTTACTTCTTTAATACCAACAGCTGCTGCAATATCTCCAGCATATACTTTGTCAATATCTTCTCTGTGATTAGAATGCATTTGAAGAATTCTTCCTATTCTTTCTTTTTTATCTTTATTAGAGTTTAATACAGTTGAACCTGATTCTAATGTTCCTGAATATACTCTAAAGAAACATAATTTTCCAACAAATGGGTCTGTTGCAATTTTAAATGCTAAAGCTGCAAATGGTTCATTGTCATCAGTTTTTCTTTCAACTTCATTACCATCTAAGTCAACACCTTTGATATGTGGTATATCTAATGGTGATGGCATATAATCAACTATTGCATTTAATAATTCTTGAACACCTTTGTTTTTGTATGAAGAACCACATGTAACTGGTACTATTGTGTTCGCAATTGTTCCAGCACGTAAACCTTTTTTGATTTCTTCTACTGTTAATTCTTCACCTTCTAAATATTTCATCATTAATTCTTCGTCTTGTTCTGCAACTGCTTCTATCATTTTGTCATGATATTCTTGAGCTAAATCTTTCATATCATCAGGAATATCTGTTTCTTCAATTTCTTTTCCTAAATCATCTTTATGAATGAAAGCTCTCATTTTAATTAAGTCAACAATTCCTTGGAAATTGTCTTCTGCTCCAATTGGTAATTGAACTGGAACTGCGTTTGCTTTTAATCTATTTTTCAATTGATCAACACAAAGCATAAAGTTAGCTCCTGTTATATCCATTTTATTTACATATACCATTCTTGGAACTTGATATTTGTCTGCTTGTCTCCAAACTGTTTCTGTTTGTGGTTGAACTCCACCTTTTGCAGCTAAAACTGTAACTGCACCGTCAAGAACTCTTAGAGATCTTTGAACTTCTACTGTAAAGTCAACGTGTCCTGGTGTGTCAATAATATTAATTCTATTATTGTTCCAGAAACAGGTTGTAGCAGCAGATGTAATTGTTATACCTCTTTCTTGCTCTTGTTCCATCCAGTCCATTGTAGCAGCACCTTCGTGAACTTCCCCTATTTTATGTGTTTTTCCTGTATAAAATAATATTCTTTCTGTTGTTGTTGTTTTTCCGGCATCTATATGTGCCATTATTCCTATATTTCTAGTTCTTTCTAGTGGGTATGCTCTTCCTGCCATTATTTTATTTTCCCCCTTCCTAAGTTAAAATTCACTAAATTCGTTTTTAGCGTTGTCAAACTTCTCAAAAATATTTTCAATATACACAAGTATTATTTCAAATATTTTTGCTCGTTTTCCTAGCTAAAAATCGAATTTATTAAATTTTATAGTTTCTAATAAATTTCAAATATTTTTATTTACATAGAATTGTTTTTAACTATATTTCTTAAATTATCATTAAAATCGTTAAGATGTGCATTTTGGATTAGCTAGGACAGGTTGAAGGCGTACGATGGTACGTCGAAATCTGGACTGGATAACCAAAATGTGCAGATTGATGATTTTAATAAAAATTCTACTATTTTTAAAACGAAGCAAAAGTAGTATATTGTACATTTTCGTTGAATTATATAGACTGAAGGTGTACTCTTTGTACATCGAAGGCTGTATAAGAAACGAAAATGTGCAAGATGCTGCTTTTCATTCGTTTTTTACCATTTGTAATGTGCGAAAGCCTTATTAGCCTCTGCCATTCTATGTGTATCTTCTTTCTTCTTGAATGCTCCACCGTTTCCAGCTACTGCATCCATAATTTCACCAGCCAATTTTTCAGCCATAGTTTTTTCATGTCTATTTCTAGCATATGTTACTAACCATCTTAAACCTAAAGTTTGTCTTCTTTCAGGTCTAATTTCTAATGGAACTTGGTATGTTGCTCCACCAACTCTTCTAGCTTTAACTTCTAGAACTGGCATAACATTTTCTAAAGCTGCTTCAAATACTTCTAAAGGATTTTTTCCTTCTTTTTCTTTTATGATATCAAATGCATCATAAACTATTTTTTGAGCAACTGTTTTCTTTCCATCTAACATTATGTTGTTTACTAATTTTGTAACAACTTTGCTATTATATATTGGATCTGGTAATACTTCTCTTTTTGCTACATATCCTTTTCTTGGCACTATTCTTCCCTCCTTCTTTCTATTGACAGGGGACACTCCTTTACCTCTTAGTCATTTCCATTCAGCTTAAGGAGTATCCCCTCCTCGTATGAATGAATGATCAAAAGTTTTTAGTTTTCCCCATCTTGAATACTTATTTTAAGTATTCTCGGTACTCTGAAAAGTTTTCCTCTTTTCCGTATAGTGCTATATAATCTATTCTAAATTTAAGTACCTTAAGTTTAGTAGAATTACAAGCACCACATTTGATTTAATTTGAGCTAATTATCAATTGAGTTTTTTGATTGATTTCTACTAAAACAAAGCAAATTAGGTATATTGTGCATTTTTGATAAGTAAGGCAAGCTGAAGGCGTACGTTGGTACGTCGAAGTTTGACTTATCTTAGCGAAAATGTGCAAGATGCCTGATTTCATTTGTTTTAGACTATTTTTTAGGTTTCTTAGCCCCATACTTAGAACGCGCTTGCATTCTATCTTTAACACCTGCTGTATCTAATGTTCCTCTGATGATGTGGTATCTAACACCTGGAAGGTCTTTTACCCTACCACCTCTAATTAATACAACACTGTGTTCTTGTAAGTTATGTCCTATACCTGGGATATAAGATGTAACTTCATAACCATTAGAAAGTCTAACTCTGGCAACTTTTCTTAAAGCTGAGTTTGGCTTTTTAGGTGTAACTGTTTTAACAACTGTACATACTCCTCTTTTTTGTGGAGATCTGCTATTAGTTTGCTTTTTGTTTTTCATGTTATATCCATGTTGTAAAGCTGGTGCAGTTGATTTTGTTACTCCTGTTTTTCTACCTTTTCTTACTAATTGATTAATTGTTGGCACTTAAATTTCACCTCCTATTTTATTTTAATTATTTTTTATGATTTTTCCATGTAATATTTCTGAAATATTCATGTTCATAAAAATCAAAAGACCGTTACGGAATTGCATAATTCATGCACTTTATCGTAACGGTTATTATTTTATCATTTTTTGCTCAAGAAGTCAACAAAAACTTGGAATTTTTTTCTTATTCTTATTTAACTTCTTCTTTATCATTTTGGTTCATTATTTCTTGTACATCTTTTGCAGTTTGCTCTTGTGATTGTTTTACAGCCTCATTTGCTTTTTCTTCAATATGATTATCCTTATTTGAAATCTTTGGTACAAAATCTTTCGCTTTATCTTTTAATTTAACAGATTTTTCTTTTGCTACAGTAACACCTTTGTCAAGTCCTTCTTTTGCAGCATTAAGCATCTTACTATTTTTAACATTGTCTATTGCTTTATTTCTATCAAACAACTTCCCAATAACTCTTGCTCCTAATTTTTCTTCATTTCTAGCAAATTTATTCATTTTTATTTTGTCTAATATTCCTATTCCATCTAAATTATGTGTTAATTCAAATGGTAATTCTTTTTTCTGATAAATACTAGTTATATAATCTTTTAATTGTTCTGTATCATGTTGTAATACACTTACAATCTCTGGATTTACTTTTCTTCCTAATAGGAATGCTCCAAATCTTCCCCCTGCAATTTCTTTGCATATATTCTTTATATCTAATCTTCTAAATTGAGATTTCTTACTTTCTAAAACTTCTGCAATAGAAATTTTATCTTCTTTTCCATTTTCATCTTTATAAAAAATATTTCCATCTGCTTCTTGAATTTCAATATAAGTTATTTTATTACTTTTTTCTTTTCCTTCGCCTTTTTTACCGATTGGTGTAACTATTTCCGGTTTTAATCCCATTTCTCTTCTTACATCATTTATAATTCCATTTGTTTCAAAAACGTTTTTATCATTTTTTCTCATAGCTCCATTAATTGGATTTTCTTGTATCTTTTCATTTGAATCCAAATGGATGTTTGAATAATTTTTGTTTTCTTTTTCCATGTCACTTTTAACATTATTTATTATCTCATTTGTTTCGAAAACATTTTTATCTTCAACTTCATTATTTGTTTTTTCATCTTTTTGCTTATCACTTGTTTTTTTATCAGTATTTTGCTCTTTTTCTTTTTCATATCCTAGATAAATCTTATCATCTGGTAACTCAGGTGGCATTTTGAAAGGTGTAACTAATTTTTGTCTATAATCTTCACATCTATTTGATAAGCTTTCTAATGAATTTAATTCTTCACTTAATTTTTTTGTTTCTTTCTCAACTCTCTGTGTTTCTTCTCTTAATTTTCTAAGATCTTGACCATTATTTTCTGAATAACTATATACAAATTGAGATTCTTCCATTTTTTTCTTATCTAGCTCATTCTTTTTTTCTTCTAATTCAAGTTTCTTAGATGAAATTTGAGCATCTAGGCTTTGTTTTTCTCCCATTAATTCTTTTCTAGTTTTATCTTGTAGTTCATTAACTTGCCTTCTAATATTTTCTCTTAATACTCTTTCATCTCTTTTTTTCTGAACTAACATTTCTTGTTTTTCATTTTCTAATTTTTCAATTTCAGCATTTCTATCTTCTAATTCTTTTTTGCTTTCTGCTATCTGTCTTTGATATTCTTCTTTTAAGGCTTTATCAGATATACCTTTTTCTTCTTTCTCTAGATTTTCGATATGTATTTTCACTCTATTTTGTTCTACTTGAATGTCTTTAATTTCAGCTAACTTTTCTAAATACTTAGTATTTTTACCTGTTCTAGTAAAGTTTTTTTCAGTTTTTTCATAATTTTTAATTATATCTTCTGTTCTATTTTTCTCCATTTTTTTACCCCTTTCAGAATATACAAATATTCTTATTAAAATATCACTTATAAATAATTATAACAAAAAAACATAATTCTTGCAATAGAATTATGTAAATTTTTGTCTTTTTTAATCAAAATGTCATATTTTAGTAATATTTGTAATACTTCTTTCTGCCAGCCTCATATATCTTTCTTTTTTATCTCTTATCTTTTTGCCTTCTAATTCTGGTAATATACCAAAATTTGCATTCATTGGTTGGAACTTCTCATTAGGTGTAGAAATATATTTAGCTAATGCTCCTATTACCGTAAATTCTGAAAAAATTATGTCATGATTTTTTCCTCCATACCCAAATCCTCGTTTTCGAAAACCTTGCCATCTACTAACTGCATTTATTCCTGCAACTAATCCAGATGAAATTGATTCAACATATCCCTCTACTCCTGTTATTTGTCCTGCGAAATATATATTTTTATTTGTCTTTAAATTATATGTTTCATCTAATAATTTACTAGAATTTATATATGTATTTCTATGCATTACACCATATTTAACAAATTCTGCATTTTCTAGTCCTGGTATCATGCTAAATACTCTTTTTTGCTCTCCATATTTTAAGTTTGTTTGAAATCCCACCAAATTATATATACTTGCTTGTTTATCATCTTGTCTTAGTTGCACTAAAGCATATGGTCTTTTTGCAGTTCTTGGATCATCAAATCCTACTGGTTTTAATGGTCCGAATCTCAAAGTATCTATTCCTCTTTTTGCCATTATTTCTATAGGCATACATCCCTCAAATATTTCTCTTTTCTCAAATTCATGTAATGTTACAACTTCTGCATTCACAAGTTCTTCCCAAAAACTTTCATATTCTTCTTTTGACATTGGCAAATTTATATAACTTTGTTCTTCACTTTCTTGCTTTTCTAGTCTTTCATTCCATTGTTCTATCGTTTCTTCTTTCTGTTTCTCTTGGTTATATCTATCACCATAAAATGCTATATCAAAATTGATACTATCTTTTGAAACTATTGGAGCTGCAGCATCATAAAAATACAGCTTGTCTTGTCCAGTTATTTCTTGTATTTGCTTTGCTAGCCCATCAGATGTTAATGGACCTGTTGCAACTATAACAATTCCGTCTTTAGCTATACCTTCGATGTCTGTTACTTCTTCATTTATAATTTCGATTAATTCATTATTTTTTATCATCTCTGTAACTTTATGAGAAAATTCTTCTCTATCTACTGCTAAGGCTTGTCCAGCTGGCACGCTTGTTTCATCTGCTATTTTTATCAATAGGGAATCTAATCTTCTTAATTCTTCTTTCAATAATCCACAAGCATTTGTTAATAAATTGGACTTAAAAGAGTTACTACAAACTATTTCAGCTAAATCCTTATTGTTATGTGCGGGTGAAAATTTTTTAGGCTTCATTTCATATAGTTTTACTTTTATTCCTCTTTTTGCAATTTGATATGCCGCTTCACATCCAGCTAATCCTCCACCTATTACTGTAATATATTCATTCATCTTTCTTCTCCATTTTCTTTTCTATTATTTTGTTGTGCTTTAGCTATTTCTTCATGATTTTGTTTCATCATCTGTTCCTCTTTATTTTTCATCTCTTCCGCTTCTCTTCTAACTTCCTTAATATCAAATTCTTCTAATCCATATCTCTCAATATAATTCTTTCTAAATTCTAAATAATTTAGTTTATCTCTAAATTTAGCATACGCATTCTCATCTACGTCAAATGCTTCTTCCATTAACTCTTCAAAACATTGAATTACCTTCCTTAGTGCTTCTATCCTTTTCTCTAAATCCTCTTTTGGCATTTTATTATAACTATCTATACTCTCAATCAAATTTAAATTTAATTGTTTAGCTCTTTTTAAGTTCTGTCTTTCTTCGAATTCCTGATACCCATTTCTTTTCAACTTTATCACACACCTTTGAAAAAAGTATATCAAAAACTTACTTTCATTACAATACCCAATTCTATAAAAACGACTTTTGAAAGTAGCGTCCCCAAACTAACCAAAAATGGTCACTTCGAACCTGTCCCCAAAGTGACCACAGTGACCAAAATTAATTAAATAAATTCATTATTTCTTCTCTTGATAATTTGTTTATAAATGATGTTTTTGTACTTAGCATGTTGTCTACTAATTCTAATTTTTTTTGTTGCAATTCGTATATTTTTTCTTCTATTGAATTTTTTGTTATTAGTTTATATACTTGTACATTATTTTTTTGTCCAATTCTGTAAGCTCTGTCTGTTGCTTGATTTTCTGTTGATATATTCCACCATGGGTCATAATGTATTACCATATCTGCACCTGTTAGGTTTAATCCTGTTCCTCCTGCTTTTAATGATATCAAGAATATTTTTATGTCTGAATTACTATTAAATTCATCTACCATTCTTATTCTTTCGTCCACTTTTGTGCTTCCTGTTAGTTTATAATATTGAATGTTTTTCCTTTTTAATTCTTCTTCTATTATTGGGAACATTGATGTATATCCTGAAAATAGTAATATTTTGTGTCCTCCTTCTATTGCATCTTGTACTATTTCCATACATTGATTTAGTTTTCCGCTTCCTGCTTTATAGTCTTTGATAAATAGGCTTGGGTGGCAACATATCTGTCTTAATCTTGTTAGTACTGCTAATATTTGCATATGACTTTTTTCATATCCATTTAATTCTATTTCTTGGAATAAGTCTTGTTTTGCTTGCGCCAAGTACGTTAGATAGATATTTCTTTGCTCTTCTTCCATTTCATTATTTAATACTGTTATTGTTTTATCTGGTAATTCTGTCAAAACTTCTTTTTTATTTCTTCTTAGTACAAATGGTTCTATTAGCATTTTTAATTTTGCCATTGCTTTTTCATCATTATCTTTTACTATTGGTACTTCATACATTGCTTTGAATTGCTTATATGTAAATAAATATCCTGGCATGATGAAGTCAAATATTGACCACAATTCTGCTAATGAGTTTTCTATTGGCGTTCCTGTTAACGCATATCTTGTGTCTGCTTTTATTTGTTTTATTGCTTTTGCATTTTGTGTATTACTATTTTTTAAATATTGTGCTTCATCTGCTATTATATATCTAAATTGATATTTCTTATCTTTATATAAGTCTATATCTCTTTTTAATAAGTCATATGATGTAATGACTAAATCATAGTTTTCTATTTCTCTTATTTGTCTTTTTCTTTCTGACAAAGTTCCCCTTATTACTAATATTTTTAAATCTTTTGCAAATTTATTTGCTTCATTTTGCCAGTTTAATGTTAGTGAACTTGGTGAAACAACTAGACTTGCTCTTTTAGTTTCTTTTTGAAAATTGCTATTTTCTTTTTGGTCGATTGATTCGTTTTTATTTTCTTCAAAATTGTCTACTCTATTTTTACTTCTTGCTTTTTCTGCATAATCAACAATTACAGATAACATTTGAATAGTTTTTCCAAGTCCCATATCATCTGCAAGTATTCCACCAAATTTATATGAATCTAAAATCTTTAACCATTTAAATCCTGTTTTTTGATAATATCTTAAAACATTATTTAAATTTTCTGGTATTTGGATTTCATCTTCTAAATGGTCTTTATCTAAATTATTTACTATTTCTCTATATTCACTATTTTTTGTTACTTGTATACCTTTTTTACTTTTTAATAACTGGTTTAAATATAAACTTCTATAAGCAGGTAAAACCACTTCTCCTTTTTCTAGTTCTTTATAATCAATATCCATTCCGGTAACAAGTTTATCTAAAAAGTCAATTTCTTTATTATCTTCTAAGTTTAAAAAACTACCATCTTTTAGCCTATGATATTTCTTTTTTAATTGATATTTTTCCATTATCTTTTGTAATTCTTTTATATCTATATCTAAATCATTTAAATCTATTGATAATAAGTTATTTTCAACCTTCACTCCGATATTGCCAATTTTTGCTTGTCTAATTTGCTTTGTTTTAAATTTTTCAGTAGCTAAAACTTCAAACCTTTTCATATATACATTTATATCTTCTGTCAAAAATTCATAAATTTTATCATTATCTGGTAATATAAATCTTAGATTCTTTGTATCTAGCATAAATCCTGTTTTTCTAAATATATTTAATGCTTTTGTTTCTTGAATCATATTTCTCGGAAATTTTAGTTCTTGCTTTTCATCTAATGGATTAAATTCGTTATTTTCATAACAAAATAACACATCTGCAACTAGATAATCCTGCTCATCAAAATCCAAATATACTTTTACTACTAATTCTTTTGGCTTGTATTTTTCGATTTCTTCTTCTGATATATTTTCAATTGTTATTGCTGCTTTTACTTTTGGCATTATTATTGAAAATAACTGTGTTAATTCTTCTTTTCCTAAAACTATTTCTGTCATATAATTTTGTCTAAAAAATTCTAATAGTTTTAAATTAGCATTTTCAAATTCTTTACTACATCTATATATTTTTTTACTATCTAAAATGTATTTGTATTCTTTCCCTTTTAAAATACTAACATTAAATATTTCTACATTTGGCAAAATTACATATTGATTATCTGATTTCTTTTTTAATGTAAAAGATATTTTTGGATCTTCGTTTGCAAATTCAATTTTTTCATTTAAATAATCTCTTTGAAATTCTACTTGTTTTCCTTGTAATATCTCAAATAAATCATCTATTCCACTATTTCCTAGCAAAATGCTTGTTTCACTTAGTGCTTTTCCATAATAACGATAATTACTGTTTGAATTTGAATTTGCATATTTTATAATTTCTGCATATTTTAATAAAAAATCAAGTAGTTTTTGACTTTCTTCATCAAACATTTCTTTAGTATGTACAAATTGTAGTTTTTCTCCGTATTTATAGAATTCTTTTTCCATCATTCTTGTATAAAATTCTGATAGATTTTTTATTTTATACATTCTTTTGTTTCCAATTTTGAATTCTACTTTCATGTCTCCTAAAAATTTGTCATAGATTACTTTAGGTTCTAAGTGAATTGTTCCTTTATTTTTTAATTCTTCGTCATCACTATCAATTCCATCTATTTCTTCGTTATAAAATGTGTTTACCATTTGTCTGAAATTTCTGTATTGCATATTATTATTTGTATTTAGTTTTTCTTTTCTTGCATTTATTATATTTTCTGGCTTTTCATATTTTCTTCTATAGTTTTCGTCTTCTGCAAATGCCATAACAGATGCTAATGTGTGCTTGCAAACGCCATAGTGATTATAATAGTCTTGACAATTACAAGTAATGTCATCTATTTCTCCATTACTTACTGATATATATGTTTTATATGGTTCAGAACCTACTACCATTCCCCTTATAGCAAAATTATTACTGTCTTGATATTCTACTTCTATTATTTCGACTCTTCCTAATGATTTATACATTCTTGCTTTTTGTGTTCTTTTTTCTCCAGCATCTTGACATAAACTGTCTAATATTTGTTGGCTTACTATCATAATCTCTCACCTATAATTATTTTTTCTTTTTCTCGGCTAAAGATTATATAATATTTTTCAGAAAAAAGCAAGTAGAAAAGAACGAAAAAATGCCACAAAACCGTGACATTTTTCATCTTTACTATCATTACTAAGATTTTATTTTTTCTACATACAACTTATCATTTACAACTACTATTGTGTACTTATTCATTTTTTCTATATCTTTCATTTCTTCTGTATTGGCATATCTTTCTATCTGTGCTTTTGCTTCTCTTTGCTTTTCTTCTATTTTTCCTTCTAACGCTATTTCTTCTAATATTTCATTATACTCACTGTTTTTTATTTCCATCTCTGTTGCTTGATTTAAAATTTTCATAAAGTATTCTGAATATATTTCTCGCATTACTTTATTAGGTATTTTTAATTCTGCTTTTCCTAGTTTTTCTTCTGATATTGTTAAATATCCTAAATAATATAGCATTGACACTAATTCTTTTTCTGTAAATTCCATCGCTGGATTGAATTTTTCTACTATATCCGCTAATATTCCTTCTCCTGATATTGTTTTTTCTATAATTTCTGCTCTATTTTCTCCTTTGCACAAATCTAACATCTTTCCCAATTTGCTATAATCACTTGCTATATTTACATCTATTAATTGATTCGGTATTTCTTTAAATCTTATATAACTATTTAAAAAATATAGGCACATATTTGAATTATACATTTTTTCTTTTCCTTTTAAGGAAAATCTGTATCCATCATAATTTTCTTTCATTATTGGCAATATTTCTTCTTGTTCTTCTTTTGATATATTTTGTTCTTTCATTAATTTCCTTAACTCTTCTTCTGTAAATCCCATCATTTCATTAAAATCTCTATCTTGTGTCATATCTAATCCTATATTAAATCCTGATGTTAAACTATCTAGTGTTATTGGGGCTACTCCTGTTATAAATATTCTATCTATTACACTCTCTGTTCCCTTTTTCAATATTTCATACCATTTTCTTACTTTTCCATTTTTTGATACCAAATCTTTAAATTGATTTGGATTAAATCCTAATAGTTCATTTGCAAAATGGTCATATTCATCTATTATTACATATATTTTCTCTTTTGCTCTTTGAATACCAAATGCTTTTATTAAATTATCTAGTATATTTTCTGCTTCATCTTCTTCATTAATATAAAAGTCTAATCCATATTTTTCTACAAACACTTTTATTGAAGATGCAACTTCCCTTTTAAACCCTTTTATTGTTGTCTCTGTATTTGTTGTGTCTATTCCTGAAAAATTGAATCTTAATATATGATAGCTATTTTTCAAATTTGTAGGATTCTTACCTATATATGTATCTTTATATAATTCCTTAAATTCTTCTGTTTTTTTGATATCATAATAATTTTCTAAAATGCTTGTAAATAATGTTTTTCCAAATTTTCTTGGTCTTAAAAACATTATTCTTTTTTCTGCCAAATTTTCTAGTTTTTCTATATATTTTGTCTTGTCTACATAGTAGTAATTGTCCTCTATTAATTCTTGATAATCACTTATTCCATAAGGTAATTTCTTCATTTTCCTTACCTCTCTTTCTATTTATTTCTAGCTTCAATTTTACTATATAATGTGTTAAACAGCAAGTACAATCGTGCCTATTTATTAAAACTTAAAAGACAATTAGTTAGATTTTAAATCTGACTGAATTGCCTTTTTAACTTGATTTTTCCTTTTCATTAATAATTGTTTTTTCTATGTCACCGCCCATAGTAGTTTTTTTTTATTATTCTTAGCATAGTATTCTGCTATAAGCTCGTCCAATTCTATGCTCAATTGATAAATCACACTATAATCTTCTCCATTCTCTATACTTTTATTCAATTTATCTCTTAATCTACAAATTTCATCATCTAACATACATCATCTCTCCTTTTCTTTAATTTATCTTCCGTATATTTATAAATTACCACATTATTTGTCTCAAGTCAAGTATTTTCAATGGTTTTTGGCAACTTTCGTACGACGAATTTTTATAATTTTCGACATTTTGCAACATATAAAAACAGTAAAAATCCTATTTAGAATTTACTACCGTTTTTTCAACATTTTTTTCTTAACTATTTTTCAACAATTGACAGAACCATTTTATCCTCTCTAAAAACCTGTTTTAAAACTTGTTCAGTATATTCCTTTGAAATACTTTCAATCTCATCCAAATAATCAAAACTATTAATACCTTTAAAGAAATCAGCCAAAAACATTCTAGAAATATCAGTCACATCATTATATTCCTTAACATATCCACCATAAATCATTTTTCTAATTCTTTCAAAATCCTGTTCATTTATTCCATTTTCCTTTAAATTTTTAACCTCTTTTTTAAATTCCTCATAAACCTTATCAGGATTACTTGATTGACCATCAATTAAGATATGTGCATAAATATTTGTAAATTCATAACTTAGCCCTGGTTGAGCATAAATAATTCCATCTTTATATAATTTTTGGAATAAACTTGAACTTCTTCCCATTATTAAATTTAACAATATTTCAATTGCTATATGTTTTTTTACTAAGTCTGATTTATTTTGATTACAATTACTTTGAATTGTATCTTTTATTCCTATTGTATATAGTGGCTGGCTTACTTCTAGTTTTTGCTCAATTTTTTCTTGTACTATTGTTTCTGGTTCTTCTGGGTATATTCTTTTTATCTCTCCATTTGCTTTTTTATCAATCAATCTTTTTTTAACTTCTTCTAGCATTTCTTCTGGTTTGAAATCTCCGCATATAACCATTACCATGTTTGATGGGTTATAAAAGGTGTTATAACATTTATATAAAATATCTTTATCTATTTTGCTAATTGTTTCTATTGTCCCAACTATATCTATTTTTACAGGACATTCATGATACATTGCGTTAATTGCATTTAAATATACTTTCCACTCTGGATAATCATCATACATTCTGATTTCTTGTCCGATTATTCCTTTTTCTTTTTCTACATTTTCATCTGTGAAATATGGATGTTGAACATAATCCATTAATTCGTCCATTGCTTCATAAAAATTATCTGTACATTCAAATAAATATGCCGTATGGTCATTTGTTGTATATGCATTAGCATCTACCCCCAAAGCAGTTAATACATCTAAACTATTTGTACCATTTTCTTGTTCAAACATTTTATGCTCTAAAAAATGTGCTACTCCATTTGGCACAACTGTTGGTTTTTCTTCTCCAGGAACTACAAATTCATTTTCTAATGATCCATAATGTGTCCCCCATATCATATATTTCTTTTTCATACCTGGTTTTGGTATTATCATAACTGTTAATCCATTTTCTAATTTTTCTTTATATACTTTTTCTTTAACTTTTAAATTTTCTATAAGTTGCATATTTTTCCCTCCTCTTTTAGTCTTTTAAAAAGTAAATTGTATTTATACTTACTGAATTAGCTATTTTAACAATATCATCTTTTTGAACTTTTTGTATAATTTCCTTATACTCTTCTGGACTTATCTTATTATTTGATAACTCTTGTCCGAAATAATATGTGATGCCTGTATCTTGCTCATCATCTATTAAATCTATTGTTGATATTATTCCTTTTTTAGCATTTTCTATATCTTCTTCTGTAAAGTCTCCTTTTTTCATATCATCAATTTGTTTTTTTACAATTTCTAATGCTTTTTCATAATTACTTATTTCTATTCCACAATTTATAAATATATTGCTTTTTTGTCTTATATAACTAGAACTTGCAACATAGGCTAGATGCGCTTTTTCTCTTACATTTTGGAACATCTTAGAATTTGCTGTTCCACCTAAAATACTGTTATATAACAAAGCATCATATTTTTGTTTCTCTTCTTCTAACTTAATATCTAACCCCAAAACTAATTTTCCTTGTGTTACTTCCATTGATTCTGTAACTACATTTTCTTTTTCTGTATTTCTAGTTGTTAATTTTGGCATTACGTATTTTGGTTCTCTTTCTTGTAAATTTTTGATATTTTCGTTTTCTTTAATGATTTTTTCTATATCATTTGGCAATATTCCAGAAACAAGAATATCGATTTTACAATTTTTTATTAGTTCCTGATAATATTCATATAGATTTTTTCCATTTATTGCATCTAAATCTTCAACATATCCAAATTTATATAACCCATATGGCTCATCTTTATACATTTCTTCAATACATCTATTTAAAGCATATCTTGCTTTATTATCTATTTTTCCTTCTATTCTTTGCTTTATAGTATTTTTCTCTTGCTCTACATATTCTTTTTTGAATTCTCCATTTTCAATATATGGATTAAATACTATTTCAAGTATCTTTTCAAGTGTAGTTTTCAACATTTTTTCCTTTTGTTGTGGAATAAAATCATCATTTATTGTTTCCATATAGAATTTTAAAACTTGATTATCTCCAATTTTATCTAATCCACAGTCAAAACTTGCTCCATACATTTCTTCCATTTGCTTACTTATTTCTTCTTGTGAAGGCATGTTTTTAGAGCCTCTTCTTAAAATAGTTGATATTAATGCATTTCTTGTTACATTTTCTCTTGTTAACTCTGTTGTTAAAAATACTGCCACTAGATTTGTTTTAAATTTATTTGTATTAAGCTCATGGAATTCTATTCCTTTTTTTATTTCTTTTTCTTGATATTGCATAAATCTTCCTCCTTTTTATTGACTTTCAATTTTTCATTTCAATATTATTATTATACACTTATTTTTTAATTTTATAAATTTTATTTACTAGCTAAAACTTTTTTTACATTCAAAAGTTAAAATATGCAATTTTATGAAATTAAATGTGTGAATGAAAGAATATTACAAATTCTTAAATTATAAATTAGGAGAATCTCAAACTTGTCTTTGAGAGGTGCCTGATTTATAATGTTAGAATTTGTATATTCTATAATGTTAGCCATTTAATAAATAAAATTTTATATTTTAACTTAGAGAATATATCATAATTATAACAAAAAAATTGGAAGTTTCCGCATTATATGTACATCCTTAACTTCCAATCCAATCCTTTTTATTTTCATACTAAAATTTTCTTTTTCTAGCTGCTTCTGATTTTTTCTTTCTCTTTACACTAGGTTTTTCATAGTGCTCTCTTTTACGTACTTCCTGAAGTACTCCATTTCTTGCACATTGTCTTTTAAATCTTCTTAGTGCATCTTCTATATTTCCATTATTAACTTTTATTTCTGACATTTTTTATTCCCCTCCTTCCGGTCCATACGAAAAGTGTATGTGGGATAACCCTATTTAACGTTATTAATTATAACCTAAAGGCCTATTATTGTCAATAGTTAGAACTTAAATAATTACAGGCTTTTATTTAAATAATGAACCTATTGCATTAAAAAGCGGATTTTCAAATAACAATTCTCTCATCCATCCATTTGTAAATGGTATATACCATAAAGCCACTCCAATCAGTATTACAACTATTACTGTCAGTATTAATGCTATGACATCTTTTTTAGTAATTTCCTTCATTTCGTCCCTTTTAGGTTTATTTTTATATAGCTCCTTGCATAATTCAACTATTCCACCAAATGAGCCAACTTTGTGTTTTTTCATTCTTTCGTTAAAATCTTCTGCCTCTTCATTATTATTTCGTTGTGATTTATGGTTTTTGTTTTCTTTTCTATTACTACTAGTATTATTCACATTATTCATATCGCTTTTTATATTATTAGTTTGGTTTTGATTATATTTTTTATATAATAGTTCCTGCTCTTGCTTTTCAAGTTCGACATCATATTGCTCTTTCATAAATTCATCTGTTAAAACACTATATGCTTCATTTATCTCTTTTATCTTATTCTCAGCATATTTCTTACTATTTCCTGTATACAAGTCCGGATGATATTTCTTAACTAATACTTTATATGCCTTTTCTATTACTTCTTTAGAGGCTTTTTTATTTACTTCTAATATTTCATAGTAATTTTTCATCGTTTTTCCCTACTTTTTCTTTTTTTCTCTTTGGTGCTTTCATTTTATCGCAAAAAAAAGAAAATAGCAATATATTTTTGCTACTTTCTTTACATCCCTTTATTTCAATTTCAATATTTTATATTTTACTAAAAATATTATTGAAACTATTATTAAAATAGCAATTAAAATTACTACGAAATTTGTTAATCCCGCCTTAGGTAATACTTTATTTGCTGTTGTACTTGAATTTATATTTGAACCAATACTTGTATTATTTCTTGTTGGTGTACTATTAGTTTTATTAGCACCTGTTGAAGTATCTCCTCCTACTGTATTATCTTCTCCAGATGTATTTGTATTTCCCGTTGCATTATTTCCACCTGTTTGATTTTGGTCACTGTTATTTTCCTGTTCTATAGAAATTATACTTTTTATACCTATTCCACTAATAGTCACACCTGAAGAACCTGTAACATTTTCTAAAGAGATAGTAGTATGTCCAACTGTAGTATCATTTTTTACTTTAAAGCTGATTACAGCTGTATTTGTTCTTTGTTTAACAACTTGACCATTACTTGTATTGGCTATTATATTTCCTTCGTTTTGTGAAACTTCCCATCCACTTGCTGATGTTACACTAACTAATTCCAACACATTTGTATCATATATTAATTTTGCTTGATATGCACCTATTCCTTGATCTCCACTTGTTACATTTATTTTATCTAATACTAAGTTAACTGTAAAGTCATCACCCGGATTTAATGCACTTGCTGATGCATTTACTTGTAATTCAAAAGTATCTCCTTCTGCTGCATATGATTTTATTTGCAACATTGCTAATATTAAAAACAAAATGTTTAATATCGCTAATAATTTCTTTACTTTCATTTCTTTCCTCCAATACTAAAATCTCACAAGCATATTTTGACATATTTTTATTTTTTTTGCAAGTTTTTTTAGTCTTTTTCATTTACTACAAAACTAATTTGCCTTGATATATTATAGATTTTAGCTATTTATTACATTTTTATTACTTTTTTGTTACATTCTTTTTATTTACAACTCTTTTAAATCTATCCAAAAAACAAATTGATTTAACTTTTTTTAAATATCCTCTTTTACTTTCCTATTATACAAAAAATAGACGTACACTGTACGCCCATAATTTCTACATTTTTAATACTTTGTCTAAAGACTATCCTTCAATCCCAACACAAAGAATTCAAGGTCCGTCCCTCGATCCCTGTTTTTAGGGATTTTTAGGACCGTCCCCTAATCCCTGTCGCCAAAGATTGCTTCGAATTCTTCTGCATTGATTTTTTCTTTTTCTAATAATATTCCTGCTACTTGATGTAGTTTGTCTATATTGTCTGATAATATTTGTTTTGCTCTGTTATATCCTGTATCTACTATTCTCTTTGTTTCTTCATCTATTACTGCTGCTGTTTCTTCTGAATATTCCTTAGTATGACCAAAGTCTCTTCCTAAAAATACTTCTTCTTGACTAGAACCTAGCATTAATGCGCCAATTCTTTCACTCATTCCGTATTTTGTAACCATACTTCTTGCAATTTTTGTTGCTCTTTCTATGTCATTACTTGCTCCTGTTGATATATCATTTAATATAAGGGCTTCTGCAACTCTTCCACCTAATAGTGATACAATGTTTTCTTCCATTTCTGTCTTAGACATGAATGATTTATCTTCTGTTGGTCTATACATTGTATATCCACCAGCCATTCCTCTTGGTACTATTGATATTTCATGTACCGGATCTTGTGTTTCTAAGTAATGACTTACTACTGCATGACCTGCTTCATGATATGCAACTAGCTTATTTTCTTTTTCACTTCTTACTTTTGTTTTCTTTTCAGGTCCCATTGTTACTTTTATCATTGCATCTTCGATTTCTCTCATTCCTATTTCATTTAGGTTTCTTCTTGCTGCAAGTAACGCTGCTTCATTTAATACATTTTCTAAGTCTGCTCCTGCAAATCCTGATGTGTTTTTAGCAATAACTTTTAAGTCTACATCATCTGCTAATCTTTTCTTTCTTGAATGTACTTCTAATATTTGTTCTCTTGCTTTTACATCTGGTAATCCTACTACTATTTGTCTATCAAATCTTCCTGCTCTAAGTAATGCTTTATCTAATACATCTGGTCTGTTTGTTGCAGCTAATACTATAACTCCTTCATTTGCTGCAAATCCGTCCATTTCAACTAATAATTGGTTTAGTGTTTGTTCTCTTTCATCATGTCCTCCACCAAGTCCTGCTCCTCTTTGACGTCCTACTGCATCAATTTCATCTATGAATATGATACATGGTGCATTTTTCTTAGCTTGGTCAAATAAGTCTCTTACTCTTGATGCTCCAACACCAACAAACATTTCAACAAAGTCTGAACCACTTATTATGAAAAATGGTACTCCTGCTTCTCCTGCTACCGCTTTTGCTAAAAGTGTTTTACCTGTTCCTGGTTGACCTACTAATAAAACTCCTTTTGGAATTCTAGCTCCCATGTCTGTAAATTTCTTTGGATTTTTTAAGAATTGTACTATTTCTTCTAATTCTTCTTTTTCTTCATCTACTCCTGCAACATCATCAAATGTAATTTTGTTTTTGTCAGCAGGTGTCATCATTCTAGCTTTGCTTTTTCCAAATGTCATTGTTTTGCTTCCTGGGTTTGAGTTTCCTCCTACTCCACCCATCATGAAGAACCAGAATATTAAGAATATTATTAATAATCCAAATGGTGTTAATAAGCTAAGTACTGTTATAAATATTGATTGAGATTCTTCTTCTAAAGAAAATGCTCCATCTTTTAAGAATTCTTCTACATAAGTCATAAAGCTACCCATATCTGGAATATTAACTTCTTTTCTTATTCTATCATCTTTTAACTCAACTGTAGCTGTTGTTCCATCTGAATTTATTTGAATTGACTCTACATTCCCTTCATTAATATTTGTAATTAATTCAGAATATTGTAGTTTTGATTCACTATTTTCTACAATTGAAGTTAAAACTACTATAAAAATTACCCCTATTATTAACCACATTGCTAATGTTTTAATACTGTTTTTCAAATTAATTCCTCCTTATGTTTTGTTTTCATATTGCTTTTATAACATATCACTTTTATTTTTTCAATACTTTTTTTATGACTTTTTTGTGACATTTCAATGGTTGTAGCGTTTTTCGTTACGGCTTTCTACACTTGACTCATGAAGTAAATTTTGTGATTTTTTATCAATATTTTTATTTTTTTATTTGGAGTCAAATACTTATTACCTATATTATTGCTACATAGTTTTATTATATCTTCTATATGTATCTTTTCTAAACCTTTAGAATTTCCAAAAAGTCTTGTTATAGTATATAATATAATCCTTGATTTTATTACTTTTTCTTGGATATTAAATATTTTTAAGTCTAATTGTATTTCTTTTTCTTTTTCACTAATTAACATCTCTTTATATGCTTTTTCTACTTGCTTGTCCATATAATTTTCTTCTTCTGCAACAAGATTTGATAATCTGTCAATTGTTTTTATTAAATTCGGATTAAATTCCTTTTGAATATACGGAATTAATAGATTTCTTACTTTATTTCTTGTATATTCATTTTCAAAATTTGTTTTATCAATTCTAGGTTGCAAATTTTTTTCATTACAATATTCTTCAATCTCGTTTCTTTCACATTCAATTAATGGTCTTATATATTTTCCTCGCTTTGCTTCAATACCTTTTAATCCACTTATTCCGCTACCTCTTAATATATGCATTAAAACTGTTTCAACTTTGTCATTTTTGTTATGTGCAATTGCAATTTTTTGTGCATTTGTTTTTTCTAAAATTTCATCAAAAAAATCATATCTTGCTTTTCTTCCTGCTTCTTCTAATCCTATTTTATTATTATTAGCCATTTTTTGAACATCTATACTTTTTGAATAAAATTCTATTTGTTTTTCTTCACAATATTTTTTTACATATTTCTCGTCCTCTTCCGCTTCTTTTCTAATCATATGATTAACATGTGCAACTACTATTTCAAAGTTTATATCTATAGTTTCATCATTTTTAATATCATTTAATATATCTAGCATACAGATAGAATCTGGTCCTCCAGATACTGCTAAAACTACTTTTTCTCCATTTTCTATCATGCTATGTTTTTTTATTGTTTCAAGTACTTTTTCTTTCATAAATTTTTATTTCTTTCCTTTCCACACTATGGTTGAAAAATAAATTTATTGTCATTTTATACTTTATATTTATTAGCTAACCGTATACAGATGTTACAATTCACAGCCGTTTTACACATTCTTTACAGTTAGGATATTATATTAAATAATTTTGCAGTACCGCGTAGCGCCCAAACGAGCCTTTTTAAGGCGAGTGCGATTGGAGCAACTTTCTTTCTATCAAAAGAAAAATAAATTTTTCTTTTGATAATCAGTCTGTTGCGACAACAAGGTACAAAAAAATATTTAATATAATATCCTAACTAATAAGAAATTATTTCAACTGTGAATTGTAACATACAGATTATTATAATAATTATCAATTACAGTTATTTTTCAACCACCATTTTCTTTTCCCTTTTTTTAACTATTAATCTATAACTCACAAAATCATCTACTAAAATACGTATTACTGCAATTACAGGAACAGCTAAAAACATACCTAATATTCCAAAATATGCTCCGCCAACAGTTACTGCAAATAAAACTAATAATGGACTAATTTTTAGTGATTGACCTACAATTTTAGGATTAATTATGTTTGCATCAATTTGTTGTAATACAATAGTTACAATAAGCATCCATATTGTTTGGTTAAGTCCTCCTGTAATTAATGTAATTAAAGCTGCAATTACAGTAGCAATTATTGCTCCAACATATGGTATCATATTAAATAATCCTATAAAGAATCCAAGTAATGGAGCATATTTAACTCCCATAATTGTTAATGCTATAGTAATTAAAGTACCAACTACTACCGCATCTAAAAATTGACTAGCAATAAATTTAAAAAATACTTCATTTGAGCTATTAAAATATTTATTTACATTTTTATATGTTCTCTCTTTAAACATAGCAGCCGCAACTCTTTTCAGAAATGCTATGATTTTTGTTCTTTCTGCTAATATGTATATAGAAACTATTAATGCAACAAATACATCAACAACACCAGTAACTGCCTGCACAGCTGTCATTACATAGCCTATTATCTTATCCATTTGGAAATATTGTTTGATATCTATATGCTGTATACTCTGAATGACATCATTAACCATATCACTTTTTAATATTGAATCTTCAGGCAAAGCATTATATCTGTCTATTGTCATTTCATAATAATTTTGAATATTATTCAATAAATCTGTTACACTTTCTATAACAACTGGTAATATAACTCCTATTAAAACCACAAAAATTAGTAAAACTATTAAATATACTGTTATTATACTTAAAATTCTTGCTTTTTTCTTTACAAATTTTGATTTAGCCTTTGAAAAAAATCTTTCTATTTTTCTACATGGCATATATAACAAATAAGCTATAAAAATACCTGCTAAAAATGGAGCTATTATATCAAAAAATCTTCCTAAAACTCCCATTACTTCACCAAAATTATTAAAAATGTTATATACTACAATTATTGCAAATCCTAATAAAAACCAGTATAACCACTTCTTCCAATCACTTTTAATTTTTTCCATAAAATTTTCAATCCTTTCTTTTTCAAAATGGTCAAATCGTACCTGTCCCCAATTAGCCATTAACTAATCTCAAGTCCGACTGGACAATGGTCACTTCCCATAACTTCAGGATATATTGTTGCTTCTTTTATTCTGTCCTTTATATCTTTTGATACTATAAAATAGTCAATTCTCCATCCTATATTCTTTTCTCTTGCTTTTCCCATATATGACCACCAACTATACTCGCCTTCTTTATCTGGATATAGATAACGAAAACTATCTACAAATCCTGCTTTTAATAGTTCTGTCATTTTTGCTCTTTCTTCATCTGTAAATCCTGCATTTCCTCTATTTGTTTTTGGATTTTTTAAGTCTATTTCTTCATGTGCTACATTTAAATCACCACACATTATTACAGGTTTTGTTTCATTCAATTTTAATAAATATTTTCTTATTTCATCTTCCCATTTTTGCCTATAATCTAGTCTTTCCAATTCTCTTTTTGAGTTTGGTGTATATATGTTCACCATATAGAAATCTTCGAATTCAAGTGTTATAACTCTTCCTTCTTTATCATGCTCTTCAATTCCTATTCCATATCTAACTGATAATGGGTTTATTTTTGTGAATATTGCTGTCCCTGAATAGCCTTTTCTCTCAGCACTATTCCAAAAACTTTTATATCCTTCAAATTCTAATTCTATTTGTCCTTCTTGACATTTTGTTTCTTGTATGCAAAATATGTCTGCATCTATTTCTTTAAAAAATTCTTTGAATCCTTTATTTACACATGCTCTTATTCCATTTACATTCCATGAGATAAGTTTCATTCTAATATCATTCCCTTCTAACTTACACATTTGGTTGGAAAAGAATTGTAATTATTTTTCAACCTTAATTTCATTCCAATTTTATAAATTACTATTTTCAAATAACTCTTTAATATATAAATCTCTATTTTTTAACTCATTACTTTTTCCTTGCAATAAATTTTCAAAAAACATTACTAAATAATCAAATGTTGGATAAATTCCTTTTGGAATATTTCCATAATTACTTCTAACTAAGGCATTTCTAAAATATAAGCTATGTTCTTTAAACATATCATTATTAACATCAAATCCCATATTGTTAAGATATTTTTCAATAAACACCGCTGTTGTTCTAGTATTTCCTTCTCCAAAAGGATGTACTTGCCAAATACTTGAAGTGAATTTTGCAATATGTTTTATTAATTCATCATTGTTTAGTTTAGAATAATCAAAATCTTTTTCTTCCTTGAAATCATAGTCAAAATAACTTTCAATATCTTGATAATTCACGTATTTAACAGTATCTCCATTTAGGATGTCCTCTTTTTTAGTAATATTATAATTTCTGTAATTGCCAGCAAAATCATATATATCTTTAAACAAATATTTATGAATATTTTTTAGAGTAATAGGACTAAATCCAAAACTTTTATCTTCTAACAGTTGAGCTATTCTTAAAGATACTAAATCACATTCTTTTTCTTTTTGAATATTTATATTTGTAGAATCTTGTGTTTCATAATATGTTTTTAATAAATTTTCTACTTCATAGTACTTTAATTCTCCTTTAATATTTTTTTGAGATAAATCTAATAAATATTTAGAAGGCTCTAAATTATCAACTTTATTTAATCCAATACCTGTATCCCAATATTCTTGTTTCTTTTCGGTATCAGTTATCTCATTTTCTATTATATAATTTTCTTCATTCTCCATGAAATTACCTCCTAAATCTTTCTTTATTATACTTTTATATTATATTCTAAAAATGCTCATATTTCAAGTTATATCTTGAAATATGAGCATTTTATTCTCGATATTTTAGTTAACTACACTTACATTCATGTATCTAACTCCCCATTGAAGAGCTTCTGCGTGAGAGTTAACAAATATGTCTATTTTGTTACCATTTACTGCGCCACCTCTATCTTCAACAGTATAGATGTGACCTCCTATATTTAATTTTGTTCCAAATGCGAATTTACTTGATGCTGCAACAGTTCTTCCTGCTGTTGCTTTTGTACCTGAAGCTGTTCTTCCAGTTGCTTTTCCACAACATTTGCTACATGGACAATATGCTGTAATTTTATATGTTGTTCCACCTGTAGTAGAACCTGATGTTCTTGGTAATGTTGATGATCTTGATGTTTGAACTTTTTGAACTTGAACTATTCTATCAACTGGTTCTGTTATAACTACTTCAGATATTACTGTTTTTTCAATTTCTACTTCATTTTGATATTTAACTTTATAAGTTACTTCTTTTAAACCATCTTTTCCTTGTTGTAGAACTTTATTTGTTGTTCCTGTAGTTGCATTTGTTGTGTTTTTTGTAACAGTCTCATAAGGTATTGTTACTTGTTCTACAACTATTTTTTCAGTAACTGGTGCATAGTTTTCCAATAATTGGTCTAAAGATGTTTCTACACCATCTTCTGAAATTTTTGCTATTTGCACTTCATTATATGATTTATCTGTAATTTTTATTGTTTCTCCTGCTGCAATTTCACTATCTAAGTCTGGTATTGTTTTTTGATTATCTTCTAAAATTATATTATTTTCTTCTAATATGTCTGATACTTTTGTTTTTGATGTTAATGCTGTCATTTCATATCCATTTTGAAGTACTATCTTAACATCACTTAATTGTGTATTTACTGCCATAACTCCTATCCCTGATATTAGGATTAGAATTATACTTATACAGATGATTTTCATTATAGAAATTGAAGCTTTTTCTTCTTTTTTCATATAAATTAATTACCTCCTTTTTGGCAACAAGTATATTATACTATTTTTTTCTTTTTTTGTCAAATTTTGAAATTTTTTCGTTGCAAAATGCTTTGTCCATTGGCAAAGATATATTTTTTGCTTTATATTATTTTATGCATTTGATTTCTTATTTATTACAGAATCTTCACTAAATTTTCACATAATTATTGTATAAAAAAAATTAATATGTTATCATAATTTTGTATATAATAATAAATATATAACAGATTGGAGGAAAAAACATGATTGGTTGGATAATATTAGCCATTGTAGTTATTCTAGTTATCGCAGTAATTGGAATGTACAACAGTTTAGTTCAAGCAAGAATAAAAGTAGACAATGCTTGGAGTCAAATCGATGTACAATTACAAAGAAGATTTGATTTAATACCAAATTTTGTTGAAACAGTAAAAGGCTATATGACACATGAAAAAGAAACATTTGAGAAAATTACTAGTCTAAGAAGTTCTTGGTCAGAAACACAAACTGTAGCTGAAAAAGCAAATTTAGATAGCGAATTGTCAACTGCTTTAAAAACAATTATGGCTGTTGCAGAAAACTATCCAGATTTAAAAGCTAATCAAAACTTCTCAGAACTATCAGAAGAATTAAGAAATACGGAAAACAAAATCTCTTTTTCAAGACAATTTTACAATGATACTGTTACAATGTATAACACAAAATTAGAAGTTTTCCCTTCTAATGTAATCGCAAACATATTCAAATTCAAAGCTCGTGAATTATTCACAACTGAAAGCGATGAAGCTAGAAAAAATGTAAAAGTTAGCTTTTAGAAAAAAGAATTAGAGGGACATTTTTTATCTATTAAAGATGTCCCTTATTTAATAAAAATTTTTATTAATATAATGAAAGGAAAGCAATTTATAAAATGTTTAGAAATATAAAAAAGAATAAAATTGAATCTGGAATTATTGTGGCTATCTTCATAATTGTAATAACATTGATTGTATATTATATTTGTCATGCATTAAGATTAGGAAGTTTATCAATTGTAATTGCTTTGATTTTCTCAATTGCAACAGCTTGGGGCTCATACTATTATAGTGATAAAATTGTACTTTCAGTTAATAGAGCTAGACCAGCAACTAAAGAAGAAGATTTAAAATTGGTAAATATTCTTGATTCTTTGATGGTCGCATCTGGTTTAGAATACAAACCTAGATTGTATGTAGTTGATGATCCTCAACCAAATGCCTTTGCGACTGGTAGAAATCCTAAAAATGCAGTAGTTTGTGTTACAACTGGCCTATTAGAAAAATTAGACTACTATGAACTAGAAGGTGTTATTGCTCATGAATTGAGTCATATCAAAAATTACGATATCCTTTTAAGTTGCGTAGTTTCTGTTATGGTAGGATTTATTGTAATGCTAGCAGATTTATTCTCTAGATTTTTATTCTGGGGAGGAATTGGAGATAGAGATAGTGATAGTAAAGGAAATGGTATCTTAATGTTAATTGGACTTATTTTCTTGATTTTATCACCTATATTCGGTTCTTTAATGCAACTTGCATTATCAAGAAAAAGAGAATTTTTAGCTGATAGCACTGCAGTCGAATTTACTAGAAATCCAGAAGGACTAATTTCAGCTTTACAAAAACTTGACGCAGATGAGAATCAATTACAAACAGCAAATAGTGCAACTGCTAATATGTATATTGTAAATCCATTTAAGAAAAATACTAAAGAAGGCAAGAAAAAATCTTCTAGCATTTGGTCTACTCACCCAAGCATAGAAGATAGAATTGAAGCCTTAAGAAATTTGAATTAATTAGGGACGTGCCAAATCATTGCAAAATGAAACAAAAGGGACAGACCTAAGTGTTAATAGAAATTAACATTTAAAAGGTCTGTCCCTTTTGTGCATTTTTTGCTCATTTTGGCATGTCCCCAAACAACGAAATTGCATTTTTAAATGTTACTCCTGCCACTTCTTCTAGTGGCATTTTTTTAACTTCCGCTATTTTTTGTGCCATAAATTTTACGTTTCTAGAATCATTTCTTTTTCCTCTTAATGGTTCTGGAGAAAGATATGGACTATCTGTTTCTATTAACAATTTATCATTTGGCACCATTTCTATTATTTCAGATGCATTTTTTGAATTTTTAAAAGTTATTGGTCCTGCAAATGATATATAAAATCCCAATTTCAACGCTTCTTTTACAAGTTCTCTATTTAATGGGCAACAATGAAATACTCCTTTTTTTAATACTTTATTTTCTTTTAATATTTGAAGTGTATCCATTACCGCTTCTCTTGTATGAATTACTATTGGCAATTGCAGTTCATTCGCTAATTCAATTTGTTTAATAAATGCTTTCTGTTGTAATTCTCTTCTTTGTAAATCTTTTTCCCAATAATAATCTAAACCAATCTCGCCAATTGCAACAATCTTTGAATTATCTGTCACAATCTGCTTTATTTCGCTTATATTTTTCCACAATTCTTCTTCAGTTTGTGGAATATCATTTGGTGAAATACCACAAGTTGCATAAATGAAATCATATTTTTCTGATAATTCTACTGCTTTTTTTGAGCCTTTTAAGCTATATCCTGCACTTATTAATCTCGTAACTCCACTCATTTTTATTTTTTCTATGATTTCTTCTCTATCTTCATCAAATCTTTCATCATCTAAATGTGCATGGCTATCAAAAAACTCAACCATGAAACATCACCACCATTGCTACAGCATACTCCCTACAATGCGAAATGCTGATATCTATATTTTCTCTTTGGACTCCTTTGATTTTAACTTGTGGTCTTCCCTGCTCATCATTTAAAATCTCCATGTCTTTCCACCCTATTTCATACTTATCCTTTAATTTTTTAGAAATTGCTTTAAATATTGCTTCTTTTGCAGCAAATCTAGCAGCGTAATGCTGATATTTTTGCCCTTTTTTGTTTTCACAATATTCAATTTCTTTTTGTGTATAAATTCTATTTAAAAATTTTTCTCCCAAATCTTTTATACTTTCTTTTATTCTTTCTATTTCAATTATATCTGTTCCACAAGTTATCTGCATTTCTTACTCCTCTTTCAGAAAAAGTTTCATCATAATGAAACTTTTCTTTTGGTTTATATTAAAATTTGTTATTTTAAATTGCTATTAATTATTATTCGTTAAAGCAATAAAATTTAAAATATTAAGTATTAATGAAATCACTAATATTACTGAAATTATTATTAATGAATTTCTATTTCTTTCAATATTTAACTCTTTATATAGCACATCATATTTATTTTTCACTTCTGCATATAATTTTTCTAGTTCAAATACTTCTTGTAATTTATGATTTAATAATGTGCCTGTCTCATCATCTGTTATTTCTTGAATCCACATCTTTTTAGTAAACTCTATAAATTTTTTTCTTGTTTTTTTAATATTATTTCCATTTTTAAAATCGTTCTCAAGTTTCTTTAAATATATTTTCTTATATAAATTAATAATATATGTATAAAAATATTGATTTTCGTATTCCTCTGGAAGAATGGTATAATTATTCATATCGTTGGTTGAAGAAAACAAAGTCATTCCCAACTTAGTTAATCCCAATTTTGCATATTTCCACTTAGAAAATGTCTCTACTTTGTCGTTATCTAATTCTATACTATTGTCTGCTGGCAATATATTTGCATATTTATTGAAATAATATTGAATGTCCTCAAATTGCGTAGTTGGATTCCATGCTTCTTGGTCTACGCAAACATATGAATATGTCAAAAACCTCTCTGTATCTATATTCAATTTTAATGCTTCAGATTTTCCTCCTGTAATCTTTCTAACAAAATCTCTAAAACTTTGTGTAGTTGCAAAACTATCTGTTTGTATTGAAATATTATCATAATTTTCTAAATCTGACAGTTCATTATTAATATTTCTAAATTTGTAATTAAAATTTAATACATTTGAAAATTTTTCATATTCATCTAAGGTAGTTTTTATTACCAAAAACGCTATTCCGGTTTGAAAACATATAACTTCTATTTTTTGTATTTTGAAAAATATTCCTGATTTATCTTGCACCTTGGCTTGAATATCTTTTTTTAAATGATATTCAAATATATTACATTGATATTTAGCCAAAAGTGCTACTCTTGTTTCAATTGGTAATTCTTCTAGTTGTTTTACTTTTTCATTGCCCATACTGAAACTTGAAAATAGAAATTCTCTCGTCTTAGGTAAAAAGTATTTATACATCTTAAAATCTTTTTCTTTTTGAAAGATTTTTAATTTACAATTTTCGTCTTTCAGCATTTTTAAAATGTATTTTTGATATTGACCATTTTTTATTATAAATGGATGAATAAAATATGTATACTGGTAGTTCGTCTTTAGTTCCATAATTATCACCTTCTCTTTTGAATTTATTATTGTAATGATTTTTACTCTTTCTAAATAGTTGGAAAAGAATTAAATTTTGGCAAGGAAAACAAGTTTGACGTAGCCAAAATTGTAATTATTTTTCAACTACTATAATTGGTTGTAGTAATTCATATTAAGATCTTTTCCATAATGCCATCTACCTATAAAATCAATTGTCAAATAATCATCTAAATTATAAGTAGGCTCTTGAATTACTGTCCCCCTATCATCAATACTTCCCCATTTTCCATCTTTCTTTACTGCTGCATATCCAAAATTATTTTGTGAAGTTGCATCATCATAAATATAATCTACAACTACATTTCCATCTTTATCAACAAAACCATATTTTCCATCTTTTTTACTTAAAAATAATGTACGAGTTTTAAATATATCAGACTCTTTTTTCTCATTAAATGAAAAATCATAATACCTGTTTTCATCATCTTGTCTTAATTCAAAATAACCTTCTTCTTCATCAACATCAATTAAAATACCAGTTTGTTTTACTTCAAAGTTTCCATTAATTATTGTATTATTAAAGTTTTCATCTTCTCCTACATATAAATCTGCTTTTTCATAATAATTTAAACTTTGATATGTAAATCCTAATTTTTCATCTCCTGTCAAATCAATTATACCATATTTTCCATCTTGTGCCGCTATAAATATTCCTGTTTTAGCTTCTTTTAAATCATCATATGCTGGATTTAATGTAACTTCTCCTGACATATTCATAATTCCATATTTTTCATCTTGCTTAAATATTACTCCATTTTCTTCATTTTTTAATATTCCTGTAATTTCATCAAATCCAGTTGTTAAAACATCTGTGCCATCTTTCCTAATTAATTTTTCTGCTTCACCTTGTTGTACAACATAATAGTTACTTGTATAAACATCTTTTATTTCATCATAATTTGACTCTAAAACTACTTGATTACTATTACTAATAATCCCATATTTTCCTTCGTCATTTTGAACTAAATAGTTTGTTGTGTCATCAGCCTTTAATGTCCTTATATCAGCATATTGCACTGATATTATTTCTTTTCCTTTAACATCTAAAAGACCACATTTTCCATCCTTTTGTACTTTTACTACATCTTGTTTCCCTTCTAAGGTAGAAATCGAATCATATTGACAAGGTTGCAACTCATTTCCGTCTAAATCTATAAGCCCATATTTTCCATCTTTTTGTACTTTTAAAACATTTTCGATATAGCTTACTTGTCCATTTCTATCAACTACTTGTAATGGTTCTATTTGATTATATTGTGTAAATATTTCTTCATTTTTACTATTTAAAGCCTTCGTTCTATACTCTCCTGTTGCGTAATTAACATCAAATGTACATAAAAATACATCTTTTTTGCTATTTGGAACTACCATCATATCTTCATATGATGGATCTATTACTACTGCTCCTGTTGAATCAATTATTCCCCATTTGTTATTTTGAAATGCTGCAAAGTAGTCCTTACTTGTTATTCTTGTTTGCTCTCCATCTCTTGCAAATAAGCCTCTTATCATGAATATAAACATTATTAATACTACAAATGCTATTATCACTGCAAAAACTTTTTTTAAATTTAGTTTTGGTTCTTCGTATCTCTTTCCTCTACTCAAAATTGTCCTCCTAATCCCTCTTTTTAAATTTGCATACTATTATGCTCATATCGTCTTTTATTACTCCAAAGTTGTTGTCTATTGCTTCATTTAATATTAAGTCTGCTATTTTTCCTGTATTTGTTGTTTCTATGTCTTCTAATAGGTATTTTAACCATAAGTCTTTATTTTTGTATTCTATGTTTGCGTCTAATACTCCATCTGTACACATTAATAAAATATCACCTGAGTTTATGTCATAGTCAAATGTTTGTATGTTTCCTTTTTCTATTATTCCTGTTGGCAATGAGTTTGCTTTTATTATTTGTACTCTTTTATTGTTTTTTATGTATGTTGGACATGCACCACTTTTTATAAATTCTATATTTCCTTTATATAAGTCTACAATTGCTATGTCTAATGTTGCAAATACTTCATTATCTTGATTTATTAATGATGAGTTTATTAAGTCTAATGATGTTTTTTTATCAAAACCTGATAATAGTAAGTTTTCTAGCATTTTTAGTGCTTGTGTGCTGCTTTTTTTAGCTTGATTTCCTGTTCCCATTCCATCACTTATTGCAACTAGGTATTTTCCGTCTTTTAGCCTTATACTTAATGTACTATCTCCTGATACTTCACTTTTTGATTTTGTTGCCATACTATTTCCTATTGCCATTTCAAATTTGTCATCTGATAAAAATGTGTATTTTGTTCCAACACTTGTTTCATCATTTAATACTATTTTTTCTCCTAAATTTTTTGTTAATAGCTTTTCAATTAATTCCAATTTAGCTGTTTCTAGTATTTCTTTTGCATATATTGTAACAAAAAATCTATCTTGTTTTTGTATTGATATTTCTTCTACTTGTATATCTTTTTGCTTTAAAAGTTCTGTAATTTCTACTGTTTCTTTTTGATAATTTTCATTTTTCCCTCTTGCTTCTTCTTGTATTTCTTGTTTCATTCCTTTTGCCATTTTTTCAATTGCTTTTGACATTGCTGTTAATTGGTTTCCTATATTTTTTTGGCTTTGTTTTATCTTTTTCCTCCATATAAAGTCATTTTTGCTAACTTTATATGAAATGTTTATTAATGTAATCATTTGAGATATATTGTCTTCTAAATATTGACTAACTTCTTTATCATCAAATCCTACAACATAACTATTACAATCTGCAAATATTTGTAACAACGCTTTTCTGTCTATTTCTTGTTTATCTAATAAATATTCAAATATTTTTTGTGTAATTTCACTTTCTGGATTTGCTATGTCATCATATAGCATATTATCTTTATATGACTCTAAATTATTTAATAATTCTGTCATAAATATTTCTTTATTTTTTTCATTTATTTCTACATCACTTGCATTTTCAATATTTACTCTATATGATGTTGCCATTTCTTTTATTGCATCTGATACATGTGTTAAATTTTCTGCAACTTCTTTACTTTTATTTAGTGCTCCATTTGGTGTAACTGGTAAAAATTTTGAATTTCCTATAAATTCTTCTAAATCAATTTGGAAATTTTTTGGTAATAATAGTAATCCTATTGATGCTACTAATATTTCTTTAAAATATATTAGTTCTACAGTATATCCATTTGAAACATATGCAAGTAACACATTTCCTAATGCAAATCCTATTATTACTCCAATTTTTCCTAATCTATTAAATATTCCAGCAAGCATTCCTGATATTGCATATGCTGCTATCATAATTGGCTCTGAACCTGTTATTACTCCTAAAGTAACTCCTATTGTTACTCCAGAGGTTGTCCCAACTAAAATTCCATTTTTCCATCCTAATGCCATTACTATAAATATGCTTAAGATATTTCTGATATTAAATCCTACTATGTTAAAATCTCCAAATGCTCCTACGGAAATTGCAAGTAATAGACTTGCACCCATTAATTCTTCAATTGAAAATGCCTTTTTTTCTCTAAAATCTTGCAATACTACAATAGAATTTACAAATATCTTGTAAAATACCATTGCAATTATTGATACTGTAATTCCTGATAATATATCATAAAGTGTAAATCCTGAAATTGCATATTTTGCTATTTGTATTATGATTGTTGCTAAAAAGATATTTTTTCCTATTCTAATTTTTTCATTTCTTTCATTTTCGTTATATCTTGGCTTAAATATGAAAAGAGATACTACTAACACCAATGTCGTTAAAAAGTATTCTAGTGCTCCTCCTACTCCAAATTTAATACCATTTCCTACTAATGATATTAGTACAATTCCAAGTACTGGTACAGATGAGCTTAAACACGCACCTAATAAACTGATACTAAATACTGAAAAGTCCCATCCTATACTTACTAATGATACTAACAATGATATTATGTATATTAATATATTTTTCTTTGTAAATACGTTTGAAAAGATATTTACTCCACTTTTTACTTCCTTTTTTCCTTCATTTACATTTATTGCATTTCCATCCATATTTTGAAACATCCTTACCACCTCTTTGTTTTTAATAAGCTAATTTTACTACTTGTCCTTTGTGGTTTTTGTCTTTTTTGGTAGTCTAATTCAAAAAAGTTTTTTACATTTTTTTATGTTTTTTTAAGAGGTTTTTCTTTATTCTTTTTATTTTCTCTTTTTATGTTTTTTATTTTATTACATCTTGTCGAAAAAAGCAATAGAAAAAGCTACTGAAAATTAATTCAATAGCTTTTTTATTTATTACCTTTCAAAACTAAGCTGTCTTAATTATCACCTATTTCAAAACAAATTTCTTAATCAAGATTACTCCTGCTACAACTATTCCTAGTGAGCTTATTGCTAATAAGATATATGCAATATAATTTGTTGTTAATCCTGTTGGTGGTAGTATTACTAAAGATTGAGATCTTGCATCATCTATTTCTGATGTAGATAAATCTCTTGGATTATAGTTTCCTGGTGTTGTAATTAGTACTGATCCTCCTTTATCTTTAAGTACTCTTATAATTTCTGCATTATTTTCTGTAAATGTTTCTTCACCTGTTCCTGATAGTAATCTATATGCTTTTAGATTTACTCCAATATTTGAATTACTGCTTCTATTTCTTATTTCTATTCCATCAGGTATTAATGCATCATATTGTAATTCATCAGTTACTTCTATTCTCTCTGTATCTAATAACACTTCTTTTAAATCTTCTGACAATAAACCTGAATCTATCAGTTCATCTTCTCTATCTTCTTTTTCTACAACATCCCATGTAGTTTCACGATTAGTATCTAAAACTGTATTTTCATTTAGATAATCTATTATTAACATTGGTCTTAGTGTTACTATTTCACTTGCAACTTCTCCATGACCTACACCATAATTATAGAAATCTTCTGTTTGATAATCTAGCTCACTTACATTTATAACTCCTAGTTTATACTCTATTTCTACCGTTGCACCTTGTAAAAGTTCTTCATCCATTTGTATATTTACTTGTCCATTTGCTGCTGGTGAGTCTGGTATTACAGTTACATATTGAGCAAAATCTTCTAATTCTCCATTTTCATTTAGTTGAGCATTTACTATTACATTTCCATTTGCTAATGTTATTTTTGCTGATTTAATATTTTTTTGTAATTCTAATGCTTGCCTTGCTCTTTCTATTATTCCAAAATCGATGCTGTTAATTGTAGTTTTAAATTCTTCTTTTTCAATTTTGTTATTATTTTCATCTACAACATATTCATCATTTTGGTCAGTTAAATTTTCTCTTATGTCTTCAACATCAGTATATTCTATATAAACTGTAAATCCTTGTGTAGTAGAATTCATTTGTGTATTTGTGTATTTTTCTCCTGTACTATTTTCTGTATATGTATTTTCAAATTTTTGTTTTTCTCTATATGTCATATCTGATGTTTCATTATCTATTGCTAACCTTAGGTCATAGTCATCTATTGCATCTGATGTCCTGATTTCGGTATTTGCTTCAGCATTCCATTCTACACCAGGATATCTTACTTTAAACTCATTATTATACCATTTATCTGTATTTCCTTTTGCAGCCCATACTTCGTCGTCTACTATTGTACTTTTATAGTTTTGTACATTAACAATTCCTTCTTCTCCATTATCTAATGTATATGTAGAATTAATTCCTTCTCCGTCTATATTTCCTCCCCAACTATATTGTACATAATATTCTCCTGGTAAAAATCCTCCAAATGTATATTCTCCATTTTGATCAGTATATGTTATTGCTTCTTCATATTCTCCAGTTTCTTCATTATATACCTCAGCTATGTCTCCATTTTTCTCTCTTAATGTAACTTTTACATTTTCTACTCCTTTTTCATTATCATCATATTGTCCGTTGCCTTGTCTTGCTACTCCTGTATGTACTTCTATGTTTGTATCTGTATTTACTGGATTTTCATCATTATCTATAAATACTTTTCCATTTACTTCTCTTTCTTTTTGGAATCTTACTCCCAATCCTGGAGCTTTATCTGTATCATCTTCAAATGTACTTCTGTCTGAAGGATTTGTATTTCCTGGTCGTGAATCTTTATCTATTCCTGCATATACTTTTTCTTCACCATTCTCGTCTGTTTTTGTTATACCATATCTTTTAATTTCTGCTATATTATCTAATTTAATATATTCATCTCCCATTTGAATAATATCTATGATATCTTCTCTGTTAACACTAAATTGTAAATATATGAATTTTTCTGTAAGAGGTTCCATTTCAGCAATAGGCGTATTTCCACTTCCTATTGTTACTTTTTTGTATTCGTCACTTACTTGAGTTACTTCTGTATTATTAGTAATTTCTGTTCCCTCTCTAATATTTCCAAAATCTTCTATATCTGTTCCTACTGCTGTTAAATTAAATTTATCATCAAAATAATCATCTAACTCATAAATTTGTGCATTTAAAGTCGTTGAATTATTTCTTACTGATATTTTATATGTTAGTTTTACAGATAATTTCTCTTTTTCGTTTCCATCATAGAATATATCTGATGCATATAGTGGTCTTGAATATGTCATTTGAGCATATTTTTCTTCAAATTTTACTATCGGATCTAAACCATGTCCTTTTGCTCCATTTTCATCTGCCCATAATTCACTATTAAATCTATCTCCATATAAGTAAACGTGCTGTGTTCCTGCTAAATTTACTGTTGCCATATCTAAGTCTTTTACTACTGATAAGTCTGGTCTTTCTCTTTTCTTTATTCCTAAGTTTATTCCATCTTCAAATGTAGCTCCTATTTCTTCTGTTCCATTATCTCTTATGCTATCAGCATCTATTATATCTGATAAGAATCCTGATTTACCAACTGACCTGTATGCTTCAAATGTTGATGATGATATTATATACTTATTAGCTACTCCATTTACTGGATAATATGTCTTATAATCTTGTACATTTATACCTGTATATGGTTGAACTTCAGTAATTTTATCATCTCCATATCCATATAGATAGTTTCCTTCATAATTTATTGTACTTGAATAGCTTCCTTGATTATATCTTATATCGTTTGCCTTCTCCCCATTACTATCATTTGATTGTCCATTATATCCATTAGTTGTTCCATTTTCATTATTAGTTATTTGCGCAAAATTTTCATTAAATCTTTCCCTGACATTATCGCCTTCTATTGCCTTTGTTCCTCTATTATTATTTATGTATGTTATTTCCACTGATTCATATGCCATTCCATTATATGAAAATTCTATATAATAAGTATCTAAGTTATCTATCAATACGTCTACCATTGTATATTTACCATTTGCATCTGTCATAGTTTCATTTACTGTATTATTATTTGCATCTTTAAATGGTATAGTATTTCCACCTCTATCTTTTAATCTAACAGTAATATTCTCTACTAATTTATCATTTTTGTCGTCATTTATTGCTTGATATAGTCCATTGCTATCATATATTTTTCCTGAATCCCAAGATATGTCTTCCCATACATATCCACTCAATTTTATATATTTTCTTTTATTTCTTGCAGTTACTGATGCTGTTGTTTCAGTATCTTGTTCTGTTAAAGATTTAAAGTAAAATTGTTGATATCTATGATTAGATCCGTTTATTCTCTCTAGCTCTAATGCACTATCACGATATCCAATATCTACATTAAACAAATTTAGTGCTCCAGTTAATGCAAAACCTTGATTTAATATAGAATGTATCACATAATTACTTCCTTGTTTTTCAATATACCATCTTTGTTGTGGTCTATTTGATTGCTCCATAAATCCTATAAAGTCATATCCATTGACATCTATAACACTTAAATATTCTCCTGTTTTTGCACTTATTATGTAGTATTGTCCATTTCCTAAATATTGAAGATAGAATTCTTGTTCACGGTTATTATTTTCTGAATAATCCCATGCTGCATATTTACCGTATTCACCACTTTCATTATTTAAAGTAATAGATCTATCCATTGATAAACATTGAATGTTATACATTCCATCTTCTAGCATTTTCCTTGAGTCTTCTATTATTTTAGCCCATCTAACTGTATTATATGAACGCTGTCTTTCTATTGTAACTATTGCACTTTTACCTTCAACAGTTTTTCCATCTACATCCCAAGATATATAATTGTCATCTATTTCGTATCCATAGTTATTATCTCCTACGTCTACCTCATCTATAATATAATCACCTTCTAAGATATTATATAATCGTATATATCCTCTAACATCTGTTTTAAATACTGTTGCCTCATCCCTATTTTGTGTTGTTTTCATTCCATCCAAATATTTTGTTCCAACTACTGTATCTAATTCTTTTAATTCAGTTCCTGCAGATGTAGTTTGATTTTCCATTGCTACTACATAATCTGAGTTTACTTTGTCTCCTAACATTCGTAAATCAGTAGCATTCACTATTCCATCTCGATTAAGATCAGCTTCTTCAAGTTGTTCCTTTGTTAACTGAACCTTGCCAGTAACATATCTTAAAACAAGACTTAAGTCTTGCATATCTATAAATCCATCTTCAGTCACATCACCTTGCCCATTTATATCTTCTAATACACTTGTCCTTTTTCTTATTACAAAACTAACATTTTCTAATGGTTTTCCTGTATCTGCATCTATTTTTCTTATTTGTACATTACCTGTTTGTTTCTCATTTACTATAACCTCTTTTTGTGTACTATCAGCTTCTACTGTTGTTGTAATAGTATTTTCTCCATCATCGCTTCCAACAACGTAACCATAATTTGGATTTTCAGTTTCAATAATTTCATAATTTCCTACATCTAAGTCATTTACTAATATTTTTCCTGTCTTTGAATTTGTTGTAAAAACTGTTGCCTCATCTTCATTTTCTGTATATGCTTCTGTCTGTTCATCTATTGCATATTCACCTTCAGAAGTTCTTCTAGCAATTACATATTTTCCTGTATCAGTATTTCTTAATATAAATTTAACTTTTCCTAGTTTTGTATCATATGTATCTGCATCTACTTTTTCTATTGATAAATTCCCTGTTCTTCTATAGTCTGTTAATGTGACTAATGTAACTTTTGCTCCTGAACCAGTAGAGCCCTTTAATTCGACTGTTATTGGACCTACAATATTATTATTTATTGGTAGTTCAGTTATTTCACCATTTCCAATCTGTGTAGTTGCTTTAATAAGTTCAATATCATAATCTGTTCCATTAGATGCTACTTCTTCAATATAATATTTATATTCAATTGATATGTTATCAATTGAAACATTTCCTCCATTATATGTATAGAATGTAGTAGCATTACCTTCACTTTCTGTATATGAAACTGATGAACTAATTGTTACTACTGCTTGATTTTTTATTTCATCTTGATTATTTATCCTTAAATACCTTTTTGTAGTTCCATCTAAATGGTATACTTTAAATCCAACATTTCTAACTGTTTCATATTCTTCATCACCTGCATATGCTCCTACTTTTGTTACTGTCATTTTCCCTAAATCATTTTTTGCTGTAAATGTAACACTATCATTAGTGTCTTTTGTCGTTATAAGACTACCTCTAAATATTGCTGTTGCTTGTCCCTCATTATCTCCAATAAATACAATTCTTCCCTTAACAACACCTTTTACTTTTTTCTTTGTTACAGGATTTGTTACAGTTCCTCCTCCTGCTGCTCCTTCTGTTTTTATTGTTACTGTGGGTTTCAATGATGTCAAAATACTCTTTGTAACTATATAAAACTCAGTACTTCCATCTGTTTTTATGTCAGCAATTTTAGTTTTAATTGTTCCTCCAGCACTATATGAATATCCTGCAACTGTTAAATTTTTATTTCCATCTTTTATACTTGCTTCTGTTATCTCTCCACTTGTTTTCATTTTAAATGGTCCTATATAACTATATGTAGCATTATTAGTATTTTTGACTGTAACCTTTGCTCCGTTATCACTTGTAGATGTTATTTCTGCATTTGAACCTGTTGAATAGGTCGTAGAATATTTATTTGCATAATTTGCTATTGTTTTATGATAGCATGTACTAGTACTACTAAGTTTGCTTGCATATTTACCTATATATTTTTTTAAGTTTGTATTACATATAAAGTTATAAAGGTGTTGTTTTGAATCAGAAGCTCCTTCGCTTTCAGGATAACCATTTGACGGATCTGCTGAAGCTGCATAAAGAAGATATGCTAATTTTTTAATTGTTGCATCATCTAAAACGTCGCCACTTACTTGTTCTTTTTGTTCCACAATTTTAGCTGTATACTTTCCTATTCCAGTTACATTTCCTTCTTTATCTTTTTCTACATTTACATCAATATCAACTATAGATCTAATCATATTATCTTTACCTAAATTGCTTACTGTATTATGCTCTAAACATAGCCACCATCTAGTTGCACTTACATTATCTACCTTTTCGGGTATATTATCATTTACTTTATCTCCTACTTTAATATTCTTCCAAAAAGTATCTGAATTATCAGCTGCTGCTTTAGCTAAATCAAGTAAATCATAATTAATTGCAAAAACTTTATATAGTCCTAATCCTATAAACATAACCACAAGCAACATAATTATATAAGTTCTTATTGATTTTAGCTTCAAATTCATCTATTTTCCCTCCTTTCATTAAATTTTCTAATCTTTACTTCTATCTTTTTTTATTACTTTTTTATTTATAAAGTATATACCCATACCTATAATAGCCAAAATAATTAAACCAATTGAAATATATAATATAATTAAACCTGTTCCAATACTAATAATTATTTCTGCTTTTCCATAATCATCTTCTGAAGAATTATTATTTCCTGGTGTAGAGTCTATATCTCTTAATCCTAATGTGTTTGATGTTGTTTGTAATTCTGCCACATTAATAATTGTTCCTGTATTACTATCAGTCACTCTCTTGACTAAAACTAAATCTATATTTCTTGTTTGTCCAGGTAATATAGCAGTATTAGATAAGCTACTACTATATAAATAATCATTTGATTGATGCCAGTCTGAATTCAATTCTAAATCAAACTCTAAATCTGATGGTACATAATCTACTATATTTTGTACATATCCTGCAGTATCTCCTGTATTGGTTACTTGTATTGTATATCTTATAGTAATTGTTGCATCATTTAGTTCTCTTGAAGGTATTTCTACTTTTGCTAAAGTTGTATCACTATATGTATATGATGATGTTGTTTTATTTGTTTCTACAACAATTTGACTAATATATTTATTCAATTCCAAGTCAAATGTAGATGCTTGTATAAGTCCTATATCTATGTTTTCTACATTTGAAGATGTAACTGAAATTGTATCTGTAGCACCAAGTATGCTATTTACTCCATTTACTGTTACATTTTTACTAATAACATCTGAATTTTCACTCTCTAAAACTCCATCTTTTTTGTATTCTGTAAGTCTATATAATTCTGTATTATATTCAAATACTAATATATAATTTCCTGGATTTACATTAATTTGATAATCTCCATTTTGTGACGTTCTTACATTAATATTATCTACGTAAGTTCCTTCATCTACATTAATTACTTTTACTCCTATTCCTGATAATGTATTTTCATTAGAGTCCCTTTTTCCATTTTTATTATCATCAGCCCATGCAATACCACTTATAGTATAACTTCCAACACCTGATGGAATATCTGGATTTTCTGGATTATCAGGGTCAGGAATATCTGGATTATCTGGATCTGGATTATCTGGATTTTCTGGTTCTGTACCTTCTTCTAAAATTGTATACGTAATATTATTAGAAGTAGTACTTCCTGCTATTGTAGTTACTGTTAAATTATTTGTTATTTCACCTGAAGATACTCTTGTATTATCTATATATCCAGATATTTCTAATACAATTGTTTCTTTTCCTTCTATTGTATATCCTTCAACAATTACATTTCCAGCATCTAATTGTGTCCCATCAAGTAAAACTGATTCTGCAACAATTCCTTCTGGTAAATAGTCATATATATTTGCCTCTATTTCATAATTTCTTCTATTTCTAATAGTAACTGTATATTTTATTTCTTGATTATTAATTACTTCTGCGTTATCACCTGGATCTCCTACTTGATTAATTTCTACATCACTTTCTTTTACTTCTTCTGATAATAATTTAATTTGATAATCCTTGTTTTCTTCTATACTATTTGACCATTTATATTTATAATAACCTTTTTCATCTTCCTCTCCATATATAACACTTACAGTATTTGTTACTATATTATCTGAGACATATTCTGAGTTAACTTGAATTGATATTACTATTTCTAAACTAGCTTTTTCTTCAATATATTGTTCTCCAGTTAAAGTATTATCAAAAAAGTTAAATTTTTTTGAATCTTCTTCTACTTGTTCAGCATCTGTAAAAATTGGTATTTCTGTTTCTTCTCCTAAATATGTCATCTTTCCACCAATTACAGTTAATCCTTCTGGTAAAACATCATTAACTCCGAAAAATAAATCTTGATTCTCATTATTATTAATTCTTATCATTATATCAAAAATGTCTTCATTACCTAATATTGTATTATCATCTATACTTGCATTTTGTTCTATAGTTACATCCCTTTCTGTATTAATTACCGAAATCGTAGCTAAATTAGAAACGTATGTATTTTCAGCATTCATTTGATACATAAAAGTAAAATCCTTGTCAGCATCTTGAAATTCATCAACTACAAAATATAGCATTATTACAAGTTTTTCTTGTGCTTCCATGTTAGGTATTTCAAATGTAAATACATTATCTTCATTATTATATGAAAGGTTAGTTATTGTATTTTCATCATAATCTGCTGTTTCTCCATTAATTTCTCTTTCATCACATACTAATTTTTCACTGTCTTCACAACGAGTACCTTCAGGTAACTGTATTTTTCCTTTTAAATTTTTTAGACTGTTCCCTGAAATATTTTCTATTGTTAAATTCATATGCATATTTGTTCCAGTATATAATGTTTCTTCTTCATATCGAGAATTTTGAATTGTTAATTTAAGTTCTGACTGTTTTATTTCATTACTAATTGTGTCTGTACTAATTTCATCTAATCCATCAACATTAATTAAGATATTTCCGCTTGTTCTAGCTGTTTCTTCATTTATTTCTAAAACAACAACTTCATATTGTAAAATTACACTTTCACCATTTGCTAAAGATTCTATTGCATCAAATTCTTTTATGTTAGTATCTAATTCACCATATCTATGATACATCTTATGTGTATCTCCACCAACTGCTGGATCAAAACCTTCTTCTTCAATTAAATCATATATATTTCCATTTGTTTGTGTTGCTTTTACATTCATATTTGTTAAATCGGTACCTGTATTATTTGTTATTTGAATTGTATAAGCAATATTTTGTCCTTCATAAACAGAATCTCCTTCTTCTAATTCACTTCCACCAGATACAGTTGAAATTGCTATATCTAAACCGTCTTCATTTGTTCTTGTTGTACTTTGTAAAGCCACAATATTATTAGTAATTAAACTTTCTGTTTTTGCTCCTATTGCTGAACTTTGAGTATTAGGGTTTCCTGCATATGTATATGTCATTGTAGTTTGTCCAAATATACTTTGCCCATATCCAATTTTCTCTGGTATAACAAAACCATATTGTATTTTTATAACTTGACCAGCTGTCATATTATCTAAAGTAATTTTATATGATTTTGCATTAGTATAATCTTCAGTCCATCCTTCATCTTCTGCAGATGCTGCCTGACTTTGTGAATATAGTATTTTAACTCCTTCAAGGTTTGTTATTATTCCTTGTGTTAATGTTGTATCAATTGTTCCATCATGTACGCCATTTGATGGTATTCTTCCAATAACTGTTACATTATTAACATCTTCTCCATAGTTATTAATAACTGCTGTTTTTAGTTGTGCTGTTCTTGAAGAAGCATCTAAATCTAATACCCCTACTGGTACATTGTCATCAATTGTATAAATAAATTCTCCTGCTGTATTATAACCTGATAATCCACTATACATCATCATTCCAGCTTTTGATTCTATATTTACATCTACAGATGTAGAATATGAATCATCATTTCCATTTTCATTTGTATATGTCATTGAAACAGCTGATTTTTGACTTGCTGTTAATATATCAAATTCTATATCAGCATTTATTACAATTGATGCTTCATTCACTTCTTTTGCATAATCTTTTTGCTCTCCTATTAAAACAATTCTTATAATTTTCTCTCCATTATTACCATCTAATAATCGTGCATATTCTACGGACAATTCGTCTGCATACATTTTATTAATAGATTTTACAGTTATATTAGAGATTCCTGCTGGTAAAACTAATTCTATTACAGGATTTTTAAATAAATCATATTTTTCTAATGCTGTTTTTAATGTTATATTAAATTGCACATCTTCATTTTTTTGTAATGTTGATAAATTAGTTGTATTCATTTCCAACGTTGCTTCTGTTTTTGTATCTAACAAATTAATCATAGATTCTGTCATATCAGTTCCTAAATTTGTTTCTACAACTTCATTTGTATTTAATTTTGTAACTGTCTTTAATGTATTTTTACTATACCCTGTATCTCCTTGTATGTATTTTGTATTTTGTATTGTAAATTGCCCTTCTTCCACAGGTTTTGATGTCTCAATTATAATTCCTTTTAGAGGCTGCTCATAAATAATTGTTACATTCCCATTGTCATCTACTTCTGTTTGATTATTTATTGTTCTTACTATATTTCCCGCTTCGTCTTTTATGTTTATATAACCATCTTCACCAAATAACTCTAATAATCTATCCTTATTAATCGTTGTTTGTTTATATAAAATAATATTGTTTGCATCATATTGATCATTATTATCATTGGTAAAATACGAATTATTTGTGCTCGCTTTTATACTTTCTACCGTTTGAGCATTTGATATTTCAATGTTATTATCTTCAGTATATAAAGTCTCATTTGTAGAATTTGCATATAAATATCCTTTATATACTTCATTTGTTACATTTTTTGTAATACTAACAATATTTCCTTTTAATTCTAATTGTACTTCTTGTTCGTCATTTTTTTGTATATTTTCCTTTGTAAATAATTTTGTATTTAATTCTACACTTATTTTTATTTTCTCTAAGTTTTCTTTTGCTTTTTTATCATAAATATATATTATTTTATATATATTATCATTACTATTCCACTCAACATTTCCACTTTCATCATATAAATTTTGTTGATTAACTTTTAATTCTCCACTTTCTTGATTATATTGAATATATGTATCGTCTATTTTCTTTCCATTTAAAAGTACTTTTACGTTACTTGCTAAAATCCCATTAATTTGAGGAACTTGTATTTTCAACGTTTCTTCTTCTCTAGGTAAATTTTTATTTTCAAGTTTTGATATGACTTGCTGTTGCACTAAAATGCCATTTTCAACTAAATCTATGCATTTTTCTATATTTTGAGAAAGTGTAATTTCTGTATTATCTGTCCAATCAATTTCAACAGTCTTATTTCCTTGTAATTGTTGCTCACTTTCCTCTTCTCTGTAAGTTCCTTCTATTGAAATACTACTTTCCTTTGAAAAATATTCTGCATTTATATTATCTTTTTTATTAAATTCAATTGGTATTTCTACTTCTACATTATTGTTATAAATAACTGAATTCAATTCAATTTCATTTGTTTCATTATTAATATTTTTTATAAATGCATTAGAAATTGCTACATCTTTTATCTTAAAATTAGCATCATTTATTTTTATTTTACTATTTTCTAAACTACCTTTATCTACAACATTTACATTAATATATAAATATTGCTCATCAGATATGTTAGATTGCTTATAATATGTATTTCCTCCTTCTGTTTTGAAATACGCATCAAATTTAACATTAGCAATATTGGTGTCATTATTTTGTGCTTCCAACCCGTCTGCTAATGCCATTACAACATTATAACTTAAAAAGATTACATTTAATGATGTTAATGTAATGATTAAAGAAATTACTGTTACTAATTTTAAAATTTTCTCTTTCATAGCCACCCCTCTTTTTGGTTAAACAATTTTTTATCAGTGTATTCTATAAAATAATACAATATTTTTTCTTTTATTTTCAATGTTAATTTTTTCTAAAGCTAACGTCGTATTTTGTAGCTATTTAGGGAAGCTATTTTTTCACATTTTTTTATTTCTATATTATATTTTTTTTACATTTTGATTACATACATTTCATTTCAAAACCTATAATTCATCTTTTACCTATTTGCGTAAGTATTATCGCTTTTTTAGGCAAAAAAATAATAGTATAAGAACTATTTTCTCATACTATTATTTTTCAATTCTTGATAAATATTATTTATCATTATTTCCTAATGCTTTTTTCTTTATTAGTACAATTCCTCCAGCTATTACTATTAATGCAATAATTCCAACTGTAATCATTATAACATTTGATATATCTTGACCTGTTGGAGGTGTAATAATAACTGTTTCTGCCATATGGTCATCTGATTCTGTATGTCCTGTTCCTGGTATATAGTTACCTGGTGTAGATACTATATCAGATCCTCCTGGTTTATCTACTTCTACTATTTCAGTTTCATTGTCTAAAGATATATCATCACTTGTTGTCAATATTTTTGATACATTTAACATTGCACTTGTAGATTCAGTAGGTTCTATTGGTCTATCTTTTAAAGTATCTGTATATAGAATAGTTTTATCGTTTATTGTTGAAGCTTCAGTTTGATATACTTCTTCTTGTAGTAAATCTTTTACTTCATCTAAAGTTTTTACTTGCCATTCTGGATTATCTTCATTAATAAATGACCAATCTTTATCTAAATAATCTATAATTCCTGTTGCATTAATTGTTACTACATTACCTTCAACTATTCCATACTTGTAGAAGTTTTCTGATAGATAATCTAATTCGCTATTATTTGTTGCTATAAATTCATATCCCACCTCTAAAGTTGCTCCTTGTATCATTTCATTATCTAACTCTACTCTTACAAATCCATTACCAGGTTGTATTGTATCTGATGGTGGCATATATGTTGTATTACTACTATCTCCAGTTATACTTCCATCATCTTCTATCCTAATGTTGCTAACTTCTTGTCCATTAGCTAATGTAATTTTCAAAGTTCTTACCTTTTTAGTAAGTGAAATATCTTGTTTAGCTCTTTCGATAATTCCAAAGTCTATATTTCTAATTTGATATGTGTATCTATCTCCAGTTGATGCAGTTGTTGTAGTTTCATATTCTACACCTATTCCCATAGTCGGAGTTGTTGAATTCATCTTGTCAATAGTTGTTTGTGTGCTATTCTCTATATGTGTTAATTCTGCATCTATTTGCCCTCTTAATTCATAATCATCTAATGCATCTGTATAACGTGTATCTACATCTTGTTTGTACCATTCTTTGTTGTTTTGATCTCTTTCTTGGTTATATATTGTGCCTTTATAATTTTGTACAGTATAAGTCTGGTCTCCCCATGTATATGTCAATGTATAGTCTCCTGGTATATATCCACTTATGTAGAAATCACCATTTTCATCTGTTGTTGCTGTATAAACTTTTCCGCTTCCTGTATTTTCTGTTAATGTAACTTCTACTCCTGCAATTCCAGTTTCACCATCTTCATAAATTCCACTACCTTGTCTTACTTTTCCTGTCATAATACCTGAAGCATCTTGTCCTTCTTCTACTATTGGTTCATCTTCAAATACTTTACCTGTCATTTCCCTTGCATCTGCTACTTCTAATTGTAGAGATAATGCTTTATCAGTATCATCTTCAATTGTTGTTGCATCTTCTGGGTTACAACTTCCAGGATTTGAGTCTTTATCTATACCTGCATATACATTTCCATTGCTATCAAATATTGAGTATGAATTAATTTCTACTATATTATCCAAGTTTTCTTGTCCATTTAGTACATTAATTACAGCCTCTCTATTTAATTCAAATTGTACATACACATTTCCTTCATTTGAATTTAATGTACTTCTTAATGCCTCTACTCTAGAATTGTTATAAATTACTACTCTATTATAGTTGTCACTGTAAGTTCCATCTGTGTATTCAAGGTTACCTGTTATATTTCCTCTTTCATCTACACCTGTACCTATACCAACTATGCTATATCTACTATCATAATAATCTACAATATTATTGACTTGAGCAATTAATGTAGTTGATTCATTTTTCATTGCTATTTTATATGTAATATATACTTTTAACTCTTTGCTTGGATCATTTTCATTAATATATTCATAATCTGCTTCGTAAATTGCTCTTGTGTATGGCTCAGCTGCATATTTTTCTCCGAATTTAACACCTACATTAAATCCTTCTCCTCCATAGTTATCTGGATGATTAAATCTTTGTGCATATTCATATATATGGTCATATCCATTTACTGCAACTCTTACATTTTCTATATCTTTTGCAATTGCTAAGTCTGGTTGCTCTCTTTCATATAATCCTAAATTGATATATTTTATTTCTTCTTGTCCATATGTAAAGTGTTCTCTAATTATATATTGAGGAACATCTGTGTTGGCTGTTATTGGATATTGTCCATTATTTATCAATGTTGATTTATGTTCTAGTGCATCGAAGTTATATGATAATTGATGTTTTTCATTTCCATTTTCATCTCTAGTAAATCCTGTTGTTTGAGTTCTTCCTTCTACTACACTAAATCCTCTATTAAATTCTTCTCTTTCTTCTTGAATTTCTGCTGCTTTTGATGTTTTTTGTTCTAGTAATTCCTCATCTGTATATAAGTCAGATTCTATTTGATTATATGGTAATACATTTGTATATGTTAAACCATCGTATTCAAATTCAATGTAGTAATCAGATAATTTTTCAATTAGTACATCTGTAAATAAGTATTCTCCTGCACCTAGACTAGTATTTTCTCCTGTTTTCATTTCTTTTACAGTTTCACCTGTTGTTCTGTCTTTTAATCTAACTGTAATACCATTTAATAATATATCATTACCATCAGAAAATACTTCTTCACCATTTTCTATAATATCATAATCATATAAATCATTTCTAATCCATTGCTTTTGATCTTGTTTATCTACCCATACAAATCCAGATAGTTTTACATATATTTGTTTATTTCCTATTACAAACTCTGTTGTTTTATCAACTGTAATTTGTTTTTCTTGTCCATCTGATATAAATTCATAACCATAATTAGGGTTTTTTGTTTCATATGCTACATATGTACCAACTATTAGATTTTTCACTAGGATTTCTCCGTTAGAATCTGTTACAAATTCTGTTGCTTGATCTCTCGTGTCTACATATGAAATATTACCATTTGCATTTTGTCTTACATATTTTCCTGTTTCTTTGTGTTGTATATAAAATCCTACTCCTGGTAATCTTATTTCATGATTATCCTCATTTACTTTTATTACTTTTAGACTACCTTGAATAGGTATATCATATTCAAATGGTATTGTAATTTCATCTTGATCTGCATATGGCTCTCTAATAATTAAATTTTGCATATATCCATTTGCTGCTTCTAAAAACCATATATTAACTCCTTTTACATCCACTTTTACAGTTGCAGAAATATTTGTTATTTTTGTTACACTTGTACCCATTGGAATAGATATATAGAAATCTTTTCCTGATTTTATATTGTTTGCACTATACCAATATTCACTATTTCCATCAAAGCTACTATATCTTATTCCACTAATACTATTATCATTTTGGTCAAGGGCCGTAACTCCTGTAACGGTTCCAGAGAAAGTCCAGTTAAATGGTCCTATCCTTATATAATCTTGACCACCCATTTGATAAGGTTTTACTTGAATATTATCTTTGTTTGTATTATCTGTAATACTTGCACTTTCTAGATCATCTGCATATTCATTTGCTTCTGAGTTTAAAAAACTGTCATTCCCTTTAGTATTACTTACAAACCCATTATATAATCCTTCATGATTTTTTCCTACACTTTGCATCCATGTATACATGAAATTCCATATGCCATTTGCCACTGGTCCTGCACTTTTTATACTACCATTATCACCAGATAATATATACGCAAGTTTTGCATTATCATCATGAGTTATTTGTTTTCCAGTATAATCTGTTGAAGTCTTTCCACTAATATTAACTTGAGAAATAATATTATATTTCACTGTTCCTCTTAATGCTTGACCATGTTCAACACAATATATGTCTTGATTAGTAGCATATTGATTATATGATACATATATAGTTTGTCCTACATAATATGCCGAACTTATAGTTGTAAAACCTAGTATTCCAACAATCATCGCTATTACTGATATAATTATCTTCTTTGCCTTATTAATTGTTTTACTCATTTCAACTTCCTCCTTTCCCTTATATTTCTTTCTTATGATTTTTCTTTTTCCAAATCATAAAACCTATAATTATTAGTATTACTAAAACTGCAACTACTATGCTTACATATACAGCTCCACCTGTTCTAATACTTAAGATAACATCTGCACTTCCTAAATCATTTTCTCCTGATTCTTGATTTCCAGGTGTAGAATTAATATCTGTAAGTCCTAGGTCATTATAGTCTTCTGCTATTTCTGCTCTATTGTTTATACGTCCTGTATTATCTTCTGTCATTGATTTTACTAATGTTAAAGTAACTGTTTTTGTTTCTCCGGCTACTATTGGTTCATTTGATAAAATTGAAGTATATACTGTATTTCCTGTTTGATACCAATCTTTATTAAGTTCTGAACTAAATGTCATATCACTTGGGATATAATCTGCAATTCTTCTAACATATCCTGTTACTTCTCCAACATTTGTTACTTTTATTTCATATTCAACTATAACTGTTGTTCCATTTATTTGTTTAGCATCTAATTCTGCCTTAGCCATTGTTTCGTCTTGGAATTCTCTTACCGTTGTTCCATTGTCATTTTGCATTATTATTCTACTTACATATTTATCTAATTTCAAGTCATAATTTTGTAATAAAGCTAAACCTATATTAATGTCTGAAACATTAGTATTATTAATGTTTAAAATGTCTGTTGATGCAACTTGTGTTTCTTGTCCATTTACTGTTAATGTGTTCATTAAAACATCTGAATTTAGGTTTTCAGCCACATTTGCCACTTTATATCTTGTTAATGTATATTTTGTATTATCAAATTCAAAAATTGCTATATATCTACCATTTCCTATTTTATCTAATACATATACACCATTTTCATTTGTTGTAACTTCTAAGTCATTTCCATTAGTATCTTTAACAATATTGTTTGTATCAACATTTAATAGTTTTACTTTTATTCCACTTAATACCTGTTCTCCAGCATCTTTTCTACCATCTTGATTTTCGTCATACCATGCAAGTCCTGAAACTGTACTTGTTCCTGTTGCTATATCATTATCTTCTACATCATTTTGTCCATTATTATTTCCGTTTCCACCTTCTCCAGTTCCTTCATTTGCTAAAATAATATGTGTTACCTCTGATGTAGTCGCAATAGTTTCTCCATATACTTGTGCTGTTGCTATATTTGTAATTGCCTCTGATTCTAATCTTCCTTCTGAATAATTAACCACTGCTTGTATTTCAATTTCTGATTCACTATTTGCCTCTATATCAACTGGAATTTCTAAATTATTTGTATCTGGAACTTCATATTCTTCTCCATTTATTAGTATTTTTTGTATTGTTAATTGAGAAGGTATATTATCAACTATCATTAAATCTTTAGTTTGTATATTAGATTCGTTTTTAGCTGTAATTAAATATGTTATTGTATCTCCGGCTCTTACATTTTGTGTTCCAGTTTTGTTTTCCATACTCAAATCAATAGAAAAGTCTTTTACTACATCTTCTAAAGTGTTTGATGAATATTGTTTTTCATCATCTTCCACTTCAACAGAGAAATTAATTGCATTATTATCTGTTTTTGTTATTAACATGTCATAACTTAATACTTTTGTCTCTCCTGCTGCTATTGTTCCAATATGGATTTCGTCACTATATTCTATATTTTCTGAAACCATGTTATCTTCTGCTTGAGTATTTTCTTCATTTTGAATATCTACAACTTGTGGTTCATCTATTCCTGTTCTATAAATTTCTCCATTTTCTCTTTCCATTCCTGTAATTAAAGTTAATCTTTGAACTTCTAAATTATCAGAGAAATTTGTATGTACTTTCACATCTTCTTGGTCCTCATCTGAGATATTTTCTATAATTGCAAAATATTGAACTACACCTGCTGTGTATAAATCAACGCTTCTATCTGTTACTCTTTTCACTGTAACTCTTAAATTTCCTTTTTGAGTTGTCAATTTATGTGCTTCTGTTTCTGCAGTTACACCATTATAATTTACTTGTAATTTGTTTTCTAATTCAGTACCTTCTGGTGTGTCTGAATTCACTCTTACTTCATATGTAAGTGTTTGAACTTCACCTGGTGCAATATTTTCAGCAGTTGTTCTAAATTCTTTATCTTGTAATTCTTCATAATATGAAGCTCCTGTATATTCATAATTTTCTTCTGGTACAACCATTGTTGTTCCTTCTGGTACTTGGCCTACAACTTCAATGTTACTTATATTTTCTGAACCTGTATTTGAAACTTCTATTTTATATTGAATTACTTCCCCATTTTTTACATTTTGAGTAATTTCTTTTCCCCCAATTGTTGCAGATAATTTAGCTTCTAATTTTGGTCCAATTCCAGTTTCCAATGTAATTATTGTAGAATCTAATGTATTTTCTACTGATGTTTCACTACTTACATAGCTTACATTGTAATATTCTTTAGCTTGCTTGTTATATTCTAAGTTATCTGGAATTTGTACTGAGTATGATATTTCAATACTTGCTCCTGTTGGTAATTGATCTAGCACAACTAAATATCTTTTTGCATCTTGTGTAAATTCTGTACTCCATCCATTATCACTACTATTTAAATCATTTGTAGCATGTTCATTTCCTGTATAATAAATTGTTACATCTGTTCTATTTAACACTTGTATTGCATTTATAAGTTGAATTCCTAGATTATTTTCTTCACTATTTGTTGGTAAAGTTCCAAGAATTCTTATATTACTCATATTACCTTCTGTAGTATTTATTATTTCAGAATGTATTTCTAATTGTTTTGGTACATTTCCAGTTATTAAATTTACACTTGCATTTTCCTCTTGTCCAGTTGTTTCTAAAGAAATAGTTGGTATACTATTAATTATTGTTAAATCTTTTGGTGCTACTATCTTAATTGCTTGTGTTTCTGTTCCTATCTGTGCATTATCTCTATATGCATGTGCATTTTGATTTTCATATTGCATTGTGATATTTGTATCTGCTGTTGCTACTTTTTTATCTAATGTCACATTTGCATTTACTACTAATACTGCACCTTCAATTGTTTCTTCTTTATAACTTGTTTGTCTACCTTCTAATGTAACTATAATTTGTTTTCCGTCAACTGTATAATTTGCTACTTGCAATTCGTTTTCATATAAAAGTTCTACACTTGTAATTTCAATATTTTGTACTTGTTCTGGTAATTCAAACCTAAATGTAGGATTTTGATATAAATCATATTGTTCACTATTTGTTAATAATGTGGCTCTAATTTCCACAGAATTATCTACTACTGTGGATAAAGTATCTTTATCTACTTCAAATTTGCTTTGTGTTGTTGTTTCTTCTAAAGTAATACTATTTTCCACTTGTCCAATTTTGCTATTATCATAACCAACTTCTGTTACATATCCAACTTGTCCTAATCCAGTTATATCACTTGTGTTATCCGGAATAAGTTTTTTATAATTTTTAATTTCTAATGTTCCTTCTGCAATTGGTACTGATGTTTCTAATCTTATTGATGTTGGCTCACTATTATAATTAACTACTATATTTTTATTTTCATCAATTTGGCTTGAATTAGTAATTCTTCCAATTACTTGATTATTTTCATCATATATTGTAATTTCTCCTGTTTGTCCAAATAATTCATCAAATTGTTCTTTTGAAACTACTGTTCTTGTATATACATCTCTTATAACATTTTGATTTGTACTTTCTTGCACAACTATACCTTTAGTAATTGCTTTAGCTAAATTAATATTAACACTTGTGTCTACAGCATATTCTTTTTCTATGCCTGCATATAATTTTCCTTTATACATACTTTGCTCTTCTGGTGTTGAACTAACAGTTACAATATTATCTTTTTCTTCATTATTTAACATTAATGTTTTATTATTTACTATTTCTTTATTATCATAAAATTGTATTGTTTGTTCAGCTTTCAATTCTTGATTACTTACTTCTGCTTCAGTATTATATATAAATGTTAATACTATTTTTTCATTTCCTTCAGATTTCCAACGAATTTCATTATTATCATTTGGTTCATTTGTAAATTTAAATGTTACATTTGAGCCATTATATGAATAATCATAATATGTCATTTCATTAAAATCTACAACTCTTGAAACTTCTGCTCTTTTACCATCAATTGTTGGAACTGTTATATCAAGGTCCATCTCTTTCATTGGATAGTTGTTTTCACTTAAACCTGCATTCCATAATATTTGAATAATCCTTTTATTTTCTCCATCAATAGAAGCTATTTTGTTAGTAATAACTTCTATATCATTTACCATATTATCTGATTGATAATTTTGGACTAAATTTAATTCTAGTTCTCTTTTAGCTTCAATGTTTATATCTCTTTCAGTACTATCATAATATTTTCCTTGTAAGCTAATAACATTTGTTTTTGTTAAGTTGTCTAAATTGAAAATTTCTTCTTTATTCAAATTAATTTTTACTCTAATTTCTGCTTTTGTTCCAGCATTTATTTGATTTAGAGTAATTGTGTTTCCTTCTATTTTATTTATATAGCTACTATCTGAATTTCCTAAAGTAAAATTGCTGTCTTTAATAGTAATACTACCATTAAAGTACCCTTCTTGTTTTACTTCAACTTGCATACTTAAATAAATATCTTCCTCATTTGACATATCAACTGAAGATATTGCTTGATTGTTACTATTTACAAAATATGCGTCAAAGTTAATGTTTCTATGGTTTGTTTCTACATCACTTGCTGCATAACTAATAAGACTTGAACCTACAAATATGAAGTTTGTCATTGTTAAAGTCATTATTAAAATTATAATTGTAGCTACTTTCATTATTTTATTTCTCATAATGATGGCCTCCTTTATTTATACAATTTTCCATCTATTACATATTATATCGCATTTTTCCAGTTTTTTCAACAGTTTTGCGATTATTTTTAAAGTTTTTATGTAGATTTTTGTTTTTCAAACAATATTCTTTTTTTATTTAACATATAAACGCAAAAAAGATATTGCTTCTTTCTTTTTTCTTTCATAGAAAAAATACCTCCCTGATATATAT
>CALXCF010000009.1 GCA_944386755.1 uncultured Clostridia bacterium | reverse complement strand
CTATGTTTTTTCAATATTTTTTAGATAAAAATTATGTAGGCATTTTTATATTTTGCCTACATTAATTTTACACTAACTTCAAAAAATATTAAGATAAATTGTTCTTATTGTAAAAAAAAGTCATTTATGATAAAATGCTGTCAAATAAATAGAATTAAAGGGAGTAAGTATCATGGAAGAATTAATGAAAGAAATAAAACAATTTAATGAAGAAAGAGATTGGGATAAATTTCATTCGGCAGAGAATTTAGCAAAATCAATTTCAATTGAAGCAGGAGAATTACTAGAATGCTTCCAATGGGATAGTGAGAATTATAATAAAGAAGATGTTTGTGAAGAATTAGCAGATGTATTTACATATTGTATTCAAATGGCTATGAAGTTAGATGTAAATCCTAAAGAAATAATATTAAAAAAGTTAGAAAAAACAAAGAAAAAATATCCAGTTGAAAAGGCAAAGGGAGTAAGTACAAAATATAATAAATTATAAAAATGTTTAAGGAGTAATAATAATGAATTCAAATTTTGAAGTTAAAGAATATGAATTTACTGAAGAAGCGTTAAATAATATTAGTCCAAAATATATTAATTGGCCAGTAGTTTATTTAATAAATAATAAAAATAAAATTTATATTGGTGAAACATCTAATATAAAAAGTAGAATGAAACAACATTTGAACAATCCAGATAGAGAATTTTTGAAAGTAATCAACATAATATTTGATGCAAAATTTAATAAATCTGCAATATTAGATATAGAGCAAAATTTAATTCGTATGTTCTATGCCGATACTAGATTTGATTCAAGTAAAGGTATATTAAACAAGAATAATGGTCAATCTTCTAAACATAATTATTATCAAAGAGAAATGTATTTAAATAAATTAGTAGATATATGGAAAAAACTTCAGAAGAAAAAGTTAGCAAATAATTCTTATAATAGTATTATTAATTCTGATATATATAAATATTCTCCATTTACTTCATTAACTAATGAGCAAGAAGATATAATGTGTAAAATCATTAATAATATATTAGATTGTTTAGAGGAGAAAAGTGCGAATACAACTTCAATTATTACCGGATTAGCAGGAACGGGTAAAACAATTTTAGCAATAAATTTAATATATACCATAGTAAATGCAGATTTTAGCAATATCGATACATTCAAAGAAGGAGAAGAAATTGAAATTTTATCAGAATATGATAAAACTATTCATAGGTTAAGAAAATATATATTATGTAATGGAAAAATTAAAATAGGATTTGTTGTTCCAATGACTTCATTAAGAAAAACATTAAAAACTGTATTTACTTCAATAGATAGAAAAAATTTAAAAAATATTATAATTGCTCCAGGTGATGTTACTAAAGATGATTATGATGTAATTATATGTGATGAAGCTCATAGGTTAGCAAAATATAAAAATATTGCAAATATGGGCTATTTTAAGAAAAAATGTGAAGAGCTTGGAATAGATGAAAATACATCTACACAACTAGATTGGATAAACATAAAATCAAAATATAAAGTATTATTTTATGATGGAAATCAAACTATTAAAGGTTCAGATATTTCGAAAGGTAAAATGGATGAGTTGATACAGAAAAATAGTGATAAATGTTATTCATTAACAACACAATTAAGATGTAAATCAGGGGAGCTATTTTTAGACAATATAGATAAATTATTTAAATGTTCTTTGAAAAATAAAATAGAATCATCTAAAGATTTTGAAATAAAAGTATTTGATAACCCTAATGAAATGATTGAAAAAATAAAACAACTAGATAAAAAAATAGGGTTATGCAGAAATGTAGCAGGATATGACTGGGAATGGAAATCAAAAAATAAATCAAATAAAGAGATAAAAGAAAAAGATTTATATGATTTTGACTTTGAAGGAAAAAAATATATATGGAATCATACAAATAACGGTTGGATTTTATCAAGCAATGCAATAAATGAAATTGGATGTGTTCATACAGTACAAGGTTATGACTTAAATTATGTTGGAGTAATTATTGGACCAGATTTAAGCTATAATAAAGAAACAAATAAAATTGAAGTTCATATAGACAAATTAAAAGACTCGAATGTTAAGAGAGGAACAGATGAAAAGGATGTACAAAAATATATAATTAATACATATAAGATATTATTAGAAAGAGGAATTAAAGGGTGCTATATTTATGCGTGTGATAAAAGTATGCAAGAGTACTTGAAGGAACATATAGAAACTTATAATTCTAATAATAATAAAGGGTAGGGAATATTTCTTTAGTGAAAAAATGTCGCTTTATATGCAAAAATATCGCTTATAAGCGACATTTTTTATAACTTAAAATTAAAATAGTTTTATAATTGATATTTTGTAAGAAATAGATGCTCAAAAATTCTAATACAAATGAATAATATTTAATATAAAAATGAATAAAAAATACAAAAATACAAAAAATATTATTGAAACCAGTTTACTTTTTTATAAAAATGGCATATAATATATAAGAGAGGTGAGCGAAATGCTAGTTGAATTTAGTGTAAAAAATTTCATGTCATTTAAAGATAAAGTAACCTTTAGTATGGAAGCAGCAACAGGAACAGAAAATGAAGAAAATATAATAAGTATACCAAATATAAATGAAAGAATTTTAAAAAGTACAGCAATATATGGAGCTAATGCATCAGGAAAAACAAATTTAATAAAAGCATTTACAGCTGCGATATTAATGGTAAGAAAATCAAATAATAGACAAGTGGGAGAGAAATTAATGGAAATGGAACCATTTGCCTTTGATGAAAAAACTAAAGTAGAACCATGTGAATTTGAATTTGTTTTTTATGCAAATAGAATGAAATATATATATGGATTTATAGCAGATAAAGAAAAAGTATATGAAGAATATTTATATCAGTACTTTACAGCAAAACCAACAAGAATATTTGAAAGAACTAATGTAAATGAATATAAATTCCTACAGGCAGATGAAGGAAAATTAAATGCTATAAAAACACAAAATATAGATAACAAATTGTTTTTAGCTACAGCAACAACATGGAATTATGATAAAACAAAAGAACCATATTTGTGGTTTGCAAAAAATATAGACACATATTCTGGAGGAATGCTATTAAATGATTTTGTAGTAGAATCATATAGCAAAGATGAAGGAGAAGAATTAAAAAAATTTACATTAAAGTTATTAAATGAAGCAGATATTGTAATAAAAGACTTTAGTGTAGAAATCGAAGAACGTGATGTAGATAGTAATATGCTAATGGTATTAAAGAACTTTAATATTCCTTCACCAATGCTACCACAAAAACAAAGAGATGTAAAAATAAGAATGACACACGAAGTTACTAATGATGAAGGAAATATGGAAAACTATGAATTAAATTTAAACAATGAATCTTCAGGAACACAAATTCTATTTTCATTTGCTCCAATACTAAAAGATGTTTTTGAAAATGGAAAAATATTAGTAATAGATGAAATAGAAAGAAGTTTGCATCCTAGTTTAGTAGAAATGATTATTAAATTTTTCCATAATCCAAAGATAAATAAAGGTAATGCACAGCTAATATTCAATACTCATGATACAAACTTATTATCTTTAGATATATTTAGAAGAGACCAGATATGGTTTGCAGAAAAAGATCCAAAGAAAGGGGCTACTGACTTATATCCTCTTGATGACTTTTCAGTTAGAAAAAATGAGAATATCCAAAAAGGATATTTAAATGGTAGATATGGAGCGATTCCTTTTGTGGCTACAGGTGATAGCTTATGGGAAGATTAGAAAGTTTTAAACAAAGAGGAAGAAATCGACAAAATAGAAAGAGAAGACCTATTATTGTAATAGGTTGTGAAGGAAATAATAAAACAGAAGAAATTTACTTTAAGAACTTCAATAGTAGAGAATGTATTATAAAATTTTCTACAGGAAATAGCACAGATCCAGTTGGAATTGTTAAGGATTTAATAAAATTTATAGATAATGAAATTGGAAGAGAAGATGATGATAAGTATTATGTAGTTTTAGATACAGATGTAAATCAAGATAAACAAAGTCAGATTGATAAAGCTAAGAAGTTAGCTATAGATAATGGAGTTGAATTTATAACTTCAACTCCAACATTTGAATATTGGTATAGACTACATTTCGGATATACAACAAAGACATATAATTCAAGTGAAGAAGTTCAAAATGATATAAAAGATAAAATAAAAGGCTATATAAAAAGTATGAATACATATCCTATTTTAAGAGATAAAACAGATATTGCTATAAAAAATGCTAAAAAGGTTGAAAAGCATCATTTGGATTTAGGACAAGCTTTAGATAACGAAAATTGCAATCCTTATACAGCAGCATATAAAGTTGTAGAAGAATTAATAAAAAGAAATAATTGATACAGACGAAAAGCAAAGTATGAAAGTGATTTTTTAAATTGCAGGATTATTTTGCTTTTTATAATGGAAGAAAAGAGAGAAATAAATTATGAAAAGGATAAGTGCTGAAAAAGAGATAAAATATATATCTAATGTAATAGAAAAAAATATAGGATATTATGAGGTTGTAAAGGATAAAGGCTTTTTATCTGAAAATATTTTGTCTCAATTAAGAAATTTAATAGAAGATGTTGCTATATTAATAAATAATAGGGAAAATAACAAAGAATTAGATACTCAATATAATAATATTTCACCTTCGTTAGACTTTATAAAAGGAAAGGCAAAGTATAAGTTTATATTAGAATTTTATGACTTTTTAAGAGGAACTTCATCACACTATACACCAAGTGAAGACGGCGCAGAAAAGCTAGTGTCATATTATTTTAGATATATTTGTTTAACAAAAAAATTATTATATGATGATTATAATATAGAAATAATTAGGAACATAGAAAAATTTCCTATTTATGATGATAAATCTATGCAAGAGAATTATGATATTATTTGTAAAGTAGTTGAAAATGCAAAAGATACTCAATCAAAATTTATGAAAGGAAAATTTTATGTCCAAAAGATTAACACGATTTATTCTGATGGAGATATATATTATGAAATAACATTATCTAAAGCAACCGACTATAAGAACAAATTTGAACGTATTACTTTTTATTCAAAGAAATATATACCAGATAATTATGCAATTAATATTTCAGTTGTAGATAAGGATGTTAATTTGAATATTGGAAAATCAAAAGTAAAAATAATTAACGACTATAGAGTAGCAATTAGGGTGTGTGAACTAAAAAATATATTTTTATTCTTTGGAGCAAATAAAAGATTTGATGAGCAGTACAGGGAATATAGAAATTTAATGCAATATTTAACTGACAATCAAGATACAATCACAAACATATTATGCATGGAAGAATATGATTATAAGAAAGTAATTTTAAAAATTCAAGAGGGTGCTGAAAATCACTATATTACAGAAATGTTTGATAAAATTAGAGACATTATTATAAAAAATAAAAAAGGGCATAATATTTTACGATATTTGACTACTAAAATGGAAAATGTTGTAATAAGAGACCAACAGTCGGATAATACTAATTTTGTATTCCAGAATTTATATATATTGCCACAAAGTGGAATGTTCGATGATATGCCGTATGCTATGTCATTATATAAACATAATGTGTCTTGGAAGCATTTAATTAAAGCTATTGATATGAATAATAAAGATGAAGAGCTATTATATGCTTTTATTAAAAATAATACTGAAAATGAGAACAAGTTATATACTCCGATTCAAGAATTAGAGCATTTTGAAAATATTCCTGAATTAATAAAAAAGTTTAACTATAGATTTTTAAGTATAAAACCGAGGGGTACTAATTTATTAAAATCTGAAAAGGGATTAGTTTATATTGAATCATACGAAAAAGATACAATGGAGATTATTTCACTATTAAATAGTTATTCAGAAAATGATAGTGGTGATTTAAGGAGTGTTATGGATATATATATGGGAATAGAATTTGATGATGAAATTTCTAAAGATAAGAAAGAAATTTTAGATAAAATATTTAAAACAAGTCCGGTTGCATTTATTTATGGACCTGCTGGTACTGGTAAAACGAAAATGATTGAAATAATTTCTAAAGCATTTAGAAATTACAATAAATATTTTATTGCAAATACAAATACAGCAGTAACTAATATGAAATCGAGAGTAGGTAATATAGAAAAATCTACTTTTTTAACAATATCTAATTTTATAAGAAATAGTGTGGTTGAATGTGATATTTTATTTATAGATGAATGCAGTATGGTAAGTAATATAGATATGATTAAAATATTAAGAAAACAAAAATATAAGGCCATAATACTTGTTGGGGATATCTATCAAATTGAGTCAATAAAGTACGGTAATTGGTTTCTATTTTGTAATAGATATTTTAAAGATGATATTGTTTATAATTTGAAAGATACTCATAGAACTTCTGATGTGGATTTAATGGAATTATGGGAAAGTGTAAGATTCAATAACAAAAAGGCTATAAATATTTTAAGTAATCAAGAATATACACAACCTTTATCTAAAGAAATATTTAATAAAACTTCAAATGATGAAATTATTTTATGTTTAAATTATGATGGAATGTATGGAATTAATAATATAAATAGAGTAATGCAACAAGCAAATCCAAATAAGGAATATAATTTTGGAATAGATACATTTAAAGTCAACGATCCCATTTTATTTAATGATTGTCCAAGATTTAACAATTTTCTTTATAATAACTTAAAAGGCGTTATTAAAAAAATAGAAGAAGATAAAGATAATAATTGTATGTGGTTTACAATTGAAGTAGAAGAGAATTCCATAAATTCATATTTTAGACCATTTGATGTTGAAATTTTGGAAGGGGATATGCTAGGAAAAGTAAATATTCGTTTTAAAGTAAATGCATATATTGATAAAGAAGATGATGAAAATGAGTACGATCATATTATTCCATTTAATCTTTCTTATGCAATTTCTATACATAAAGCACAGGGATTGGAATATGATAGTGTAAAGATAGTAATTACATCTAATATAGAAGATAAAATTACAAAAAATATTTTTTATACGGCAATAACAAGGGCAAAAAATAAATTAAAAATATATTGGAGTTCAGATAGCCAAACTAAAATTTTTGATAATTTTGATAAAAGAGAAAATAGTCGAGATTTAGCAATATTAAGACAAAAAATTGATAAAAAAAATAATTTTTAGTTAGAAAATATTACTAAATTTGCATTATTAATATAAATTTTCAAAAAAGTATTTTTTCATCAACTTGAAAAAAGTATATAAAAATCCAAAGTTTTTTCAAAATTTTGAAAAAACTTTGGATTAATTTTAACTATTTATCAATGCAACCAATAATTAATTCAACACCATCACAAAAGCCATTTCTGTAATATTTCTCATTCCAATAAACAATATAATCTAAAAAGCTAGAATTAAGTAAATTGAGTTGCTTTTCAACAAACTTTCTATTCTGTTTAGGAATACTGTTTAAAATCTTTTCAGAGAAATCATCAAATTTAACAGTATGCTTTCTATCTGCATCATTAATAAAAGCAAGATCTGTTTCTTCTCTAAAATTTAACCACTCTTTTAAAATATCATCATTAACATTTCTAAAATTATTCATAATCAAAACCTCCATAAATTTATTAAAATAATTGGGCTCAAAATGGGCACACAACTGACCAAAAATAGCCCAAAATCACATAAATTTACAAAGTCAAAAAATTGGGCACACCAAATATACCAACAAATACAGCTAAATACTAGATTTACCAATACTTTGCGAGCTTTACTCATAACCCGAAGGTCAAAAGCTCTATACATACTATTACCTAGAAATTTAATAATACCTAAGGCAAAACAATAACAGAAAACTAAAGAAAAAGATTACGATGTACAAAATAGAAAATATTACCAAAAACTAATGACAAAAATTAACAATATATGGTACAATATTACTACAAATAACAAAAAAACACTACACATAAAAACACAAAGAAAATAATAATAAAATAGGAAAAAAGTAGTAAAGGAGGTACCAAAATGAGCAAAAAAAATCAAAAATCAAATAAAGACGAAGATTTAGATTACGATTTTGACGAAGATTTCAACGATCACGACTTTGAAGATGATGAATATTACAATGATTATGACTATGAAGACTTTGACGATTATGAGGACTTTAATGAGTATGAGGATTTTGAAGAATACGAATTACAACAAAAAGAAGCAATAATAGAAGAAATAAAAGAAATAGCAAACGACAAAGTAGAAGAAAACAAAACATATGAACAATATGTACAAGAAAAGAAAAATGAAAACGAACTATTAACATTTTTAGGGCCACAAATAATTACAAAAACACCAGAAGAAATTAACCAAATAAAAAAAGACTTAAAGAAATATATCATAGAAAACAAAGAAGAAATATTAAGAAAAAATATGATATATATGCCAGAAGATGTAATTAAAGAAATAAAAAACACACCACAAAATGGAATAATAGAAATTGATTTTGAAGAAGATATTAGTGAAATACTAAAAATAATAAAATATGAACTACTAAAGAATTTCGGAATGGCCTTCATTGGAATGCAAGAAAATAAAGTGATTATTCATATACCATTAATTAAAAAAATGAAGCAAGCACTACAAGAGAAGGAAATAATGGACAAGCAGAAAATAATAAATGAGGAAACACATATTATTTTAGGAATCTGTGAATTACATGGAGCAATAAAAACAAAACAAGTATATAATCTAATGGAAGAATTTTATGGAAAAACAGATAATGAACAGTTTGAAAAATTTTTAATTATGGTGTGCGAACTTTTTGGAGTAGGGAGAATTAAAATTGACAAAAAAACAGGAAGTTTACAATTTATCTATGAAAATTGCTTAGATGAAGAAATGGCAAAAGAAATAATAAAAGCAAATAAAGAGATAAAAACATATACAAAAGAGGAATATCTAAAATATGGAACAGAGGATTATTTAACAAATACGAAAGGATACAAAAAGCTAAAAGAGGAATTTGATAGTGATATATTTGATGAGGACGATTTAGCTGAATTATTACATAATTTAGTTATACCATATACTATCGAAGCTAGAATGGGCAACAAAAATACGGATGAAATTATAAAAGAAATGGAAAGACAGCTAGTAGATATTTTAGGAGAAGAGGGATTAATAGAATTAGGACTTGATACAAAAGAAATAGCAAAATCTCTACAAGATATTGCAGAGGAACTACCTAAATGGATAAACAATTAAAAAATCTGCTTAATGTGATTAATATCATAACAATTAGGCTTTAAAAACACCTCAATAACATCAATACGTATAAAAAGGCGATGAATATTATTTTTATAAAGATAATATTCACAAGCCCTATATAAATGAGACTTCTTATTTTTATTCACACCATCAGCAGGATTACCATATCTAAAATTTGATCTAGTCTTAACCTCAAAGAAGACTAGTTCATTTTTTGTCAAATCCTTTGCAATAATATCAATTTCACCTTGACGACAATAAAAATTTCTATCTAAAATAATGTAATTATTATCTTTCAAATAATTACAAGCTAAATCTTCACCATATTTACCAATTATTTGTCTAAAATACATACATAACCACCTGCGACTTTCTTTATATATCCTTCTAATTCGAGCAAAAATAAAGAATTAGAAACAACACTAATAGATTTATTAGTTTTTTTACATATTTCATTTATTGATATAGGATTGTTTGAAATTAGATCATATACAAATTGATGTTTCTTATTTTTCAGCGTTTTTTTGTTTAAGAAACTACAAGATTTTAAAGGTTTCAAAGAATTTGAGGCATTCATAAAATTATTAAAAGACTTATCATCTTGCAAAGTTTTAATATAAGCATTGATATTATATCTATCAATTGTTGGCAACATTGAATATAAATCATTATACTCAGAATTGATAATAGAAGAATCCAAATTTTTCGAACGACATAATTCATCAAAAATATCTTCTACACAAGTAACTAAAGTAGCACCAGTTTTTATCAATCTATTTGTACCAACACCATGTGAATCCCATATTTCATGAGGTAAAGCAAAAACTTTCCTGCCTTGGGTTTGGGCGAGTTTTGCAGTCACACTTGTACCACTTCTATGAGCGGCTTCAACAACCAAAACACCTAAAGAAAGCCCACTTACAATGCGATTACGTTCTAAAAAAAATTTAGATTTAGCTTTTATATCAGGTGGATATTCACTTATAATTAAGCCATCATTATCTAAAATTTTTTCATATAAATCAATATTTTCTTTTGGAAAAATATGATTAAAACCGTTAGGTAGAACTGCAATAGTCTTACCTTTTTCTTTATAAGAATAAAGATGTGCAACAGTGTCAATACCTTTAGCTAAACCACTTGCAATAGTAATACCACATTGTGACAATTCATAAGCAAATTTTCTTGCCAAACTTTTACCATTTTCGCTACAAGAACGAGATCCAACTATTGAAATAATAGGATTATTCAATAATTCTAAATTTCCTTGCATATATAGCTTTTTTGGGGGATTAGAAATATTTTTTAATGACTTTGGATATAGTTCACTATTAAATTTTGCTTCTATAAAATCAGAAATATTTATAATTATGCACCTTCTTAAATAGATTTAGATTTTAGAGGTTTTACATATACACCTTACCTTGACCAATATTTTCTATCTAAATTCCTATATTGTATTGCTTCTGCTAAATGAGAAATTTCAATATTTTCAGAGCTATCTAAATCAGCAATAGTCCTTGCAACCTTTAAAATTCTACTATATGCCCTTGCACTTAAACCTAACTTATCAAAAGCATTTTCTAAAACTTTTTTTCCTTTTGAAGATAGCCTACAATATTTATTTATGAGTTTTGGAGTTAATTCAGAATTAGAAAAAATATTATAATCTTTATAACGATTCAACTGGATATTCCTAGCATTATTAACTCTTTTCCTTATATCACCAGAAGATTCAGAAGGAATATCATTTCCCAATTTTTCAAATTTAACACCCTCAACTTCAATATGAATATCAATTCTATCCAAAAGAGGGCCACTAATCCTATTAATATACTTTTTTATCTGGTCATCGCGGCAACTACATTCCTTTTCCTTTGAGCCATAATAGCCACAAGGACATGGATTCATACTAGCAATAAACATACAGTTACAAGGATAAGTGATAGATGAATTAAGCCTACTAATTGTAACAACTCTATCTTCTAATGGACCACGCAAAACTTCTAATGTGGACTTATTAAATTCAGGCAATTCATCTAAAAATAAAACTCCATAATGAGCCAAACTAATCTCACCGTGGTTTAGGAATTCTACCACCTCCAACTAATGAAGTTTCAGTAATGGTATGATGCGGACTTCTAAAAGGTCTTGTACAAATTAGTGGATTTTCTTCGGATAATAAACCAGAAATACTATGAATTTTTGTGACTTCTAAAGCCTCTTCAAACGTTAAATCAGGTAAAATACTGGGAAGACGCCTTGCAAGCATGGTTTTACCGGAACCAGGACTCCCAATTAATAAGCAATTGTGTGCTCCAGCAGCTGCAATTTCTAAAGCTCTTTTCACATTCTCTTGACCTTTAACTTCAGAAAAATCGAAATCATATTTAGGTTTAAAATCTGAAAGAAAATTTAAAGATTTTTCTTTTTCTATAATTGTATCAGCATTCAAATAATCTATAACTTCATTTAAATTTGAGACAGGAATAACATCAAGTTCACCAATAACAGATGCTTCTTTTGCATTTGCTTTTGGCAAAATAATTTTTTTAATACCCAAATTTTTTGCTTCGATACAAATAGGAAGAATACCTTTAACAGCCTCAATAGAGCCATCTAATGCCAATTCGCCAATAAACACAGTTTGATCTAAAATATCATCTAGAAAACTTGAATCAATATCACCATTTGCGATTAAAATTCCCAATGCAATGGGTAAATCAAAGATAGAACCTTCTTTCCTTGTATTTGCTGGTGCAAGATTTACTACAATCTTTCTACTTAAAAATTCTACACCAGAATTTCTAATAGCAGTTTTAACCCTTTCTTTCGATTCCTTTATACTAATATCAGGCAGGCCAACAATTTCAAAAGAAGGCATACCAGAAGAAACATCAACTTGTATATGAACTAAATAACCTTGCAGACCATGAAGGGCAATGCTTTTTATCATTGATAACATTTTAAGCCTTTCTACTTATATAATTAAATATCTTGAATTAATATAACAATTAAAAATTTAATAGGGAATTTATACATCAAATTAGAATTACGTAGAGATGATGTTAAATTAGAACATAATTAAATTCGACACATAAAACTTAGAAGATAGATTCTCAAATTAATAATGTAATTATAATTCAAGATATCTAAAATATATAAGATTTAATATAATTATAAGAAGAACTTATGCCTGTTATACTTTCATAAAAAAGTATAACTAAATAAAGAATAACACTATTTACAAAAAATGTCAATAACTTTTGTAAAAAATGTAAAAAATTGTAAAACAAATATTTATATTACATAGATTTTTTTATTTCTTGAACTTCTTTTTCAGTCAAGCTAGATGCTTTTATAATTTGTTCTATAGGCATATTAAGTTTTAATAAATTTTTTACTATTTCGATTTTACCCTCTTTTTTACCTTCTCTCTTTGCCTGTCCTATATCGCTATTATAATCCATTTCCCATTTTTCTCTTAACCATTGCAATCTTCTTTCTGCTTCTTCTCCTGTTAAGTAATTCATTTCTACTTTTGCTTTTTTTATTACATCATTTTTCTCCTCTGCCATTTTTGCTCTTTCCCCCTTATAATCATCAATAAATGCTAACCATTGATTTAATTTATCATTCATGTCTACTTGAGCATTTCTAAACTTTGGTAGTTCTATAAAATACCACTTCATATTTTTTAACATTTCATAATCTCTATGCTCTTTTAAAACTATTTCTGTCTCAGATATATATTCCTCAAATCCTAGCATCTCATAATTCAAAATATTTATTATAATTAATTTTTTAATATCCCTATACTCTGTTCCGCCTTCTAGTTTCTCTAGCTATCATTTTTGAACCGTAATATACTGTTCTATTTTCAAATGATTCTTTCTTTTTTACTTGTAATTCTACATTTACAAGTATTCCATCATTCAATTCCGCCTGTAAATCTATACTTCCACCTTTTTCATCTTTTGACAATCTTTCTAAATCTACTTCTTCTTGTATTCTTATTTGTTTAATCTCAATTTTTAATAATGATTCTAAAAAATCTACTAAAAATTCTTCGTTTCCTTTTCTTGAAAAAAATGCTTTAAATATTACATCATCTTTCAAACTTATTTCTTTTGTTTCTTCATTTCTTAAAATTTTTTTATTGTTCATGCAATTCCTTTCCATTGTATCAATTAAATTAACAAATTAAAAGAAACTTATTAATTTAATTTAGCAAATTTTATAAATTTTCTAACCAAAATTAATATATATTTTTACTCTTTTGGAAATATATAAGAATATAATCAAATTATTATAACTTTTAGAATATAAACACACAAAACGAAATTATTACTCAGTTGATTTTGCAATAATAGACTAATAAATTATTGCTAGATTTTAATAATCGAAAATAAATATAGAAAATATAATTTTGATTAGAATGTTTTTAATATAACATAATTACCAATATTTGTAAATAGAAAAAAGAAATTTTATTAAATTTTATATATTTAAAGCTTTTTTAAGAATTTTTGAAATAAAGTTTCTTTAGTCTCATCAGAGAATTTGATTTTTAGAAATGCTAAAAAAGAAACAACAATTAATGAAACAAGCAAAAATATTAAAATGATAGATAATTGTTTGCCTTGTTCAACTCTTGTTAAAGTATTAAAATAAATTATATAATTTGCAATCATTTAAACCATCCTTCTTATTTACATAGTATATTTATAAAACCATTCTACTAAACAAGAATTAAAAAGTCAATACAATATATTCAAAATAATATAAAAAATACAATAAATGCCAAAATATTACAACTGTAAATATATTTTTTACAGTTGTAATAATAAAATTTAAATATAAGTTATTGATTTTTAATAAAAATAGCTATATTATTAAGCAATTTCATAGCTTCATTAATTTCGATTTCAGAATATTGTTCTAAAATTTTTTTAGTCTCAGAAATGGAACTATCATCAATACCAAATAAAATATAATCGGAAGAATGTCCACTCAAATTTCTTAATCTTTTGAGACTTTTATAAACTAAATTTCCTTTTCCGTTTTCTACTAGCCCAAGAAACTGACTAGAAACTCCAATCTCTTTAGCTAATTGAGTTTTATTCATATGTAATTCATTTTCTCGAATATTTTTAATTCTTTTACCTCTTTCAATTTGTTCAAGTTTTTGTAAATTTTTTTCAACATTTTCCATCAAAAATCAACTCCTATATAAATAATTTTACAATATAAGACATACAATGACATGGTAGAATATAACGTAAAATTATGGTATTTTATGAGAAAATATGGTATATTATGAGTGTAAATTAGTGTAAAGGAGGAAACGTATGAATACTAAACCCATGAAAATATTAATCATAGAAGATGATTTAGAAGACTGCAATAATTTTATTGAATGTGCTAAGACAAGAGAAGATATTGAAATAGTAGAAATAACAGATTCAGATGTAAAAGGATTAAGAGAAACAAAAATAAAACGTCCAGATGGAATAGTATTAGATTTAGAATTAAATAATAGTGCAACTGGAAATACAGATTCTTTAGATTTCATAAATAATTTAAAGAAATTAAATTTAAATTATGAGCCAATAGTAATTGTAACAACTCATATAAATTCGAAAAGAACATACAATATTCTCCATAGACAAGGTGTTGATGTAATACTTTATAAAGGTCAAGCAAATTATTCAGCCAATTATGTATTTAATAGGTTTATTACATATAGACAAGCTGAACCAGAAAGAACTATAGAAACACTAAAAGAAGAAATGAAAGATAATAAAGAAAGAATTTCAGATTTTATAGATGATGAATTAGAACTTATAGGAATAACATCAAAGTATGTTGGAAGAGAATACATACATGATGCAATTATGTATTTAGTCGAAAATGATGATGGTAATAATATACATGATGATAATCTTGTTACAATAATTGCAAATAAATATAATAAATCTAATACTACAATTACTAATGGAATGCAAAATGCAATTGCTCATGCATGGAATAGTATGCCTTATGAAGATTTAGAACAATATTATCAAGGACATATTGATTCAGACAGAGGAATGCCTACACCAATGCAGTTAATCTATCATTATAAAAAGAAAGCAATAAAACAAATGTAAAAATTAAATTAAAAAGCCTAATACCGCAATGTTAAATGAAATTTTAATGTTGTGGTATTTTTTCGACTTTTTTCACCAAATTTCACCATTTTTTTCTATCAGAAAATTCCAGTGTTTTCGAATGATGCAATGATATTTTTTTATTGTCAAGAAAAAAAGGAAACGAAGGAAAAAGGTGGTGATAAGGATGGATTGGATAGATGAATTAATGGAATGGCTTACTCATTGGTTAGGATAAATTTTTAATATTATAAAAGAATCCTTAAAAGTTTTTTAAATAAGATTTAAGATTACAATGGTAACTTAAGTCTTATTTTGTTTTTTAGTTGAACATATAGTTTGTTTATTATATAATTATTTTAAATTATTTCGAAACTTAAAAGGAGGAGCATACATTGCAGGAAAATGAATGGATAGGAAATATAAATTTAGTCATCTATATATTAAAATTTATTATAATTGGATTATGCACTTATATTATTAGTATAAAAATATCAGGTATAAAAGAAAATAAAAAGAAGATAATAATTGTACTTATTGGAATTTACATTACGGCAATAATTTGCTGTGTAATAAAAATGAAAGCTAATCATAGTAGTATAATAATATGTTTAATATTTTCTTTATCATTAATGTTTTCAATATTAACAAAAAGTGGAATTGGATATTCAATAGTGATAAATGGTCTTTCATTAAGCATAAATTATTGTATATATTTAGTAGCAATTATATTAGATTTTATTTTTTACAAGTTGATAAGAATAAATAGCGAATATATAAATTTTATAATAATATTTACTATATATATTATTCTTGTAAATATAATAATGAAATTTAAGAAAACAAAATACGGAATAACATTTCTAAAGGAAAAAAGAAATAACAACTTTTTTGATATTTTAATTTTAAATATCAGTTTGATAATAATATTTTCCTTTAGTACATTTATAAATTTAGATATAGGAGTAAAGCTTAATACTTTTATTGCACTTGTCATATTCGCCATCATCATGTTCATCACAATACAAAAATCATTACAACTATACTACAAGCAAAAACTACAACAAAAAGAACTAGAAGAAACAAAAGAAGAGTTAGAAAAAGCGAAGAAAGAAATAACAGAATTAGAACAAGAAAACCTAAACTTCAGCAAGAAAAGTCATTCAATAGCACACAAACAAAAAGCATTAGAATACAAACTAAACCAACTACTATTAAACAATGAAATAGCAGAGGAAATAGACATCAAAGATAAAATAAAAGAAATCTCAAAACAAATACAAAATGAAGATACAACAATAGAACTAACAAAAACCAACATAGAAGAAATCGATGACATGTTAAAATACATGCAATCAGAATGTGAAAAGAACAAAATAAATTTTGAATTACAAGTAAACGGAAACATACATCACATGGTAAATAAATTTATAGCAAAAGAAAATTTAGAAATCCTACTTGCAGACCATATCAAAAATGCAATAATAGCAATAAACTACTCTGAAAATATAAATAGAAGCATCCTTGTAAAATTAGGATTAATAGATGGATTTTATAGCATCTACATCTATGACACAGGAATAGAATTTGAAATAAAAACATTACAAAATCTTGGACAAACACCAAGCACAACACATGCAGACAATGGTGGTACAGGAATGGGATTCATGAACACATTTGATACATTAAATAAATATAAAGCAAGTATAATCATAAATGAATATGGAAAACCTAGCGAAGACAACTATACAAAATACATAGCAATAAAATTTGATAATAAAAATGAATACAAAATAAGTTCATACCGAGCAGAAGAAATTGAAAAACAGGTAAAAGAAAATAGTAATATGATTATTGAAAATGTATAATTTAAATGATAAAATCGAATCATAAAAAGTAAAGGAGTGATTTGAATATGAAATTAAAAGATAAGGTTGCAATTGTAACAGGTGGAGCAATGGGCAATGGATTAGGTATTGTAAAGGTATTTTTAAAATATGGAGCAAAGGTTATCATTTTTGATTATTCTGATAAATTAGAAGAAACTTTGCAAAAATTAAGAGAAGATGTTTATGATGTAGAAGGATATTCAGTTGATATTAGAGATAGAAATAAGATAAATGAATGTATGAAAAAAGTAGTAGAGAAGTATAAAAAAATAGATATATTAGTAAATAATGCAGGAGTTGCAAAACTAACACCTTTTGAAGAGACAACTGATGAAATAAGAGATTTCCATTTTGATATAAATATAAAAGGTACATGGAATATGTCTCAAGAAGTTTTAAAATATATGCCAAAAGATGGTGCGATAGTAAATCTTTCATCAGTAACAGGTCCAATGGTAGCAGATAGTGGAGAAGTAGCATATGCCACAACTAAAGCAGCTCTATTAGGTTTTACAAAAGGTTTGGCAGCAGAAGTGGTAGAAAAAGGAATACGTGTTAATGCAATTCTTCCAGGATATATAATGACACCAATGGTAGAAGGAATAGCAAAAGATTCAGATAGTGAAAATCCTGCATCTGTAGTTAAAGGAATAGCTGATGGAATACCAATGAAGAGGTTAGGGACAATAGAAGAATTAGGAGAATTAGCAGCATTTTTAGCAAGTAATGAAGCATCATATATTACAGGACAAAGTTTTGTAATAGATGGTGGCTCAACATTACCAGAAACTATGAGTGTTGGAGTTTAAGAATAAAAATAAATTTATAAAATATAATAGTGGTAGTAGATACATATTTACTATCGCTATTTTTGGATTTTGAGAAATACTTTTACTAAAATTTAAACACGATACCATAGAAGGAGGAAAGTTTTAAATGAATAAAACTATAGAATTTATCAAATCAATACTAATACCGGTAATATTAGGAGGAATTGTTGGACTAATAATATCAAACTTCATGGACTACGATATAATTAATAAACCACCACTTTCACCACCAGCTATATTATTTCCAATAGTATGGACTGTACTATACATTTTAATGGGAATATCATATGGAATATTGAAAACAAATAATTTAGTTGATGATAAAGTAAAATCAGTCTATTATACGCAATTATTAACAAATGTTACGTGGCCAATTATATTTTTTGCATTTAAATGGAGATTTATAGCTATAATTTGGATAATAGTTTTGCTAATTCTAGTAATCTATATGACAATACTGTTTTATAAGAAAAATAAGTTGGCAGGAATATTACAAATCCCATATATTATATGGACAATATTTGCAACTTATTTAACAATAGGAGTATACGTGCTAAATGGATAAAAGCTGGAGCTAATTAAGTTCCAGCTTTAAAAAACATTCCTTGTGTTAAATTTTCTTCATTCATACGTTTGAACAAACCATTCATAACCCACTTTTTATGAACATCCCAACTAGGAGCGATAAGCAACTCTTTCGGTGCATCTCCAGAAATACGGTGAACAACAATATTAGGTCTAAGATGAGTTATAATATAACAAAGATAATCCATATATTCATCATAAGTTAAAGGGGTATATTTTCCATTCTCGTACATTTTAGCAAGATATGTATCTTTAACAACATATGTAGAATGTATCTTAATACCTTGAATATCAATACTATTTATAAAATTAATTGTATTTTTTAAATCTTCAAAAGTCTCATTTGGAAGCCCAACCATAATATGTACAACAACATCTATTCCAGAATTTCTAAGCAAAGTAACAGCTTCAAAAAATTGTTTGTTATCATAACCACGATTAATCAACTTACCTGTCTTATCATTTGATGTTTGCAAGCCAAGCTCTACCCATACATAATACTTATCAAAATAACTTTTTAAAAGTTTTACAACATCTTCATTAATGCAATCAGGTCTTGTTGCAACAGCTAGACCAACAATTTTCTCACTAATTAATGCTGCATCATATTTCTTTTTCAAGTTATCTATTGTATCATAAGTATTACTGAAATTTTGAAAGTATGCAATAAATTTATTTGCTCTTTCGGCTTTATAACTCGTTAAAAAGTCCTTGACTTGATTTGTAATATTTTCATTAGAATTAAGATGTTCGCCAGATCCTTTTTCACTACAAAAAATGCATCCACCATATGAAACCTTTCCATCACGATTAGGACATGTAAATCCACCATCAATACATATTTTTTGAACCTTTTCTCCAAATGTTTCTATTAAAAATTCACTTAGTTTATAATATCTTTCTTTCATAATATAAATAGTATAACATAAAGTATAGGGAGTAGGCAATCAAAAGAAAAATAGCAGTAATTATAGAATAATAGTTACTACTATAATAGATGTAACATAACTCAAAACTAAATTAGTAATATAAAAGATTAAAATAACTAATTAAAATAATATTATTTTAATTAATATTAATATAACATATATGGAATGTCATAATCCATCGAAATTTGTAAAACGAATAAAAAAAGTTAAAAAATCATGAATTTCATACGAATTTTTATAAAAAATGAATAAAAAAACAAAAAAATATAAAAAATTCAAAAAAACAATTGACAAATACTGGAAATTAAACTATAATAATTTTGAAAATAGAAATTAAAAAATAATAAAACAATTTTAATTCATATTAATTTATAATATTTATATAAAATATATGTCTTACAAAATTCACTAATAAACATATAAAATTTGTATGATTTAAATATCTGAGGTCATTACAATCCTTTATTCCTATTTTTATTCAAATAATTGAATCAAATAGAAAAAATCCTATAAGCAAGAAATAATAATATATACAAAAGAAAATGCTAATTACGTCTTTTTATATTATTTATTTCTAAAAACGTATTCTAATACGTAAAAAATAAACATCCTTAATTTAAATTAAACAATCCATCCTTAAAATGGCCTCAGATATTTAAGTTATGCAAAAATAATTTAATAAAGTCATAATTCAAATAAAATTATGACTCGAAATGATGTGTATTCCAATAGTTTTGATACTTCTCTTTAGCAGTTTCCGGATTATAAACACCAGTAAAATCTTTAATTGGAGCAAACTCTTCATCACTATTCACTCTAAGTAAAAGCATATCATCAAAATATGAGAAAGCATCAAATATAAAATTTTCAAATTTAAAAGTATTTGGACCATCAGGAACTTGTTTCATACCCTCTTCATTTACAAATGAATTCTTTTTATATGCTCTATGATAACGTAAATTAAGTTTAGAAACCTTTTTAATAGCATCAATATTCATTAAATGAGACAAAATATTTGCATCTCTATATAAATATCTACCATTAATATCACGAGAAACTGATAAAGATATACTAATATCATCATAATCCAATATTGAAGGCTTTCCGAATTTCCTACAATATACTGCTGTCTTTTCCATAGGTTTTTGTTTAAAAATTGACTTTGAAGCAATAGAATAATTTTTATCAATTGCCAAGCCTAAGAAAAAAGTATCAACATTTTTTAGTAAAACATTATCAATTCCACCGAAAGAAACCCATTTTATATTATTCTTTTCTAAATCTTCTAATATTCCATGCTTTTTCATAGAAACAAATACATTTCCATTACCATTAGAAGCCTCTTTGACTAAATAAGGTTCTTGCAAAATTAAATTTTTATCAACAGTTATTATAGGCAATTTTCCTTGAGTAAAGAACTTAACAGATTCTTTAGGGTAATTCCAATAATTATTCTCTTCAAAAAAAGCCTTAGTTTGAGAATCATTCTCTTCACTCGTCATTATGTACCAAGGAATAACTACACCATACTTTTCGTTAGCTATTTGGATATCTTCACACATAATTTGAAATAAAGATTTCTTTTTAGGTTTAAAGTCTAGTTTATAAGTACCTTTTGGACCTTTATAGCCAAGCCTTGTCCCTTGACCTCCAGCCATTGTAATAACTGCAAAATTACCATTTTTAACTAATTTTTCGCCTATTTTAGAATAATTATCAAATTCTTCTTCTGTAAAATCATTTTTAATAAAATATTCTAAAGGAGATAATTCATTTGGAGCTAATTTTTCCGGTTTCATTGAATTATCATATAATTTGAAAATTTGTTCAAAGTCAATTGATAATATTTGGTCTAATAAGGCCTCTTTTTGAGATGCATCTAATTCATCATAAAAACGAATTAAATGCATTTGGTCATATGTATCTAAAATTTTTTTTACCTTTTGTAATTTATCAACCATAAGTTATCTCATTCCTTTCTAAATGCATAAACCTGGTTGCAAAAAATAATTCTATGTCATCAAAAAATATAAATAAATAATTTAATTTGCAGAATATTTTGTTGGCAATGCACCTTTTAAACTTCTATAAACTCTATCTTTATTAGGCATATCAGATGCCGCTAAATCTTCTAATTCTTTTTCAATATTATATGGAACTCTTACAAATTGAAAAGAAATTTCGCCTAAATCTTTACTATTGTAATCTCCCTCTATAATAATATAAGATGCAAGAGTTGAAAATTTGTTACTAATATCATTAATATCTGAATTCATCATTTCAACTGGAATACCTACACTTCCAGGATTAAATAAAGTTTTATTTTTAAATCTAACTAAACAAGGTGTATGAATATGACCATAACCAACTACATCTGGAACAGGATCATTTTCAGTTTTACCAATAAATTCAGTATTTTTAAATAAATCTTCAGGATTTTCTATTTCTTTACCAGAAAAAGTTGTCCCCTTATTTGTAAACATAGGATTAAATATATCATCCAAATGATATGGTGATGCATGAAATAATCTAACCAAATGTCCACTCATATAAAACTCATGAGAAATAGGCAAATTATAAATAAAATTTGCTCTTTCTTCACCTATAATTTCTCTAGTCCAGAATTTACGATCTTTAACTTCAGGACGACAAATTGCATAATCCGAATTTCCAATTAGTATAACTTCGCATACTTCTCTTAATTTATCAATTACTAAATCTGGATGAGTACATTTTATAATACTATCCCCAATACAAAAAATTTTATTAACATTACGTTTATTTATATCAGCTAAAACAGCATTTAAGGCTGTTATATTTGCATGAACATCTGAAATTATAGCTATTTTCTCCATAATAATCAGTCATCTCCTTTCGTGAACATTAAAATCCAATTATTTCTTGATACATTTCCATCGCGAAATGGTCGGTCATTCCAGCGATATAATACAAAATTGCTTGGTAAAAATTATCAATAGTCTCTTCTTCAAAAAGAACATTATTCCTTAATTTTAACTTTTCTCTATCAATATTTGCACAATAAAGTTCCAAAAATCCATAAAAACCATTACTTAATTTTGGATAAAATTTTTCCAAAGATTTAGCGGAATTCAAGAAATTTTTACCATCATAACTACTAGCTAAAGTATTATAAATCTCTTTAATAATCAATTCAAAATATCTGTTAGAAGCCTGTAATTTATTACATAAATATATATTTTTATAATTAAAAGCTTTAATCTTGTTTAATAAATTAAAAGCTGCATCAGAAAAACAAATACCATTTTCAGGAGAAGAATTCTGACACAAATCAGTTACTAAATAATTAATAATATTTGTATTATTCAAATTAGTAACATCTGAATTACCTTGAAGTAAATCAGAAAGCTCTGATAAGTGATTATCTAAGATACCTAAAGTAATGGCATCTTCAATATCACGACCTATATATGAAATTTTATCAGAGACCTTTACAACACAAGCCTCCCAAGTATATGGTGCAAATTGATTAGGAAAAGAATAATCATTTAAATCAATAAATTCTTCTCTTGGTTTTAAACCATTTTCATCAATCTCTCCACAATGAGAAATAATACCATCACGAACACCATATGTAAGATTTAAATTTTGCTTATAACGTTCACTATCTTCAAGTAATTCAACACTATCAACAAATTCTAAACCATTTTTCTCATGCCAGAAAGTACGACCTAAATCTCTTTTTGACAAACTAGATAAAATTCGTTCACCACTATGACCAAAAGGACTATGTCCTAAGTCATGTGCCACTGCAATAGCTTTTGTAAGTTCAGTATTCAAACCTAAATAATTTGCTATTGTATAACTAATAGAATCTACATGTGTAACATGTTCAATACGAGTACATATATGGTCATTGTCAGGTGAGAAAAATACTTGTGTTTTATGTTTTAATCTTCTATAACTATTTGAATGTATAATTCTAGTATAATCTCTTTCAAAATCATCCCTTGTATCCATACTTCGAGAATATAAAGGTTTTTGTCTAGAAATAATATTATTCCACTTTGGATTATCTAAATTAGCAGAAAGATTTTTAAAAGAATTTTTCAACTATTATCATTCCTCTCAATTTTTAAATTACATTATTAGACTAATTCATATATAAGTTTACATTGAACCTCTCATCACCAAAGTGACAAGATTCTTGGGAACAGGTTTCTAGAGAGACCTTTTTTACCAAGCTATCCCCGTAGTCCCTACGGTTTTTTGATTTTTTCTATCTTACTGATATTAGCCTTAAGCCCTCTTGTAATATGTTCTTTGCTGCATTTATATCTCTATCTAATTTACTACTACAATTTGGACATGTCCATTCTCTTACAGACAAATCCTTTGTTATTGGATTTTGTTTTCCACAATAACTACATGTTTGACTACTTGCATACCATTTATCTACTTTAATGGTTTCTCTTCCATACCATTTTGATTTATATTCTAATTGTCTTATAAATTCTGACCAGCTTACATCTAATATATTTCTTGCTAGTTTATGATTTTTTATCATATTTTTTACTTGCAAATCTTCTATACATATTACATCATTTTCTCTTACTATTTTTGTAGTTATTTTATGTATATAGTCTTTTCTTTGATTTGCTATATACGCTTGCAGTCTTGCTACCTTTATTCTTGCTTTATCAGAATTAGAACTACCTCTTGATTTTCGTGATAATTCTCTTTGTAACTTAGCAAGTTTTTTCATTGATTTTTCTAAATACTTCTGATTTGATATTTTTATTCCATCACTTGTTATAACAAAATCTTTTATTCCTAAATCTATTCCTATTTTCTTATTTGTAGCAGGCAAAACTTTAATCTCCACGTCTGTACAACAAATGCTTACATAATATTTTCCATTTGGCTCTTGTATTACTGTTGCTGAAAGTATTCTTCCTTGTGGTCTTAACTTATTTTTTGTTTTTACTAATCCTAATTTTGGTATTTTTATATGTTTCCCCAAATATTCTATATTTTCATTTACATTTTTACTTTTATATGTATGTTTATGTGTTTTCTTATTCTTGAATTTTGGATATCCTGCATTTTCTTTAAAAAACTTTTTATATGCTTCTTCTAAATCTTTTATTGATGATTGTAATGCTATTGAATCCACTTCTTTTAGCCATACATAATCTTTTTTTAATTTCTTTAGATCTTTAGCACAATCATAATAATTTAGTGTTTTTTTATCCTTTTCATATGCTTTAATTCGTATATTTAGATAATGGTTATAGACAAAACGAACACAACCAAATGTTTTTGCCATTTGTGTTTTTTGCTTTTTATTTGGATATATTCGATACTTATATGCCTTCTCTATTATCTTCACCTACTTTTCTTTCTAATTTTGAATATATTTTCTAATATATCTTTCTCAACACCTTTATCATATTTGGTATATAGTATGAGGTGAATAATTCAAATCTAGTATATTTTAACATATGTGTACGAAAAAGTACAGTCATTTTATTAATTTTTTTATTTTAACTATTAGAATATGTGATATATCCGATTTATCTCATGACTAAAGTTGCACGTGTTCGCAGCTATTCTATAAAAATATACAAATAAATTAATAATTACAAAAAAGGATTGACTTTTTAATAAAAAAGGTTATAATGAATATAATAATAGAGATACAAAAATTGTATCTTGTCCAAATCAAATGTTAGCCGCAACCCTATTTGCGGGGTACAAATGCATAGGTGGACAAATGTTAATAAAAATCTACCTTTTCGGAGGTGGATTTTTTGGTAGAAATGAGGTGAATGTGAAAAAATGTTTAATTTAGTAAAAGATGATTTTGATGAAAATTCAGATGATATTTTAAATTCAATTAACAAAATGTTAGAAAAGAACAAAAAAGAAAAAGAAGAAAAAAATGAAAAATTAGATAAAAAGGATTAGATGTAATATGAAAATCATATATATAATGGGAAAAAGTTCATCTGGCAAAGATACCATATTTAAAAAATTAAAAGAAAAGTTAGATGTTAATACATATGTAATGTACACCACAAGACCAATAAGAGAAGGAGAAAAGGAAGGGGTAACTTACCATTACATATCAGATGAAAAGATGCAAAGATATATTGATGGAAAAGAGAATAACAAACTTATAGAATACAGAACATACCAAACTGTTCATGGACCATGGACTTATGCAACAATTGCAGATGAACAATTTAAAACTAATAAAGATATGATGATGCTAGGGACACTAGAATCTTATGAAAAGATGAAAAAACATTTTGAAAAAGAATTACTTCCAATATATATTGAAGTAGAAGATGGACTTAGATTAGAAAGAGCTTTAAAAAGAGAAAAAGAACAAAAAGAGCCTAAATATGCGGAGTTATGTAGAAGGTTTCTAGCTGATAGTAAAGATTTTTCAGAAGATAATCTAAAAAAAGCAGGAATTGTAAAAAGATTTGAAAATATAGAATTAGATAAATGTTTAAATGAAATTTTAGAGGAAATAAAAAACAATAAAAAATAAAGAAAAAACGAGAAATACACATGAAAGAATGAGAAATAACGAGATTTAGAAAAATACTAAAAACAAGATAAAAAACATTAAACTAAAATAAACCAAGACGAAATTTGGAATAATTCTCCAAACAATGTATAATATATATCGATGGTGCATTATTCTAGTCATACAAGTTTTATGAGGGTGGGGCTAAAAATCCACTAAAGGGCACATCGTTGAAGTTTCTTGTTTGTGCGCAAAATGCCAGTTTTGTGTGCTTGCAGGGAGTAAAGAATCTAGGGTAATATGTAATGGCATACATGTGACTCCCTATTTTCGCGGAGGCTTAATGATTTAAATTTTAGAAAGAAACCATTTTCTAGAATAAAAAATTAAGTTAAACCTATGTTGAGTGCCAAGACACAAAATACATAGAGTAGCCTGTCTCGAGTGAATGTATTGGGATTAATTTTAACGAAATGAGATTATTTTGGCCAAATTAATTTCATTTTAGATTATGAAATTTCATTTGCAAAAAAGACTAGTAAAACTACAAATGTATGTAAAGGAAAACTTCTAGAATGTTTGCTTCGGAAGAGGCATGAAAGTCTGGGGATTAAGGTACAGATTTAAGTGGCAATCTGGTATCTACGCTTGTAGATATTTTCCTTAAACGGAAACGGCTAAGGTAGTAATACCAAGCGGAAAATAGAGAAATTCGACCAGACCTAAACTGTAAAATTTACTTAGGCTTTTACCATCTAGTGTCGTATATAATTAAAATAATATAGATAAAAATGGAGGAATTTTTTAAATTAATGGACAAAACAGACCTGAGTAAGATAGAAAAAACTGAAAAAATAAAAACAGATAAAAAAGAAAACAACAAAAACAAGAAAGACCACACAGATATAGTGTGGTTTATAAAAATATTTTTTACAACATTTATTTTATCAATGTTTTTCTCATTTATATCTTCAAATGGGATAACAAATTTAAGTTTAATACCAGCAATTTTAATTTTGATACTTGTAATATTAGTTGGTATTGGATTTGATATTGTAGGTGTTGCAGTAACAGTTGCAGATGAAAATGAATTTCATGCAAAAGCAACTAAAAAAGTAAAAGGCTCAAAAAGTTCAATAAAATTAATAAGAAATGCACCTAAAGTTGCAAATATATGTGCAGACGTAGTTGGAGACATATGCGGAGTTTTAAGTGGTGCAATAAGTGCATTAATATCTATGAAGATTACAGAGCAATTTGGATTGAACTTTAATTTGCAATTTATATTAAGTGCATTAGTTGCAGCTTTAACAGTAGGAGGTAAGGCTTTAGGAAAAGGTGTGGCTAATAACCATTCTACACAAATTGTACATGTTGTAGGAATTGTTTTGAATAAATTTAATAAAAAAGAGAAATAAATAATACCTCATGTTAATATATTTGTAACTTTTAAGTTGCATAATAATATTACACATGAGGTTTTATTTATTTTCAAATTCATTCATTTAATTTGTATTAAATTCTATGCTTTGTAATGTAAATTTTATGTGAATTTAAATTTTTATATTGTTTTCTAAAAAAACATATGGTAAAATATGGTAACAGTTTAATCTATTACATATATTGTTTATTTTTAATCATTTTATTATCTTATCTTTATTTCTTGATTTTTAATTCAATATATCCAAGTTTAACTGTAAAGTTTTTTCAAAGGAGGCTTGCCTATGCAAGAAAATCAAATTATTAAATCTACAAAGGATAAAAAAACTAAAAATTCTATTCTTTCTCCAAAACTTGATGTTGTTTTTCAAATTCTTTTTGGAGAAGTTGGAAGTGAAGAAATTACAAAAGATTTATTAAGTGCTATACTTGATGAACAAATTAATAGTGTTGACTTAAATCAAAATATAGTACTGAGAAGAAGAAATCCTAATGATAAAATGGGTATTGTGGATGTCCTTGCTAAAATCAATGATAATGAATATTGCAATATTGAAATGCAAATATTAGATAACAGAGATAATATAAAAAGAATATTGTATTATTGGGCCAGGAAATATTCTAGTGAATTACAAAAAGGTATTCCATATGCAAACTTAAAAAGAACAATTTGTGTACTAATTGCTGATTTTGAAATAGATAAAATAAAAGATTTAGAATTTCATACTCAGTGGAAGATAATTGAAGAAAAAGATAGAAAAATAGTATTGACAGATGACTTAGAATTACATATAATTGAATTACCCAAAATGAGAAAAAATAAAGCTACTGGAAAGGATAAAAAGCTACTAGAATGGTTAAGTTTTTTAAATAATCCAGAAAGTAAAGAGGTGACAAATTATATGAAAAATAATGAAAGTATGAAAAAGGCAAAAGAAAAATTAAATACAATGAGTGAAGACGAAAGAATAAGAAGATTAGCTGAATTAAGAGAAAAAGCAATTTTAGATGAATTAGAGGTAAAGGTATATAATTATAAGAAGGGAAAAAACGATGGAATTGAACAAAATAATAAAGAAATTGCTAAAAAAATGAAAGAAAGAAACTATAAAATTGAAGATATAATTGATTTAACAAACTTATCTAAGAAAGAAATTGAAGATTTGTAATACTATAACCTCATGTTAATATATTTGTAACTTTTAAGTTGCATAATAATATTGCACATGAGGTTTTATATTTTTTCAATTTTATTCATTCGGTCCATAGCGAGGTACGAGCTATTTAGTACAATAGTTATAACTAAAGCAATTAAAGTAATACCACTATTATTTCTTCTAAAATATTTCATCTTTTGAAACCTCCGATATGTAATTTTTATAAAATCATTATACTTTTAAATAAGTTATTTGTAAATACTTTACTTAAAATTATAATTTGTAACTTATAATTATTATTCACATTTCTGGAGAAAATAAAACAAAAAACCTAAAAATATCAAACTTTTTGTTTAACATTTTAGGTTTTGATATATTTACATAGGATTACTGGCGTATTAATAATAGAGACACAATCAAGCATCTTTATCAATATCAATTAACTCATCTAAAGAACAATCTAAATATTTACACAAATCTTCTAAATACTTAAAAGAAATAGAAGACGTTTCACCATTAATAACTCGATTCAAATTTCTAGAAGTAATATTCATACTTTGACAAAGCCAATATTTAGATTTTTTCTTATCCTTTAACAATTTTTCTATATTAAAATGAACCATGTTTTATACCTCACAGTTAATATTATAAAATATTAGAAAAATATAAATAAGATATTTGCAAATACCTCAAAATCATAAATAAATACAATTGATAATTCAATAAAAATGTTATAAAATAACAACAAAATAAAAATAATAAGAAAAGGTGATAAAATTGAAAATATTAATAACAGGCGCATCATCAGGAATAGGAAAAGACATGGCAAAACTATTAGCCAAAAAAGGAAATGAGATAATAATAGTAGCAAGAGATGAAAATAGATTAAATGAAACAAAAAAAGAACTAGAAAAAAGAGGAGCAGAAGTAATTAGTATAGTAGCAGACTTAAGCAAAGAAGAAAACTGTAAAGAAATCCACAAAAAAGTACAAAATGTGGATATCTTAATCAATAATGCAGGATTTGGGGATTGTGGGGACTTCACAAAAACAAATTTAGAAAAAGAAATCAAAATGATAAATACAAATATAGTAGCATATCACATTTTAACCAAACTATATTTAACAGATATGAAAAAAAGAAATAGCGGAAAAATATTAAATGTAGCATCAATTGCAGGATTCATGCCAGGACCATTAATGGCAACATATTATGCAACAAAAGCATATGTAGTAAGACTATCAGAAGGAATAAGAGAAGAACTAAAAAAAGAAAAATCAAAAGTACAAATAAGTATTTTATGTCCAGGACCTGTAAAAACAAATTTTGATGAAGTAGCAAATGTGAAATTTAAAATAAGACAAGCAGATAGTATGAAAGTTGCCAAATATGCAATAAAAAAATTAGAACAAGGAAAATTCTATATAGTTCCAGGATTAGATGTGAAATTTGCAAAACTTGGAGCAAAAATATTTCCAGCAAACTTAGTAAGTAAAGTAGCATACATGGTACAAAAAAGAAAACTCGGAGGAGATAGGGATTAGGGATTAGGGGACGGTCCTAAAAATCCCTGCTTTTAGGGATTGAGGGACGGATCTAACGGAAATTCAAACGGCTAACCGGAATTTTGTGATAATTAACAATTAAATATCTGGAATTTTGTGAAAATAAACACAAAAAACATCTGGAATTTTGTGAAAAAATATATTGCATATAAATAGAATTTTGTGATATAATGTATAAAAGAAGGTGTTAAATATGCAATTATTAAAGAGAAAAATTGATAAATATTTAATAGAATGGAAAAACAATCCAGATAGGAAGCCATTAATAGTAAAAGGCGCACGTCAAATAGGAAAAACAGAATCTATTAGAAATTTTGCTAAAAACAATTATAAAAGTATAATTGAAATAAATTTTGTATTACAAAAGCAATATAAAGATATTTTTGATGATGGATTTGAAGTTGATACTATCATAAAAAACATCTCTTTAAGGAATCCCAACCTTGAATTTATACCAGGTAATACATTGATATTTTTTGATGAATTACAAGATTGCATTAATTGTGCAACATCATTAAAAGCGTTTAATCAAGATGGAAGATATGATGTTATTTGTTCTGGTTCACTTATGGGAATTAATTATAATGAAATTGAATCAAATAGTGTAGGAAATAAAGAAGATTATGAAATGCATTCAATGGACTTTGAAGAATTCCTTTGGGCTAAAGGTTACAAAGAAGAACAAATAGAAGATTTATATCAGCATATGAAAAATACAGTTCCACTTTCAAATACTGAACTTTCGGTAATGTTTGATAACTTTAAGGAGTATATGATAATAGGTGGCATGCCTGCAATTGTAAATACATTTATAACTAATAATAATTATAGTGGAACTTTGAAAATGCAAAAACAGATATTGTTAGATTATGAAGAAGATATAACTAAATATGCAAAAGGATTAGACCAAGCTAAGATTCTTAATGTGTACCGTAAAATACCAGTATTTTTAGGAAATGAAAACAAAAAATTTCAAATTTCAAAAGTAGAATCAGGAGCAAGAAACCGTGAATATATTGGAACATTAGAGTGGTTAGACAATGCAGGAATTATCAATATATGCCATTGCTTAGAACAACCTGAACTTCCACTTGGTGGAAACTATAACCCTGACAATTATAGAATATATTTTAGAGATACAGGACTTTTAATTGGTTCATTAGATGAAGAAGCTCAAGAAGATTTAAGAAATAATAAAAATTTCAACACATATAAAGGAGCAATTTATGAAAATATGATTGCAGATATGCTTGTAAAAGAAGGATATAAACTATACTTTTATAAAAATGAAAAAGGAACAGTTGAAATGGATTTCTTTGTACGAGATGCAAATTCACTAATTCCAGTTGAAGTAAAAGCAACAGATGGAGCAACAGCTTCTTTAAACAATTTAATAAATAGTGAAAAATATAGGGATATACGATATGGGATAAAATTATGTTATAAAAATATAGGATTTAATGGTAAATTTTATACATTTCCATACTTTTTAACATTTCTATTAAAAAGGTATTTGAAAGAAAAATAGAAAATTTCATATAAAACTATGTTGGATTTAAATTAATAAATTGTTTGAAACCGACAACAATTTTACTTGATTTTTTTACAAAAATATTATATATATAAACAATAAAAGAAAGCAAAGTAGGTGGGATAGAAATGAAAGTAATTTTAAAAGCAGATATAAAAGGGGTAGGAAAAAAAGACGAAGTAATTAATGCATCAGACGGACATGCAAGAAATTATCTATTACCAAAAGGATTAGCAGTAGAAGCAAATGCAGAAAATATGTCAAAATTAAAAGCAAAACAAGACTCTGCAAAATACAAGAAAAATCAAGAAAAAGAGGAAGCAATTAAAATAGCAGATAAATTAGGAAAAATATGTTTAAAAATAAAAGTTAAATCTGGTGAAAACGGAAAAATATTTGGAGGAGTTTCTTCAAAAGAAATTGCACAAGAACTAGAAAAAGAATACAAAATTGTTGTAGATAAGAAAAAAATAGATTTAAAAGAGACAATTAAAACTTTAGGAATGAGAACAGTAGAAATAAAACTATTCGAGGGTGTAGTAGGCAAGCTAAAAATAGACGTAATCTCAGAATAAATCCCTGTAAGGAAGGATTGAAACGAAATGGAACTAGGAAAAGTACCACCACATGATATAGAAGCTGAACAAGCAGTTATAGGAAGTATGCTAACAGACAAAGATGCAGTAGTGTCTGCAATTGAAGTATTAAAAGAAGATGACTTTTATCGTGATGATAATAGAGCCATCTATTCAGCAATTTTAAATCTATATAACAGAGCAGAGCCAATCGATATTATTACAGTTAAAGCAGAACTTGAAGCAATGGGAAAATTTGAGCAAGTTGGTGGGTTAGAATATTTAGCAGAACTTCCAGAAAAAGTTCCTACAACCGCTAATAGCATGAAATATATAAAAATAGTTGAAGAAAAATCAACATTAAGAAATTTAATAAAAACAGCAAATGAAATTATAGAATTAGGATATGATCCAACAGAAGATGTTGACGATATAATGGAAGGTGCAGAAAAAAAGATTTTTAATATAATGCAAAATAAAAATCAAAAAGGTTATTCTGCAATGAAAGACATATTAGTTGATAGTTTTACACAATTAGAAGAACTATATAACAGAAAACAACACATAACAGGTGTGCCTTCAGGATTTACCGATTTGGATTATAGGACAGCAGGATTTCATGGTTCAGATTTAATATTAATAGCTGCAAGACCTGCAATGGGAAAATCAGCTTTTGCATTAAATATTGCGACTAATGCAGCCGTAAAAGCAAAAGTGCCAGTGGCAATATTTAGCTTGGAAATGTCAAAAGAGCAAATGGTTAATAGAATTTTGTGTAGTGAAGCAATGGTTGATAGTAATAAAGTTAGAACAGGAAAGCTTGAAGAAGATGACTGGACTAAACTTGCTGAAGCAATTGGACCTTTATCAGAAGCGGAAATATATATAGATGATACTCCAGGTATTTCAGTTATGGAAATAAGAGCAAAATGTAGAAAACTTAAACTTGAAAAAAATATTGGAATGGTAGTAATAGACTATTTGCAATTAGTACAAGGAAGTAATAAAAGAAACGGAAGCCGTGAACAAGAAATTTCAGAAATTAGCCGTTCTTTAAAAATTCTTGCAAAAGAGTTGAATGTTCCAGTTATTGCTTTATCACAGTTATCAAGAGCGGTAGAACAAAGACCAGACCACAGACCAATGTTGTCAGATTTGCGTGAATCTGGAGCAATTGAGCAAGATGCCGATATAGTTATGTTTTTATACAGAGATGATTATTATAATGAAGATAGTGATAAAAAGGGAATTGCTGAAGTTATTATTGCAAAACATAGAGGTGGTTCAACAGGTACAGTTGATTTGGTATGGCTAGGAAGTTATACAAAATTTGTGGACTTGGAAAGAAGATTTGATGATTAAAAGTTTTGTAGCGAAAAAAATTACTATTTAGTAACTGCTAAAAGAACATTATCATATTTGAGTTATGAAGAAGGAGGAGATAGCATATGATGGAAATTGATTTTGAAGCATATAGGATTTTTTGTATCGTAGCAGAATGTGAAAGTTTTTCAAAAGCAGCAGAAAAATTATATGTTTCTCAACCAGCTATAACTCAAAGCATAAGAAAATTAGAACAAAATTTAAAGGGCAGGTTATTTTTTAGAACTCCTAAAGGAGTAAAATTAACAGATGAAGGAAGTCGTTTGTATCAATACATAAAAACAAGTGTTGATATAATGAACAATGCAGAAAATAAATTTAGTCAATTTATTAATTTAGAAGAGGGAAATATAAAAGTAAAAACAGGAAGTGCATTAGGAAATGTAGGCATTTATGATGCAATTATAGAATTTTCAAAAAGATATCCTAAAATAAAAATTGAAATTTCAGGAGGATATATAAAAGATTCAATAGAACAATTATCTAAGGGAGAAGTTGACTTAGTTGCAGTTAATCTACCTTTTGAATATGATGAAACAAATATACAAATTATAGAATGTGGAAAAATAGAAGATTGCTTTTATGCAACTAAAGAATATTCTAAAAAAATTAAAAATCAAAAGCAAGCAAAAGAATTACTAAAAACAGAACTAATATCACCAGCAGAAAAATCTACTACTGGAAAAATATTAAAACAATTTTGTGAAAAAAATGATATAGAATATAAACCTAAATTTATTATGACCAGTACAAACTCAAGAAAATATTTTACAATGCAGGGTCTAGGAATAGGGTTTGGAATTAAGGAAAATGTGAAAAAAGAATTGAAAAGTGGAGATTTAGTGGAAATAAAAGTATCTAGTAAACCACTTATAAGGAATTTTGGAATAGCGGTTCAGAAAAAAGAATTATTAAATAATGCTACTTTAAAATTGATAGATATTATTAAAAATAAATAATTGAAAATAATTAATAGGCTAAAGATGTCAACATGGGCATCTTTTTTAATATTTTATACATATAACAAAAAATTATACCTAATATAAAAAGATATTATTTGAAATTATAAAAAGAATATGTTAACATAATAATAACAAAACATAAATATATAATATTCGACAAACTTATAAACTTTATAAGAAAAAATGATTTTACACTAAAAAACACTTAAGATAAAATAAACTAGTAAAAAACTAATATTTAGAAAGTAAAAGGAAGTGGATATAGTTGAATATAGATTTAGAATTATACAGAATTTTTTATACAGTAGCAAAATACAAAAATATATCCAAAGCGACAGAAGAATTATATATTTCACAACCAGCAATAACCCAAAGAATAAATAATCTAGAAAAGCAACTCAATATCAAATTATTTTATAGAAGACCAGATGGAATGCAATTAACAATGGAAGGAAAAGAACTATATAATTATGTTAAAGATAGTATAGAAATTATGAATAATGTAGAAAATAAGTTTAATAGATATTTGCAAAAAATCTGAGCAATATAATTTTATTTTACCAAAACAAGATAGTCTAGAAAGAAAGGAGTTTGATAAGTTTTGTCGAAAACATCACTTAAATATTCAATATAAATATGAAACTCAAAGTATAAACATAAGAAAATATTTTGTATTAAATGGACTTGGGATAGCAGTAGGATTTAAAGAATACATACAAGAAGAACTAAAGAAAAATATATTTATAGAAATACCATTGGAAGATAGTTTGCCAGAATGTAACATAAATTGGGTTACTTTAAATAACGAAAGAAAAAAGAATGAAATTTTAAAATTAATAGAAATTATAAAGGAGGAAAAATTATAAAAGCATATACACTTGTAGAAGAGTAAATAAAGTATTAAAACAAATATGAAAGAAAAAATAAGAAGGAGATTATTATTATGATAGATAAACAAGAATTTGAACAAATTTTAAAAAGAGAAGATTTAAAAAGTTTTTTATTAAATAGTTCGAAAGAAGCTGTTGAAAAAGCATTTGGAAAAGAAGTAGCAAGCATGAAAGATTATGACCAAAATAATCCAAATCATCAGTATGATTTATTTGAACACACAATTGAAGTAATGGAAGGATTACCAAAAGAAAAGTATTTGCCAGAAGATTATAAAATATTAAAAATAGCAGCATTTTTCCATGATATTGGAAAACCAGAAGTTGCGAAAGAAAAAGACGGAAAAACAATATATTATAATCATGCAGAAAAATCAAAAGAAATTTCAGTTGGGATTTTGCAAGAGATGGGATATACAGAGAGTGAAACACAAAAAATACTATTTTTTGTACAGCATCATGACGATTTCATAAACATATCAGTAATAGATGATAAAACAGTTGAAAAGGTATCAAAAATACTTGAAAAAATGAAAAGTGGAGAATATGTACCAACAAATAAAGATCAAGTAATGCTACTTGATTTATGTAGAGCAGATGTTAAAGCACAGAGTGAAATTATAGAAGAAAAAGGTGAAATCAAAGACACAAGAAAAAATAGACTCGATAGATATAATAAAATAGAACAGATATTACCAAATGCTAGAGTATATAAACAAATAAAAGAACTAGAAGACCAAATTAATAAAAAAGAAAAAGAATTAAAAAAATATACAGAACCACCTAAACCAATAGAGAAAAAAGGAAAAATAGTCAACCAAAAACAATTAGATATGTGGGAGGAGTGGAAAAGTAAGCCAGAAGAAGAAAAAGAAGAATTAATAAGAAAAATGCAAGAAGAAATAAACAGGGCTATAAACAATAAAAATGAAATATTAGATTCTATAAATAAAGAAAAATAAATAAAAAAAGTTTAAAAAAATTTATAGTTTATGATATAATAAATCAAATAATAAATTATTATTAAAAAACTCTAAAATTATTGAAAACGAAAAACAAAAATATAGAGGAGAAACACAAATGAAGGTAGTTTTTTGTGGACCGCCACATTCTGGAAAAAGTGTATTTATTGCAAACTTAATTAATAAACTACCTACAGACGCTTATACAATTATAAGAGCATGTCCTGACGGTGAGGGAAATTGGAGCAACAACAAAAATCAAAAAGAAACAAGCATTGTAAGGAAAAAGGGAAAGTTCACAAAAAGCTTTATAGAAGATACATGTAAAGCTATAGATAACCAAACTAATAAAATTGTATTAGTTGATGTTGGTGGAATAATGTCAAAAGAAAATGAAGAAGTTTTTAAACATTGTGATAGTTTTGTAGTATTAAGTAGTGATGAAAAAAAGAAAGAAGAATGGTTGAAATTTGGACAAGAACTTGGATTAGAATGTTTAGGAAGTTTAGATTCAAGCCTTGAAGGACAAGAAGAGATTTATTCAAGGCAACCATATCTTCAAGGCAAAATAGTAGGACTAGAAAGAGGAGAATTTTTAAAAAATTCTCAAGTAATAAATGCAATAATATCAGATATTGTCAAAAAAAGTAGATATGAAGAAAAGTCAGAAAAAAAAGACACAAACTTTATTGGGACTATGATTGATGATACAGAATTAGGATTTGACTTAGGATATGGAAAAGAAATACTAACAGAAGATGGAACACCAATAAAACAAGTTAAATGGAGCGAAGAAGCACTACCTGAAATATATAAAAATATAAAAGAAAAAGTCAATATAAAACAACCAATAAGAATAAATGGGATAAGAGCTAACTTTGTTTTGTGTGGCATTTGCAAAGCTCTAAAGAAAAATGGTGCACAAGCTATAAGTATCTATGATGCAAGAACAAAGCAATATATTCCAATAAAAAGTTTATCAAAGAAAAAAAGATTGAAACAAACAGAAGGATTATTATATAACATTATTGAGAATAAAGAAAATATTTTTATGGATATTGATGTAACCAAAGAGCAATATTCATTAGAAGATTATGATCAATGTATATTGCCACAAATAAAAGAAAACAAAAACTTATACTTATCAGGGAGAATACCACTTTGGCTGTTAGCATCAATAAGTAGCAGTTATGATTCAAATAAAATATTTACATTTCAACCAGGAAAAGGATTTACATGTATATCTTCAATAGATGCAAAAGAATTAGGAACAATTGTAGATGGTATAGATGGAATAGACATTAACAAATATTTTGAAGATAAAAAGAATAAAAGTAAAGAACAACTGCCAGTAGTTATGGAAAAACAAGGAATATTATCAAAAATAAAAAGATGGTTTGCTGATTTTAAAGAAAATAGAGAAAATGCAAAATATTTAGATAACACAATTAAAGTAAATACAGTTACACAAACAGATTCCGTTTCACAAAGTAAAAGAACATTTCAAAAAGAATTACAAAAAGGAGTTACAGAACAATCAAAAATCAAGGAAGAAAAATTATCATCTGATTTATCAAGTCCAACAATTTCAAGGACTGATATATAAAATATTATATTATTCAAAAGGTTAAATAAGGAAAGGATTAAAAATTATGGAAGCATATAAAAAAATATTAGAAATGGAATCTATCACAGAGTCAAAATTAGAACAAGATAAAAAGTCTTTAGAAGAAATAAGAAAAGTTTTATATCAAGATAAAAATTTTATTTTAGATAAGCTAATAATTTATTTGAAAAGAGAATTAAATATTGATTACTTTAAATATAAAATTGTGGATATAGATAATAATAAAGCTGATATTTTAGTGAAAAGTGAAAGCAAAATATTTAAACAGAACATTGAAGGAAAAGAATATTTAGATTTTAATGTTGAAGAATTAATTGATAGTAGAATGTTTAACAATAGCGATGAGATTATTATAACAGACATAAACTTTGATGAAAATTTACTTAATTTAGGCTATATTTGTGATTCTTTAAATTATAATTTCTTATCATATTCAGATACAATAAAAGAAAAACTATCTACATTTGTTAATTATATTATAAGTAAAAAAATTTATAAAAAATAAGGTTTTATTCTATATCTAAAATTGAAAGAGAAGAGGTAAAAATTATGAAAGTTTATGAAGTAAATCTTACAGTAGGTCTAGATATCTATGACTTAAAAAAGGAAATTATAGGAATTTATTCAGATAAAAATAAAGCTATAGAGGAATATAAAAAATTAAAAGAGAATGTAAAAGTACAAAACGGAAAAGAAGATGATGAGGATTATATAAATGAACCAGAAATAGCTGAATTTACTATTGATGAAAAATATGAATGGAAAAATTTAACGTATGAAATAGATGAAATACTAGAAAATGAACAAAATTATTTAAAAAGAGAGGAGAAAGGTAAAATGGAAGAATTCAAAAATACAATAATGGGTAAAATAACAAAAGGTGCAATTTTTGAATGGGGAGAAAACAATGAAAAAGGAGAATGGTTTGTTCCAACAGAAGAACAAGCAGAAGCTATGCTTAGTGAAGGTGGATTAAAAATGGGTGAAAATATCATCGACTATTCTTCAAGTGAAAAAGCAAGAAATGGAAAAACATATGGTTCAGAAATAGCAGCAATAGATGGAATAGTAACATTAATAGAAAAAACAGAAGGTATATCGGAAAAAGAAAAGAATGCTATAAAAGAGCAAATGATATCAGATATTGATACAAAAGCTAGTTTGTCACCAGAATTATCAACAAGAATAAAAACAGCAATGGAAGAAAAAGGCATAGAAACTTCCATAATAGAAGTATTAGGAACTATACATGATAATTGGGTAAAAGACAATGGAAAAAAATTTGATGACCCATCAAGAGCAAAAAAATTATATCAATTTACTGATTTAAGACTAATGTCTTATGGAGGAGACGGTGCTACAGCAGATTTATTATTTCTACAACCATTATTAGAAGGTGCAGGAATAGAAGTAGACAAAGAAGGAAAATTAAAAGAAGAATTTGAAAAGCAACAAAAAGAATATATGAAAGAACATAAAATAACAGACAGTAAAGGATTAAGAGAATATTTAATGAATTTAGGAGAAAATTACCAAGCTATTCAAGGCGTTGAGACAACGAAGGGAAAAACAGTTGAACCTGTAAAAATTACAGAAGAGTTGAAAAAACCAGAAATTTTAGAAAGAATGACTGAACAAGTATGTGGCAAGCTAGGATTAGAATATGAAAGAGAAGTTGATCTAAGTGAAGTAAAAGAAGTTGCAGAAAATGAAACACGAGAAAATGCTAACAACACCATAGAAGCAATAAATTCTTCAAGCTCTCTAAATCAAAAAAAAGAGATAGATGAACAATCAAAAGAATAAAAACAAAGGAGAAGAAAAATGCTTAATAAAAATTATTCAGAAGCTGCGGTTGAAGTATTAGATATATTAAACCATATGAATGCTAAAGATTTAGCAAAAGTCTCAAAAAAATTTATAACTTTTTTAAATGAAAATGCTTCAAGAGATTATATATGTAATTTAGACTATTCTAAAAAATTAAATGATATGGACTTAAAAAAAGAAACAAGAGGATTATTAGCAGTTATGTATAGAAGTTATTGGTGCCCAGAGGAAGAATTAGAAGATTTACAAGCAAAACTTTATGAAAATGAACAAAAATATCAAAATGAATTGAGAGAGAAATATAATCCTGATAATATTTTTAAGAAACATAATAAAATAGAAAAATTAGGTGAAGAAAATATAGAAGAAAATAATTTAAATATCACCATGTATAAAGAATCATTTTTTAAAAAAATAATCAATAAAATTAAAAAAATTTTTAATAAAAGTAATAACAAATAATGAAAAAGGAGAGTATTAATTATGGCTAACAAAAAATTAAAAGGATACCAAGGATTATTTTTAGATGAGAAAACACAAGAAAAATTAGTTGAATTACAAAAGGATGGACTTAGTGACATCACAAAAGATATGCATATAACTTTTAAATTTGGAGAAACGGAACAATATCCAGAAGAATTAATTGGAAAAGAATTTAAAATTAAAATTATAGGATATGCTTCTGATGGGAAAAATAGTGGATTTCAAGTGGAATTACCAGAAGAATTAAAGCCATATTATAAAAATCAAAATGGACCACATATAACAGTTTCATTAGGTGAAGTGAATGGAGTAAAAGGTAAAGCAGTAGATACAGGAACTCTAAACTTTGAACCAATTGAAGAACCATTTGAAATATCTAGTAAAATGGGGTATTTTGTATATGGCAAAGGAAAGATTATGGACAATAGCATTTTTGAAAAAACCACAGAAGAGAAGCAGAAAACAGATGTTAAAAAGATTGAAAAATATATGGATAATATAAAAGCAAAATTAGCAGAAACAAAAACAGTAGTAACACATTTTGGAGATGACTTAGATAATAAATCATCAATATATGCAATAGAAAAATGGGCTAAAGAACAAGGGATACTAAAAGAAGATGAAAACTTGCAAGTAGATAGAGTACCAGCAGGAAAAGTAAAAGAAGGAATGTTAAATATAGATACAGGAGGACATAAAGGAAGTAGACAAGAAGATGGAACAATAGTAATAGATGGAGATCCAGCAAATGGAGTAAAATCAGCATCAGAAGCATTAAGCGGTTTGGGAATATACGTACCAGAACAAATAGTAGAATTAGCAGATACAGTACCAAATAAAGTAAGTGCACTAGATAGTAGAAGTGGACTAGCTTTAATTAGATACTTATCAGGAGAGCAAGCTTTTAAATTGGCAGAAGCAAGATTATTAGACAAAACATTAACAGATGAACAGCTTGAAGAATATGGATTAGAAGAAGCACATGAAAAACAACAAGGAATAATAGATAATGCAGTAGAAAAAATAGAAAAATACACAAAAGAGCTACCAAATGGAGAAAAAATAGTATTAGCACCAGAACAAATAATAGCAGGGTCAATGATAGCATATGAAAAAGGAATACCATATTATGCATCAGCATCTAATCATTTAGACAAAGACAAAAATGTAGATGGAGTAACATTTGCAATCACAAGCAAACCAGGAACAAAACTACCAGAAGAAATATTAGAATATGGAAAAGAATTAGAAGAAGAATATAGAATAGATGAAAATACATCAGGAGTATTCGTAAATCCAAATGGGCAAATGATAGTGGCAGGAGGATTCAAAAATCCAGAATTTAAAATACCAAATGAAACAATAAAAGGGATGTTAGATAAAATAGAAGCTAAATTTATGGGAAAAGACATAGAAAGAGAAGAAGAACAAGCGGAGTACTAAAACAAGTAGGCAAGAGAAAATCTTGCCTGTTCCTATTATATAGATTTTAACTAAATTTGTACCTTAAGAAGGGAATGAATTAATAATGCGAATTATTCAAGCAAATGATATTTTAAAAAACAAATATAGCATAATAAACAACGAAGTAGTTGAAATAGAAAATGGAGAATATTATAATAAACAAATAGCAAAACAAATAATTATTAGCGAACAACAAAACAAAAAAGATTCTGTAAAACAATTAAAAGAAATGGATAAAAAACAAAAAGAAAATGCAGTAAAAAAAATTTGTATAGATAAATATAGTGAAGCAAAATCAGAAAATACAGATATAAATATTTGGGAAAAAGAACCTAAAAAAGAGTATGAAATATACAGATTAAAACTTGATACAGAAGAATTAATGTTGATTAATACAAAATATTTTCCAGATAGTAAAGAAAAAGAAGTATATTATGACAAAAATATTGCTATGAAAATATACGATAATATGTTTCAGTTAGAACAAAATATAGAAAACAGTTTTCCAGAGCTAATGGAAATGTGCCAAGAAGAAATAATTGGAATACAAGAAACACTTAATAAATTAAAAAAGGAAGATGAAGAAAAATATAATGAAGCAGTAAATACTTATAATACTATATATGATTCAGGAATCCTAGAAACAATGAAAAATAATTTTAAGCAAATAAAAACAGAAAAAGAAAATTTGAAACAGCAATTAGAAAAATCAAATAATATTATCCAAGACTTATCTAAAAAATTACAAGTGGCATTGAACAGAGTTGAAGAATTACAAAATCAAAAAGTCGGATTTTGGAATCGTATTTTTAGTAGATTAAAAACAAAAAGACTAAAATAGAAAAAAACTAAGAAATCTACAAATATAATTAATAATTTCATGTTTTGTAAAATTTAACCACAGTATAAAAAATATGAGCTGAAAATTTGACATAAATAGCAAAAAGTAGTATAATTTAAGTATAGTAACTTTATTAATTTAAGAGGAAAGTTCCTCTTTAGTCGCTGTCCCCTGCGAAGTGGGGAAGAAAGGAACGAAATGATGACACTTATGACACTCCTTTATGGAGTATTTGTAGGAGCGGTCTTACAGAGCGTGGAGACAGAAGCTCTTGAGTATGAATGCTCAAGGATGGAAGTCTTCAGAGAGGACGTAGACACTAGACTTGGAAGATGCTTTTATTTTCCGGTCTGGATATACGTCAAAGTAGCTGACCACTTCGACAGAAAGGAGGAGGAAAGAGCATCTTAATAAGGTGCTTTTTTCCTTTGCTCTAAAAAATATATACCATAAAAAATAAATCAAAAAAAGATGATTAAAATTTTAGAAAAAATCCTCAAAAACCTTGACACCCGTAAGAAAAATATGGTATTATATAAAAAGCAATTTTGTTGCCGTTATCATAAGAAAAAATTTAAATCAAAAATTTTAAAAACACAATCAAAATAGTTTAAATTTAAAAGAAGAGGAATTAGATCCAAGGAGCCCTAAGGAATTTTAATTTGTAAAAGCAGACAAATTAAAAACTTAGACAAGCAAATTGAATTTAAGAAGGACTTCTTTTAATCAAATAAATTTTATCTGCTTAATATTTTTTAAGGAGTGATTTTTTTTGAAAATCAAAGAAGTAAACTACGAGAAAGCATCACGTAAAGACTTTGCGAAAGTCGGAGATTACATCGAAATGCCAAACCTAATCAAAGTACAAAGAGACTCATATGACTGGTTTGTAGAAGAAGGACTAGGAGAAGTATTAAAAGACATTTCACCAATCGAAGACTATTCAGGAAATTTAGTTCTAGAATTTTTCGACTATTACATGGAGGAAAAAACTAAATACACAGTTGAAGAAGCAAAAGAAAGAGACGCTACATATTCAACAAGATTACATGTAAAAGTAAGACTAATCAACAGAGAAACTGGAGAAATCAAAGAACAAGAAATCTATTTAGGAGATTTCCCACTAATGACAGACAGTGGAACATTTGTAATCAATGGAGCTGAAAGAGTTGTAGTAAGCCAGTTAGTACGTTCGCCAGGATGTTACTATGACGAAATATTTGACACAAAAACAGGAAAGAAAACATACACATCAACAGTAATGCCACTTAGAGGTGCATGGCTTGAATATGAAACAGATGGAAATGATATTTTCTGGGTTCGTGTTGATAGAACAAGAAAAGTTCCAGTAACTACACTTTTAAGAGCAATTGGTGTTGTATCAGACAGCCAAATATTAGAATTATTTGGTGATGAAGAAATGTTAAAAGCAACAATTAACAAAGATACAATCAAAGACCAAGATGAAGCATTAATCGAAATCTACAAAAAATTAAGACCAGGAGAACTTCCAACAGCAGATGCAGCAAGAAACCTATTTAATGGATTATTCTATGACAACAGACGTTATGACTTAGCAAAAGTTGGACGTTATAAATTTAACCAAAAATTAGGACTTGCAGGAAGAATTAAAGAAAAAATAGCAGCTGAAGATATAGTTGATTCAGAAACTGGAGAAGTTTTTGTCAACGCAGGAGAAATGATTTCTGAAGAAGTAGCAGAAAACATTCAAAATGCAGGAATTAATAGTGTAGACATCATGGTAGGAGAAAGAAAAGTAAGAATCATAGGAAATGCTACATGTAATATTCATGCAGTATTACCAACAGTTGATTTAAGCAAATTACATTTCAAAGAAAACGTAAATTACAATGTATTAAAAAATATTATTGACAACACTGACGAAAAAGATTTAGTAAAAACAATCGAAGAAAGATATGATGAATTAGTACCAAAACATATCACAACAGAAGATATGATAGCATCAATCAACTATTTACTAAACCTTTCACATGGATTAGGAAAAGCAGATGATATTGACCACTTAGCAAACCGTAGAATTAGATGTGTTGGAGAATTATTACAAAACCAATTCAGAATTGGTTTAACAAGACTTGAAAGAGTTGTTCGTGAAAGAATGACAATCCAAGACTTAGATGTTGTAACACCACAAACATTAATAAACACAAAACCAATAACATCAGCAATACGTGAATTCTTCGGAAGTTCACAATTATCACAATTCATGGACCAAACAAACCCACTTTCAGAATTAACACATAAAAGAAGAATATCAGCATTAGGACCTGGAGGATTAACAAGAGAAAGAGCTGGATTCGAGGTTCGTGACGTTCACTATACACACTATGGTAGACTATGTCCAATAGAATCACCAGAAGGACCAAACATTGGACTTATATCAGCACTTTCATCATTTGCACAAATAAATGAATATGGATTTATAGAAACACCATATAGAAAAGTAGATCCAGAAACACATAAATTAACAGACATAGTTGAATATATGAGTGCAGATGTAGAAGATAACTACATAATAGCTCAAGCAGCAGAGCCAGTTGACAAAGATGGAAAATTTGTAAATAAAAGAATTAGAGTACGTTTCAAAAATGAAGTAATAGAAGTTGATAGTGATAAAGTTCAATATGTTGACGTATCACCAAAACAATTAGTTTCTATTGCAGCAGCAATGATTCCATTCTTAGAGCATGACGACGCAAAAAGAGCATTGATGGGTGCAAACATGCAACGTCAAGCAGTACCTTTAATGATTACTGAAAGCCCAATAGTTGGAACAGGAATTGAATATAGAGCAGCAAAAGACTCTGGAATCTTAGTATTAGCAGAAGATGATGGAGTAATTGAAAAAGTAACAGGTGATAGCATAACTGTTAAATATAACAATGGAAAAACAGTTGTACATAAACTTCGTAAGTTCAAAAGAACAAATGGTGGAACATGTATCAACCAAAAACCTATAGTTAAAAGAGGAGAAATAGTTAAAAAAGGTGACGCAATAGCAGATGGTCCATCAACAAAAAACGGAGAAATGGCACTTGGTAAAAACGTATTAGTAGCTTTCTCAACATGGGAAGGATACAACTACGAGGACGCTATATTATTAAATGAAAGACTAGTTAAAGAAGATGTATTCACATCAATTCATATTGAAGAATATGACTGTGAATGTCGTGATACAAAACTAGGAGCAGAAGAAATTACAAGAGATATTCCAAATGTTGGAGATGACTCATTAAAAGACCTAGATGAAAACGGAATTATAAGAATTGGTGCAGAAGTTAGACCAGGAGACATCTTAGTTGGTAAAGTTACTCCAAAAGGAGAAACAGAACTAACAGCTGAAGAAAGATTGTTAAGAGCTATCTTTGGTGAAAAAGCAAGAGAAGTAAGAGACACTTCACTTAGAGTACCACATGGAGAAGCAGGAACAATAGTAGATGTTAAAATCTTCACAAGAGACAATTCAGATGAATTAGGACCTGGAGTAAATCAAATAATTAGATGTTATATTGCAACAAAAAGAAAAATATCAGTTGGAGATAAAATGGCAGGACGTCATGGTAACAAAGGTGTTATCTCAAGAGTATTACCAGAAGAAGATATGCCATTTATGCCAGATGGTACACCAATAGACATCCTATTAAACCCACTTGGAGTTCCATCTCGTATGAACTTAGGTCAAGTTTTAGAAGTTCATTTAGGAGGAGCTGCAAAAGCATTAGGATGGCATGTATCAACACCAGTATTTGATGGTGCAACAGAAAAAGACGTTAGAGAATTATTAGCACAAGCAGGAATGAGCGAAGACGGAAAAACAACACTATATGATGGTAGAACAGGAGAACCATTTGCAAGTCCAATAACAGTTGGAGTAATGTACATGTTGAAATTACATCACTTAGTAGATGATAAAATCCATGCTCGTTCAACAGGACCATACTCATTAGTTACTCAACAACCACTTGGAGGTAAAGCACAATTTGGTGGACAACGTTTTGGAGAGATGGAAGTTTGGGCATTAGAGGCTTATGGTGCAGCATATACACTACAAGAAATGCTAACTGTAAAATCTGACGACGTTGTAGGAAGAGTTAAAACTTATGAAGCTATCGTTAAAGGTGAAAATGTACCAGAACCAGGAGTTCCAGAAAGCTTCAAAGTTTTAGTAAAAGAACTTCAATCATTAGGATTAGATGTTCGTCTATATTCTGAAGATAATCAAGAACTAGAATTAAAGGAAAATATTGAAGAAGGTATTGAATATGACCCAGAAAAAGAGAAAACAATCTTGACTGAGGAAGAAGCTATTGATGATGGTGACTTAGAGGGCTACGGAGAAGAGACTTCTGATGATATTTTACTAGAAGATGATGAAGATGATTCTTTGGATGATGATAGTGATGATTTGTTTGAAGAGATAGGCGATGAAGATGATGAGTTGCTTTTTGGTAATGATTTGGCTAATGATAATCTTGATAATGACGACGATATTATCGAGTAGCCTAAACGAATGAAAAGCAGCATCTTACGTCATTAATTTAAAAGAGAATTTAACTAAATAGATTTCAAAAAGGAAAGAGGCGACCTGAGGGAATTGCAAGAGCGGTGGCTAGCCCTCTTAACCTGTTTTGAAATTACCCAAAACAAAAACCAATAGGGGTTGGGAAATATCAGTATATAAAGATGTGTCCCCAAATGGACAAAAATGTCCAAAAAGAAACGTCCCCAATTGGACAAAAGAAGGGAGAAATTAGATAGTGGACGAATTAGATATTTTTAATAAGTTAAAAATAGGTATCGCATCAGATGAAAAAGTAAGAGAGTGGTCAAAAGGTGAAGTTAAAAAGCCAGAGACTATAAACTATAGAACACTAAAACCAGAAAAAGATGGTTTGTTCTGTGAAAGAATATTTGGACCAACAAAAGACTGGGAATGTCACTGTGGTAAATATAAGAGAGTAAGATATAAAGGAATAGTATGTGACAGATGTGGTGTTGAAGTAACAAAATCAAAAGTTAGACGTGAAAGAATGGGACATATTGAACTTGCAGCACCAGTAGCACATATATGGTATTTTAAAGGTATACCAAGTAGAATTGCATTAATGCTTGATATTTCACCAAGAAATTTAGAGAGAATTATATATTTTGCTTCATATGTTGTTATAGATAAAGGTTCAACAAACCTTGAAAAATGCCAAGTTTTAAATGAAAAAGAATACCATGAAGTAGAAGAACAATACGGTAAAGGTTCATTTAAAGCAAAAATGGGAGCAGAAGCTCTAAGAGAACTATTAGAAGAAATAGACTTAGACAAATTATCTGCTGAAATAAGAAAAGAATTAGAAACAGCAAGTGAACAAAAAAAGAGTAAACTTATAAAAAGATTAGATACAGTAGAAGCATTTAGAATTTCAGGAAATAGACCTGAATGGATGATTATGCAAGTCGTACCAGTTATCCCACCAGAATTAAGACCAATGGTACAATTAGATGGTGGTAGATTTGCAACATCAGACTTAAATGACTTATATAGAAGAGTTATAAACAGAAATAACAGATTAAAAAGACTATTAGAATTAGGAGCACCAGAAATAATTGTAAGAAACGAAAAACGTATGTTACAAGAATCAGTAGATGCCCTAATCGATAATGGAAGAAGAGGTAGACCAGTAACAGGAGCTGGAAACAGACCTTTAAAATCTTTATCAGATTTATTAAAAGGAAAACAAGGACGTTTCCGTCAAAACCTACTTGGAAAACGTGTTGACTATTCTGGACGTTCAGTTATCGTAGTAGGACCTGAACTAAAAATATATCAATGTGGACTTCCAAAAGAAATGGCAGTTGAATTATTCAAACCATTTGTAATGAGAGAATTAGTAGGAAGAGGAATTGCTCAAAACATTAAAAATGCCAAAAGAATGGTAGAAAGATTAAGACCAGAAGTATGGGGAATATTAGAAGATGTTATAAAAGATCATCCAGTAATGTTAAACCGTGCTCCTACACTACACAGACTAGGTATTCAAAGTTTCGAACCAGTATTAGTTGAAGGTAGAGCAATCAAACTTCACCCATTAGTTTGTGAAGCGTTTAACGCTGACTTCGACGGTGACCAAATGGCTGTACATTTACCATTATCACCAGAAGCACAAGCAGAATCAAGATATTTAATGCTTGCAACAAATAACCTACTTAAACCACAAGATGGTAAACCAGTTGCAACACCTAGACTAGACATGATTTTAGGAAGTTATTATTTAACAATGACATTAGATGGAGAAAAAGGTGAAGGAAAATACTTCAAAGACCCAGAAGAGGCATTAATGGCATTTGCAAATAATGATGTAGGAATACATGCAAAAATCTTTGTTAGAGTTTCAAAAGAAATAGACGGAGAAATAAAAACAAAGAAAATAGAAACAAGTGTTGGAAAAATCATATTCAATCAAGGAATACCACAAGATTTAGGATTTATTGATAGGGAAAAAGATCCATTCCAATACGAAATAGATTTCCCAGTTATGAAAAAATCAATGGGACAAATAATTGAAAGAGTAATAAGAACACATGGACTAACAGAATCTGCAGAAGTAATAGATTATATAAAAGAACTAGGATTTAAATATTCAACATTAGCAGGTATAACATTCTCTATGGATGATGTTAAAGTACCAGACGCTAAAAAAGAACTATTAAAAGAAGCAGACGAAAAAGTTGAGCATATTAGAAAACAATATGCAAGAGGACTTATTACTAACGAAGAAAGATATAATGCAGTAATCAATGTTTGGGAAGACACAACAAACAAAGTAAGTAATGCAATGGAAGAAAACTTTGATGACTTAAACCCAATATATATGATGGTAAAATCAGGAGCCAGAGGAAACATGAGCCAGTTAAGACAAATCGCAGGTATGCGTGGACTTATGGCAAGTACAACTGGTAAAGCAGTTGAAATTCCAATCAAATCATCATTTGCAGAAGGATTAGACGCATTAGAGTACTTTATTTCAGCACATGGTGCTAGAAAAGGACTTTCAGATACAGCTTTAAGAACAGCAGACTCTGGATACTTAACAAGAAGATTAGTTGACGTTTCACAAGATATTATAGTTAGAGAACATGATTGTGGAACAGATGATGGAATCATAGTATATGACATTAAAGATGGTCAACAAATAATAGAAAAAATGGAAGAAAGACTACTTGGTAGATATGTTGTTGAAGACGTATACAATCCAGAAACTAAAGAATTAATAGTTGACACAAATACAATGATTACAGAAAAAATAGCAGAAGAAATAGTAGCAGCTGGAATAGAAAAACTAAAAGTACGTTCTGTACTTGGATGTCATTCAAAACATGGCGTATGTCAAAAATGTTATGGAATGGGATTAGCAAGAAGAGACTTAGTATCAATAGGAGAAGCAATTGGTATTATAGCTGCACAATCAATTGGAGAGCCAGGTACACAGCTAACAATGAGAACAATCCACTCTGGTGGTGTTGCAGGTGTAGCAGATATCACACAAGGTCTTCCAAGAGTTGAAGAGCTATTCGAAGCTAGAAAACCAAAGGGATTAGCTATAATCACAGAAATTGACGGTAAAGTAAAAATCAAAGAAACTAAGAAGAAAAAAGAAGTAATAGTTACAAGCAAAGATAATTCAAAATCATACACAATACCATTTGGATCTAAGATGAAAGTAAAAGATGGAGACATGGTAGAAGCAGGAGAGCCACTAATTGAAGGTTCAATAAACCCAAGTGAAATCTTAGCAATCAAAGGACCAGAAGGAGTATATGAATACCTAATTTCAGAAGTACAAAAAGTATATAGAAATCAAGGTGTTGATATCAACGACAAACATATTGAAGTCATAGGTAGACAAATGCTTAAGAAAGTTAGAATCGATGATAATGGAGATACAGATATGTTCCCAGGTTCATTAATAGATATGTATGAATTTGAAGACAAAAACAATGAAGCAATAGCAGAAGGAAAACGTCCTGCAACAGGAAAACGTGTATTACTTGGAATCACAAAAGCATCACTTGCAACAGACAGCTTCTTATCAGCAGCATCATTCCAAGAAACAACAAGAGTTCTAACAGATGCAGCAGTTAAAGGAAAAGTTGATGATTTAGTTGGACTAAAAGAAAATGTTATTATAGGAAAACTAATTCCTGCAGGTACAGGTATGGCAAAATATCAAAATATTCATATAAGCACAGAACAAACTGAAGAAAGCCAAGAAGCCCTAGAGAATACAGAAAATTAGAAAAATAATATTACAAATGTTACAAAAATGTAAACCAAACTTAAAAAAAGCATAAAAAAAACGCGAAATAACCTTCCGTAGTAAGTGGAAGGTTATTTTTTTATTGTCAAAAAAACAGATATTGATTTAGATAAAAAAAATAGTTACTATATATTTAAGGAAATTTATTTTTATATTCAAGGAAATTGTATTTTTGTAAAGGCAACGTAAAGCAACTTAGAGAAAGTTTGTACCTTGAGAAAGGAAAGAGATTAAGTATGAGAAAAAGAATTGTAAAAGCAATAATTGGATCTATTTTGATAATGCTATTAACAATGGCTGATTTTATGTTTGTAGGATATAACTTGGCAATAGCAGTATCAGAAAATTTAGAAGCACAAAATATGACTACAAATGTTCAAAATATTGATTTTGATGTGTATTTCAAACAAGAAAATGGAACAACACATGAAAAACAAATGAATATTGATGTAGAAGATACTCTTATTTTATACATAAGTGTTAAAAATAAGGGAATATTAAATGATGCAAAAATACAGCTAAATAATAGCAATTTTGAAATAGTAAAAGACAAGGTACAAAACTCAAATGTAAAAGAAATAAATGAACAAACAAATGAAATAGCACTAAATTCAATTGCATCTGGAAATAGTATAGAAATAGAAATACCAATCAAATTCAAAAAGCAAAACACGTTTGACATGAATTATTTTGAACATGAAAATTCAATAACTATATCTGGAATATATAAAGACGAAGCAGAAACAAGTGTAACAGGAGAAAGAAAAATAAAAATTAATTGGATAGCTGATACAGATATAAATTTAAGCCAAAATATTAGTAAATATATAAACTTAGGAGAAAATGGGATATTACTACAACAAGACATAATAACAAATGTTGTTGATGACAAATTACCAAGAGAACAAGAAATATTAGATATAAATATTCCAGTAATAGACGAACAAAAACCAGAAAAAATATCTGTATTATTAAATGGGGAAAAATTAGAAGAAAGCAATATAAACTATAATCAAGAAAGCAATCTATTACAAATAAAAAATATAAACCTAATAACTACTGATAATCAAACAAATTGGGGAAAAGCTCAAAACAATTATCAAGTAATATATATTTACCCAAGCGAAATAGGAGAAAATAATAGAACAATACAAATTAATACAACATCAAATACAAAACTATTCACAAAAGATGAAATACAAAAACAAGATATACAAGATTTAGAAATTACTAAAACAGGAAATACAGTAAATATTCAAAAAAATATTTTAAAAAATGAAATATATAAAGGATATTTATATGCTAAAACAGAGAATGAAATAGCATTTGATGAAGAAGATATAATCAACATCTCAAATATAGAAAGTATAGAAAATATACAAATAGAAACATTAGACAATCAATTTGCAACTGAAGAAAATCAAAGAGGAACAGCAAGTGAGAGTGTTGCATATAAAGGAATATCTATAAACAAACAAAATATGATAGATATTTTAGGAGAAGCAGGAAATATAGAAATTAAAGATGAAAATGATGCAAATATTGCAATAATAAACAACAATAGCCAGACAGATGAAAATGGAAATATCAATACAATATTTGATGCAGAAAAAACAAACATAAAAATAACTACATCAAAACCAATTACAGAAGGAGCTTTGACACTTAGATATAATAAAGTTCTAAAAGGAATAAATAACTATACAAAAGAACAATTAAAATTAGTTACAAAACTTATAACTAGAAGCAAAGTATCAGCAGGATTAGGAGAAGAAACTGGAGAGGCAACAGTAAATCTATTGGATACAAAAACAGGAGCAAAACTAGAGATAAGCAATAATAGTTTATCAACATTACAAACAAACCAAAATGTTCAACTATTAGTTACATTAAAAAGCAACAATGAACAATATGACTTATATAGAAACCCAAATATTGAAATTATATTACCAAAAGAAATAGATATTGATGTAAAAAATATTGTACAATTAAATAGACAAAATGAAATAGCAATTGCAAATGCGGGATTAACTCATAATGAAGATGGAACAAAAACAATTTTAATAACGTTACAAGGAGAACAAACATCTTTTGAAAACAATATTAATGAAGGAATTCAAATATCAATTACAGCCGACATAACTATAGACAAAACAGTTCCAACAATGGCAAGTGAGATTGTAATGAATTATACAAATGAAAATAGAAGCGGAGAAACATTTAATACTTCTATTCCAATAAAACTAAACTCAAAAGATGGAGTTTTATTAATCAATGAATTAGCAAACTACAATAATAATGGAGACTATATAGAAAGCATAGACAATATTGAAAAAGAAGCAAGACTGGATATAAATGCAAGTTCAAGAGATGCAAAAGGAACAATCTCTGTTATAAATAACTACACAACAAATATTACAAATTTTGAAATTTTAGGGACAATATCAAATATAACAAATATTAGTAATATAAATATTGAAGGAAGAGAATCAAAAATATATTATTCAGAGGATGAAGATATAAACACTCAAAATTGGCAAGAAGTAATTGAAGATACAAGCAAAATAAGAGCATTTAAAATAGAAGTAACAGAAAATCTATTAAATCCAGCAGAAGTTTTAAAAGTATCATATGATTTACAAATTGCTGAAAAACTTGAAGGAAATATAAATAAAGAAAATCAAATATATGTAAGATACAATTATCTAGGAAACGATTTAGAAAATGTATCTAAAATAAAATTTACTACAGAAGTACAAAGAGAAGTAAAATCAGAAGAAAATGAAAACATAGCAGTAATGAATGAAGTAAAAGATATGTCTATTGGAGTTGTTTCAAGAACTGGAGGGCAAAATTTAGCTGATGGAGACACTGTTAAAGAAGGACAAGGTATAAAAAATATAATCAAATTAGAAAATACAGGAACAGAACAAATTACTAATATAAAAATATCTGCAACACAAACAAATGCTATATTCTATGACGAAATAGTACATAATGATGGATGGGATTCAACTACTGGAGAAACAAACATTAAATATACTGATATAGCAGAAAATGAAGATTTAACAGAAAAAGTATTAACAGTAGACTCATTAGAACCAGGAGAAAGTGTAACTTTAGATTATCAATTTTCAGTAAAACAAATTGAAGAAGAAGGAGAAACAAGTGGTATAGTAAAAATATCTGCAGATGGAATAGAAGAAAAAACAATAAACACAATAACTAATAAGATAGAAAAATCAGAGTTAAAATTACAAATGAGAAATAAATATTCTGAAGAATATATGATTCTAACAAACCGTCAATATCCATTTTTCATGGATGTAACAAACATAACTAATGAAGAACAAAATGATATAATTTTAACATTAAATGTACCAGAAGGATTCTCATTCTCAACAGATTACTTATTTGAAAAAGATAATTATGAATTTGTGTCATATGAGAATAATGTATTAAAACTAAGAATACCAACAATTGCAGCACAAGAAAAAATAAGTATACGTCTTGCTTTATATGTTGAAGCTTTTGATGCAGAAATTAGACAAAAGGAAATAAATTTCTTCTTTACAGGAGAAATGAAAGGAAATACATACATTTCAAATGAAATGACAAGAACCTTCTATAATGAAGTAAGTAAAATTACTGCAGAACAAACAGGAAGTATACAATCAAACACTGTGAAAAATGGTGATGAATTAACATATGAAATAACAGTTAAAAATGAAGGCCCACAAGATAAAGAAGTAACAGTTACAGATTATGTACCATTTGCTGCAGTAATATCTAATAGTAATATAGAAATTTATGATAATAATGGAAATTTAGCAGAAGAACAAGAAATCGAAGTAGATGAAACAAATAACATGATAACACATACTTTTAATTTAACAAATAGTTATGAAGCTAAAATTATTATCAATACGGTAATAGATACTGAACAAGCATTTGAAAATGAAATTACAAATGAAGTGACTTTTGAGGTATTTTCACAAACTATTACATGTAATAACATTACATATCAAATAGAAAGAGAAGGAGAAGAACAACCAGAAACACCAAGTGAGTATGATACATATGAAATAAGCGGAATTGCTTGGTTAGATGAAAATGAGAATGGATATAGAGAAGATTATGAAGAAACTCTTTCTAATATTTCAGTAATGTTAATAGATGCAGAAACAGGAGAAATAGCGTTAAATCAGAATGAAGACGAATGTGTCAGAAATACAGATGAAACAGGAAATTATGTATTTACAGAAATAAAACCAGGAAATTATTTAGTTATTTTCCAATATGACAATATTGAATTTAATGTAACAGAATATCAAAAATCAGGTATTGCTGAAGAAAATAATTCAGATGTAATAAGTAGAAATATAACATTGCAGGGAAGAGAAGTGACAGTAGCAGTTACAGGAAACATAGAAGTTAGTAATTCAAATATCAGCAACATAGATGCAGGATTTATAAGAGCAGATAAATTCGATCTAAAACTTGACAAATCTGTAAATAAAATAATTGTTCAAGATTCAAGAGGAACAACAGTAACACAATATAATAAGGAAAAACTAGCCAAAGTAGAAATAGATGCAAATAGAATTAATGGTGCAAGAATTATAATAGAATATGAGATAGATATTACAAATGAAGGAGAACTAGCAGGATATGTAAACAGATTAACAGACTATATGCCAAAAGACTTAATCTTTAGTTCAGAAATGAATACAAACTGGTATCAAACAGCAGATGGAGACTTAAGTAGCAATGTACTTGCAAATCAAATAATAAATCCTGGAGAAACAAAAACATTAACATTAACATTAATAAAAGACCTAAACAGTAACAACACAGGAAATATTATTAATCAAGCAGAATTGACAGAAGTAAGTAATACATTATCAAAAAATGATATTGATTCAACACCTAATAATAAGGTAAATGGAGAAGATGATATGAGTACAGCAGAAGTATTAGTATCTATTAGAACAGGAGGAGTTGTTGCATATACTTTCTTAATAATTACAATAATTGCAATTTTGGCTATAGGAATTTATTTTATAAAGAAAAAAGTATTTATAGAAGATGATATAAATGAAGATTTATTAGATGAAGAAAAACTAACAGAAAATTTACTAAATAAAGAAAGGAGGTAAACTGATGCAAAGGCTGAAAAAAATTATTAAATTACTAATAATATTTGCCATAGCACTATACTTTGGAACGAATGATTCAATGGCAGTAAATTATATGGAAGATATGTGGGAACTGGCAATAAATGATTTAGATGCATTTTTAAATATGTCAGTTGATGAAAGAACAGATGGTTCAACTAATGTAATAGATTCCCTTACTCATACAAAAGCAGCATATTGTATAGATCCAGATGACAGCCATGGCAATGCAAATCATGGAAATATGAAAACATATGTAGTAGATGTGGGCAAAAATGGGATTTCAAGTGTCAATAATTGGTCAACTAAAAATACAGGTAATTCCAGAAATAATTATAAAGCTGCAAGAGCTGTAATGGAAATAATGTATTATGCCACAAAATCATATGTAAATAATGAATCTAGTACATTTGGAGCTGATAATACTCCATATAAAATGATGTTACAAGGAAGATTAATTAATAACCAATCAAATATGGGAGGATTATTTGGATATTGCTTTTCAGGAAAGTATTATGATTTAAATGGAAAAATGTATCCAGGACAACCAGCCAGACTAAAAAGAGAAGCAATGAACTATGTTAATAGCACAATAACATATTCTTTTGAAGATAAAAGTAGAAAAAATGTGCAAGCTATGTATGAAGTTGGAAATTGGATACTAGTAGGACCATATAAAATACAAAATACTGGTTCAGGTACAATTGATAGTATTACAGCAATAAGTAACTCAGGAGCTTCATATGAAGCAGATGGTTGGACAACTTCTGTAAATACTTCTAATATACATCAAAATAAGAATTTGCCAAATGGAAAAACTTTTTACCTTGCATTTAGAACTCATAAACCAGATAGTATTGACAAAGTTAAAGTTGTAAAAACATCATCTGGTTTTATGAGAGCAAGAATGATTTTCTGCCAATCAAATGGTGGTCAAAATATTGGAATATGGGGAGGAACATTTGATTCTTCAGCATCAGAAGATGAACTAGAATTACCAGGAGTACAATTTAGTAATATTAAAATTACTAAAAAAGATGCTGATTCAGGTAAATTACTAGCAAATGTAGGATTTATTGTATATAATGAAACAACAGGAAAATGGGTAAAAGATGGAACACCAGCTCAATATGTAAATAATAAAAAAGATGCAACAGTATATATTTCAAACTCTAAGGGAGTAGTTAATATAAGAAATTTAAGCAGAAGCGGAAAATATACAATTTATGAAGTAAAACAACCATACTTTGGATATGAACAAGCAAGTAGTGATGAACCACTAAGCGTATTAACTACAAATATATCAGCGGTAGGACAAACTATAAATCTAAATGCTACAAATAAAAGAAAATACATAAAATTAAGCGGTTTTGTATGGGAAGATATAATTAGTCAAAAACAATCAGTTAGAAACAGTCTATACAATCAAAATGAAAATGATGATTTTGATAAACTAATTGCTAATATGACAGTAAGTTTAAGAGATGCAAAAGGAAACTTGTTAAAAGCAGAAGATGGACATGAAATACAACCAAGAAAGACAGATTCTTCAGGTAAGTATATGTTTGGAAATTACTTAGCAAAAGGATTTGAAAATGAAAAAATATTAATAGATGATATTATAAATGGTGCATATATTGAATTTGAATATAATGGAATGACATACAAATCAGTACCATTATATGACCAACTTGGAAATTTAAGTTCACAAGACTTAAATAAAGCAAGTAGAGCAACAGATGAAGTAAATAGAAACCAATCTGGAGAAAATAATCCATACTTCTATAGTACTAGATATGCAACAGTTACAAATGAAGGAGCAACAGACACAGAAGGAAGGGTAACTAACCTAGAATATGATTATGCTGACAATAAAAGTACATTAAAATATTCAAGTGATACATCAAGATATATATATGGATATGATGGACAAACATACCCAATCGACGGAATAGATGACAAATATAAAACATTTGCAAATACAAAAGATGCAAATAATGGAATAATGGGAAAAGGATTAACAAAAAATGATATTTACAAAAATAATATGGAAGAAATACCATATATTAACCTAGGTATAATGTTAAGAGAAATGCCAGACTTATTTATTAGAAATGATGTAAAAGAAACTAAAATTACATTAAATGACTACGGCCATAGATATTTCTATGACCAAAGAGAAAGCATACTTCATGAATTAGAACAAGAAAATGTAGATACATTTAATGTTAGTGTTAAATTTGAAGAAAAATACAATCCATCATATTATAGAGAAGTATATTCATCAGATATAGTATATAACCAATCAGAAGAAGGACTAGGAAGATTAGGAATTTCTATTATATATAAAATACAAATCATAAATTCAGGAACAAATGTATATACAACACTAAATGAATTAACAAACTATTATGATAATAGATTAACACTAACATCTGCTGGATATGATGTAGATGACAATGGAGATGTAGTAAATTCAATTTCATTTGAAGAAGCAAGCACTGATAGTTCAACTGGATATAATAAAGCAATTATATATTCAGGACAAGATAGTGAAAACTTAGATCCAATATCAACTGAAAATAGTAATAGCAGAATAATATATTTGCAATACGAGTTAAGCAATGAAGCTATAAATGCAGCTTTAAATAATGACATTATTTTAGATAATATTGTTGAAGTAAGTTCATATTCTTCTTTTGAAGGAGGATTTAATAAAGTATATAGTGGTGTAGATAAAGACTCAAGACCTGATACATTAGTTACAACAAGTGAAGAAGAAATAACAAGAACAATAGAAGATGATACAGAAAAAGCACCAACTCTAACAATAAGATCACCTGAAACAAGAATAATTAGTGGAACCGTTTGGGAAGACTCAAATATAATACCAGAAACAGCAACAGGATATGACAAACGTAGAGAAGGAAATGGATTATATGAAACTTCAGAAAACAAAGTAGAAGGTGTCAAAGTAGATTTAATAAATCTTGAGGACAATGGAAATATTGCTAGCTTGTATAAAGAAGAAAATGGAGAAATAATTCCTACAGAAGATGCAACAACAATAACAAATGAAAACGGAGCATATGAATTTGAAGGTGTAATACCAGGAAACTACCTATTAAGATACACATATTCAGACGGAACTACACAAATTGTTGATACAAATGGCAATAAAACACCTATAGAAGTAGAAAACTATAAATCTACAAAATATAGAGGATACAATAACGAAAATGAAGATGAGGCAAATGATGACGATTTCTGGTACAGAAAAGAAACAAATCAATTTGGAACACCTAGATATTCAGATGCAAAAGACATTAGAGGAAAAAATGAAGATGGAAGTACAATAGATGATATTGCAGAATATAGAACAACACAAAGAAACTATAACTATGAAGAAACAAGCAATTATAAACAAATATATTCTATAGAAGCGGAAACAGAAAGTTTTGTAATAGATATAGAACATGATGTTAACGCAGATACTATAAGTCAATACGGAGCGGACTTAAGATGGGTATTTGATAATATTGACTTCGGTATCATAAGAAGACCATTACAAGGATTAAGAATTAAAAAAGAAATTTCATATATAGAAGTAATGCTTTCAGATGGTCAAACTCTTATCAAAGGAGATCCAAGAACAGAGAATATAGAGAATTTAAGATTAATACCACAATCAGATAATCTTCAAGTTGGTCAAACTGTATATCTTGAAATAGATAATGAAATTATACAAGGAGCTACACTAAAAGTAGAATACGAAATAACAGTAGACCTAAGTGATTGTGAAGTAGACTTTAACAGCAAAGAATATTATTACTATAATACTATACCAAATAATTATACAACTCCAGGAGTTTGGAGTATGGCTATAGTAACAGATTTATATGATTATGTATCAAATGATTTGAACTATGATGAAAACAATAATCAAGGATATAATTGGGAAGATATAACAATAAATCAAATACCAAATGGACATTTATCACCAGAAGCGTTAGAAGCATTTTCTGAATATAACAAAGTATTACATACAGATTACTTTAGTGATATGAGTCCTGACGAAAATAATAGAGTTAAATCACAAAAATTATATCTAACAAGATTATTATCAAATAACGAAATAGACTTCACATTTGATAATGATGTAGAGGTAAATGAAGTAACTGGTAAAATACCAGATGGAAGTACACCAGGAAACTATGTGCCAAGTAATAGTCCAAATGAACCAGACGAATCTGAAGTAGAAATCATAATTACTGGTCCAACCGGAGGAAATCAAAATTATATAATCTATGGAATTATAGGATTAGTTATTGTAATAATATTCACAACAGGAATTATACTAATAAAAAGAACACTTAAAAAGTAATAACTAAATATTAGATATAAAAAGCCTAGAATAAATATTCTAGGTTTTTTGTCAGTGTGCCCAGCATGGGCAACAACTTGTGGGTGAAAGTCCCATACAGTGCCTGATAGTGGCGAACTGTTAGTAAATG
>CALXCF010000008.1 GCA_944386755.1 uncultured Clostridia bacterium | reverse complement strand
GATTTATTAACACAAAGTGCTAAGTTTGATGGTAATGTCCATGGAGTTGTTGTCCATGCTAAAATATATGTATTATCATCAAATTTTTGTCCATCAAGCACTTTAAATTTAGCAATACATGTTAAATCTTTTACATCTTTATATCCTTGAGCCACTTCATGTGAAGATAAAGCAGTTCCACATCTTGGGCAATATGGCATAACTTTATGACCTTCATATAAAAGACCTTTTTCCCACATTTGTTTTAAAGCCCACCATACAGACTCAATATATTCATTGTGATATGTTACATATGGATGTTCCATATCAACCCAGAAACCAACTTTATTTGTCATTTCTTCCCACATATGAACATAATTGAACACACTATCTTTACATTCTTTAACAAACTTTTCTACTCCATATTCTTCAATTTGTTGTTTACCTGAAATTCCTAATTTCTTTTCAATTTCAAGTTCAACTGGTAATCCATGTGTATCCCATCCAGCTTTTCTGATAACTTTATATCCTTTCATAACTTTGTATCTTGGGATAATGTCCTTGATTACCCTTGTTTCAATATGTCCAACATGTGGCTTTCCATTTGCTGTTGGTGGTCCATCATAAAATGTAAAATATCTTTTTCCTTCATTCATAGCAAAGTTCTTTTTTATGATGTCTTTTTTCTTCCACCCTTCTGCTACTTGTCTTTCAATTCCTACAAAACCTTCTTTTGGCAATTCTACTTTTTTGTACATACATTTTCCTCCTTCTAAATAAAATGTGCAAGATGCTGATTTTTATTTGTTTTAAATCAAAAAAGCTATTCCAATCCTATTGTATTAGGACGAAATAGCTTTAATTCCGCGGTACCACCTATTTTAACAAATTTATATATTCATCTTATTGATTATATTGCAATTTGTTCTCTCATTTTTCTTTTAACGCAAGATTACGGCTAAACTTATTTTTGCATTTAGTAATTTCGTTTTAAATATTTGCTTGCTAAATATTTAACAATTTCAGTTTAGCAACAACATAGGTGATAATAAATAATTTTTACTTACCAAATTCACAGCAACCTTTGGCTCTCTTTAAGTTATTGTGTTATTTATCGTGTCCTTGTTTTTGTTTTTTTCTTTCACATTGATAAATATTATATCATGTTTTTTGTATTTTTCAATAGTTTTTTTAATTTTTTCTCATTCTTGTTAATTTTTTTGTTTCTTTTATTCTATTTAGAACCATCTATTCTGTAGTATATAGGAATTGACATGTCTACAAAGAGGAGAAAAGTTATTAATAAAGAGCTACACGAAAACCACAGTATTCCAAAGTAGGACTGTAATAATCATGGTGTGCACAAGGTGCTCCAGCTCCACCGCCCCATGCATCAGCCCTTCCTCCTCTCATAACATTATGACATTGCCAAGTTAAAGTTTCTAATGTCCACTCATTCAAATTTCCTGCTAAATCATAAATATTCAAAGCTTTATTTCTATCTGTTGCACCAGTTGTGAGTATTACCTTGGTAGAATCTAGTTTTGTATAGCTAGATTTGATTTCTGTCCATATCCCTGAACCTACTACACTCGCACTAGCTGTATAAAGCACTCCTGTAACATCAAATTTAGCATCATAGTAATTTCCCCAAGATGCTGAACCTGATTTTAATTCCCTTTGACTTTTCGCTCCTTTTTCTTCTAGAAATTTCATAATCAAATCCCATTGAATTCCAAACATCAAACTAGTTGTTTTATTTCCAACTGCTAATTGATTAGACAAACTTTGTGCTGTACTACATTCTACAAAATTATAAGGATATGCACCCTCTTGAATAATTGGTGTGGTTATAGAGTCTGACTCACTTGTTCTTGCTGTTTGTGTACCAGTCTCATATCTTCCTATATAAAATCCACCATTATCATAAACACTTTTTAGCATATTATTTTTGTAATTATTATAATCGTCCGCATTTTTGAATCCTTGATTTGCAAGTCTCCATGTATCTGTAAAATCTTGACTTGTTGTTTCTTCACTTGTTTGTCTATAGTCAATTGCATAATTTTGCATGTCCTTTTCAATATTTGCGTAATCTGTATTAGATGTTGCTGTTACATAAATTGATTTTGGAACTTCAATCCATATCCATTCATTACCATTTTTATCAATTATAGCAAGACCTTCATCTATTGTACTTTCTCCTTCTATTCTAGTTGGAGCACAGTATGCAGGAATTTTTACACCCTTATATTCTGTTTCTTCTGAGTTCATAGTTGCTTCTAATTGTGCTAATCTTTTTTGTTCTTTTTTTGACTCTTTCTCTGTTTGTTCTTTTGCTTCAGTTGCTTGTGTAATTATTCCATTTTCTCCTGTTAATGTCGCTATACTTACTCCTGCTAAAATTAATAACACGATAATTGTAATTACTAATGCTATTAATGTTATTCCTCTATTTCTCAAATTTTTGTCTCTTTTTCCTTTCATGTTCACCTTAAATTCCTCCTTCTTTTGTTGATTAATATATTTTCAAATTTTTATTAACTTTATTATCTTTAATAAAATAAGTATTATTGTATAAGAAAAATCTGCATTTATTTTTTATATATAATTATTCCCATTTCTGTAAATAATATTCATTACTAATTACTTTAGACAAAAATATGAACTCTTCAATGTTCTTTCTCCCTATTTACAAAAATAGACCTAATTATTATGTCTCTATTGTATACATTTCAAATAATTAAGTCAATAATTTTTATATTACATTTTTATTACATTCTTAGAAATAATTTTTAAAGACTGTCACCTAATCCCAGCAAAAGGGATTAAAAGAACGTTCCCTTAATCCCTTTTCTTATTTCATCAAAGTAGTTGGGTCAACTGGCAAAGAATCTTTCCAAATTTCGAAATGAAGATGTGGCTCATCAGCAATTTCAAATACTGCTGTATTTCCAACTGTTCCTATTGCCTGTCCTTTTTCAATTTTCTCTCCTTCAACAACAAATTCAGAAGTCAATAAATTTGAATATATAGTTTGATATTGGTCATCATGTTCTATCACTATTGTTAATCCGTATCTTGGATCATTTTTTATAGATTTTATAGTTCCTGCTTCTGCTGCTTTTACTACTGTCGTTTTATCAGCTTTTATATCTATTCCAGTATGTGTTGTCCATTCTTGTAATGTTTCAGAATAAATTAGACTGTCTTTAGCATATTCTCTTACAATCTCACCTTCTACTGGTTTTTCAAAACTCAATTCTTTTTTTGTTTCATTTTCTTGATTTTCAGTAGATGTAGCTACTGAATTAGCTGTATTTGTAGTATTTGCATTATTTGTACTACTATTACTTGTATTGTTTACACTATTATTAGTGTTTGTTGTATTAGAATTTATGCTATTGCTAGTATTTGTACTATTAGTATTATTTGTGCTATTTGTACTGTTCATTTCATTTTCAGCTTCTTCTACTGATTTTCCTATCTCCGTACTTGCACTTTCACTTTCTTGTGAAGTATTGTTTGTTAAATTTGCCATATCTTCAAGACTCATTGTACTATTTCTTACCTCATCATTTAACTTTTTACTGTATAAGAATAAACCTGTAATTATAACTGCTAATATAATCACTCCTATTGTAGAATATAAAATGATTTTATCACTTGTAGACATCTCTTTCATTCTTCTATTATTTCTTCCCATAATATTCTCCTTTCAAATACTTATATATATTACAAGTATTTCCTGTTTTAAGAAGAATATACATTTTTGTAATTTATTTTTTAATTTAAATCATTTACTTCTTTTATCTCTACACCAGTATAAAAATGATGAATTATATCTTCACAATTACTTCCTTGTTTTGCTAAACTATCAGCACCTGTTTGACTCATACCAACTCCATGTCCATATCCTTTTACAACAAATTTTATATTCCCATCTTGTTTAGTTATTTCAAAATTCGTTGACCTTAATCCAAAAATACTTCTTACTTCTGTACCTGATATTTCATGATTTCCAAACTTAACAGTTCTTACTCTATTACTATCTGTATATTCCAATATTTTAATATCTTCATCATTATTAAAATCAATTTGTATATCAGAATATTTTTCTTTTAATTTTGCTAACAACTCATCTTGAGTTAATTGCACTTCAGAAGCATATTGACTATATGCATCTTCTCCAGATGTTTCAACAACTTGTAAATATGGCATGTCACTTCCTCCGCCCCAAACATTTACTGGTAATTCTGTTGTTCCACCACTATTTGAATGAAAAAATGCATTTATTGGTTGATTATTATATGTAATGATTTTTCCAGATGTCCCATATACACATTGCTCAATTTTTTCCCAATTACTTTCTCTTAAATTTTCATCCCATCTATTTAGTCTATCTTCTTTTGAAATCCATGCCTGGCAACAAGCTGAATCATCACATATGTCTGCATTATCATGTTTCTTATTTTGTATTTTATATATAGTATAAGTTCTTGCAACTATTGCTTGTGCCTTTAATGCCTCCAACTCAAAGTCTGCTGGCATTTCTGCTGACACAACATTACACAAATAATCATCTAATTTTACTTCTTCTACTTCTCCGGTTTTAGCATGTAATAACTTTATTGTTCCATAATTTTCATAATTATATTCTGTAAATTGTGTGTTGATTTCTTCTTGATTTTCTTGGTTGGTTTCACTTTTCCCTTCGTTATTTGCTTCATCTAATGTGCTTGTTGCTATATCATTTTTTGTCAAAAGTGCTGGTAAGATAAAGCAAATAAAAATAAACATTAGAAAATATATAGCAATTTTTTTCATAATTTCATCTTCTCCTCTCATGTCGCGTTTGGGATGTCGTGTTGGGGACGTTTCTCTTGCGACATTAAATACATAAAAATTATTTTGAACTATTCAAATAATAAATGTCGCAAGAGAAACGTCCCCAACACGACATCCCTCGCAAATTTCTAATGAGACATTGTCATTTTTCTTCTCATATTTTCTAATATTTTTCTTTCTAATCGTGAAACCTGTACTTGACTAATTCCTAAAATTTTTGCAACTTGTGCTTGAGTTTTTTCTTTGTAATATCTCAATAAAATTATTTCTTTTTCTCTATCTTTTAATTCTTTTAACAACTGCCCTATTGCTAGTTTATTTGTAATTGTTTCTTCTTCATTCTTTTCTGATGACAATGTATCTAATAAACTTATACTTTTTCCATCTTTATTATTTATATGTTTTGTACCTTCAATTGATTCAACAGAATTTGTAGCTTCCATAGCTAAAATAACATCGTCTAAATTCACTTCTAACTCTTTTGCTATTTCCTGAATTTTAGGTTCTTTTCCTTGTTTATTCATTTTTTCTCTTTGTAATTCTCTTATTTTTATTCCTAAATCCTTTATACTTCTACTAACCTTTACTGGTCCATCATCTCTAATATATCTTTTTATTTCTCCTATCATATATGGAACTGCATATGTTGATAATTTGACTTCAAAATCTGTATTAAATCTTTTAATTGACTTGATAAATCCTAAACATCCAATTTGATATAAATCTTCTGGTTCATGACCTCTTCCATAAAATCTTTTTACTATACTCCATATAAGCCCATTGTTTTCTTCAATTAACTCTTCTAAAGCATTTTTATCTCCACTTTGGGCTTTCTCTATTTTTTGTATATCTTCTTCACACATATATCAATGTACTCCTCTTGTATTGTTGTATTAGTAAATTTAGTCATTTACTAATATTCCAAATTCATCTTCTGTTTTTTCTTCTTTTTCTTTAATCTTTTTAGACATAGTAACTTTTGTACCTAATCCTACTATTGATTCGATTTCCATGCTATCCATAAAACTTTCTATTATAGTAAATCCCATTCCAGACCTTTCTAAGTTTGGTTTTGTTGTATATAATGGCTCTTTTGCAGCTTCAATATCTTCAATACCTTTTCCTGTATCTGAAATTTCTATTATAATCTCATTTTCTTTTAGCCTACATACTATTTTTATTATCCCTTGTTTGTCCTCATAACCATGAATAATACTATTTGTAACAGCTTCAGAAACCGCTGTTTTTATATCTGCTAGCTCTTCAATTGTTGGATCTAATTGTGCTGCAAATGCCGCAACTGCAACCCTTGCAAATGCCTCATTACTAGACTTACTTATAAACTCAAGTTTCATTTCATTTTCAAATTTTTCTTTCATTTATTTTTCTCCTCCTACCTGTATAAATGAAATTTTTATTATTATTAAAATAAATTGTTACATTTTATGATACTTTGATATCATTTATATCTCTTATATCTTTTATAAGAGGAATTAATCTTAAAATTCCACTCATTTCAAAAATTCTTTTCACATTACCTTGCACATTTATCATTTCAACTTTTGCACCAAGCATTGTTGCAAATTTGTATCTACCTATCATTAGACCTATTCCCGCACTATCCATGAAAGAAACACTATCAAAATCAAATATAATTCTTTTTGGCATATATCTCTCAATCTCATAATCAACTTTCCCCCTTATCTTTTGAACATTATGGTCATCAATTTCATCTGAAATTTTAAAGACCAATAGCTTGTCCTTTTCATAAAATTTAGATTCCATTTTTGCCTCCTTTGTTTTTCTATTCAAATTGTAGCACCATTTACATTATTTTCCAAGAGTAAAAAATAAGAAGTTTTGTCGATTCATAAGAAGTTTTCGACAAGTGCATTGGGGACGGCCTCGAAATGCATGAAAAAGTGCAATGGGGACAGCCTTATTTCATTAAAATTTTTGATTCTTTATTATCTTAACTATTTCCCCAACTTTATTTCTACTTATTCCTAACAATTCTGCTATTTTTATATTTGTTAAATCACATTCAACTTTTAACTTTCTTATTATCATCTCTAGTAAATCATTATCATATTTTACTGATTTAATTGAAATGTTATTTTTATTACAAAATTCTATTAAGATTTTTTTGTAATCCTTTTCTTCTTTAATATCCAAAACTGTTAGTTCGTTATAGTTTTTATGTATAAAATCGAAAATCGGCATGTAATCACATGTTTCAAATACTAATAAAATTATATTTTTATCTATTTCTTTATTCTTATATAGATTATATGAAGAATACTTGTACTCTCCTAGATATCTAATCATATTTGCTTTTAAAGGATTATTGTGAATATATGAAATAACATTATATAGTTGTTGTTTATCAAAAATTTCTTGAGTGTAAAATCTATTTCGAAATAAATAACCAGCTCGATGTTCTAACAAATTATAATATGTAGCAAAATGAGAATTTATTTTATGCATAAATTTTGAAACTTTTTCTATATTATTATAATAGATACATAAATGTACGTGATTATCCATAATTGTATATGCAATTAATTTAATACTATATTCTTCTAAATTCTCATAAATTAAATTTAAATATTTTTGTTTGAAAATCTCTTTCTGAAAAATATATTGTTTTTCAATTCCCTGTACTATTATATGTAAAAAATGTGATTTGATATTTCGTCTTGCTCTCCTCGCTATTATCTTTCACCTCCTATTTTAATACATGTTTTTCAAATATTTTTTATTATAACATTTTATATTTGAAAATCTTGTCATTTTTTGGCATTAATAAATATTTTTTATTTAGAATTTATTTACTTTTATGTTAAACATATGTATAATTTATATGAAACTTATTAATGTATTTCTGAAAGGAGAGTTATATGTATTTACCAAATGATTGTAATCTTCAATGTTGGGAGTGTTCTCGAAAATGTCAAATAAAAAATTTTTTCAACCTACCTGATAGCATTTTCTATTCAATAATCATAAGCGGTCTGAAAGCTTGGGCTGGAATGATGATAACTAGAGGATGTACAAAAGAAAAAGCAAATTTCGAATTAAAAAAGATGGCCGTAACTATTAAAATTTCACGAGAACTAACCCTAAAAAATAACTCAAAAAACTGACGCTTAATTGCGCCAGTTTCTATTTTGTTTTTAATAATTCAGATGTTTTAATGCAAAAAACTTATAGTTCTAAACCTGTCCCCATTGCATCATTTTGTGCAATTTGGGGCCGTCCCCAATGCACTTAGCATCTCTTTATATTTAGCTAATTTTTCTTTTTCTTCATCAATTTTTGCTTGTGGTGCTTTATTCATAAATCCCGGATTTGATAGCATTTTTTCACATCTTTCAATTTCAGATTGTAGCCTTTTTCTTTCTTGTTCAATTCTTTTCTTTTCTTCTTCTAAATCTATTAAGCCTTCTAATGGAATAAATACTTCAATTCCGTCTGTTACTATATGAATACTGTTTTCTGAAATATTACTACTATTATCTTGAATTTTCACTGAATCTGCAAATCCTAATTTTAGCAATATTCCTTCTGCTTGTTTTAATTCATCTTGATATCTATTTGTTACTAAGATTAATTCAGCTTTTTTACTTGGATGTATGTTTTTTGTACTTCTAACATTTCTGATTTCTACTATTATTTCTTTTATTTTTTCGATTATTTCTTCTTCAAAATCATATTCAAATTTACCAACTTCACTTTTTGCTTTTGGCCATTCAGATACCATCAAATCTTTTCCGTCATAATTTACTAAGTCATTATAAATTTCTGATGTAACAAATGGCATAAATGGATGCAATAGTTTTAAACAAGTTCTAAATACTTCATTTAAAACATATGCAGTTCTTACTTTATCTTCATCTGCTCCATTGTATAAAGATATTTTTGCAAATTCGATATACCAATCACAAAATTCATTCCAAATAAAGCTATATAATTTGTCTATTGCTATTCCTAAGTCGTAATTGTTAATATTTGTTGTTATTTCTGAAACTAATTTATTTGTTTTGTTGATAATCCATTTATCTTCTAATTTTAATGAACCTTCTTTATATGAATTTTCTTTTTCATTATAATATTCTTCTCTAAATTTGATTAGTTTTTCTTTTTCTGGCATGTTCATTATAATGAATTTAGCTGCATTCCACATCTTATTTGCAAAATTTGATGCTTGTTCTAATTTTTCTGGCATGTATCTTATGTCATTTCCCATTGTAGTTCCTGATAATACTGAAAATCTCAAGCTATCTGCTCCATATTCATCTATTACTTCTATTGGGTCTACACCATTACCTAATGTTTTTGACATTTTTCTTCCTTGACTGTCACGTACTATTCCATGTATTAATACATCACTAAATGGTTTTTCTTTCATTGCATATAATCCTGAAAATACCATTCTAGCTACCCAGAAGAATATGATGTCATATCCTGTTACTAATACATTTGTAGGATAAAATGTTTTTAAATCTTCTGATTCTTTATTTGGCCATCCAAGTGTTGAAAATGGCCATAATGCTGAACTAAACCATGTGTCTAATGTATCTGGGTCTTGATGTAATTGAGTAGCTCCACATTTTTCACATTTTTCTGGTTTTGTTTTTGCAACATTTATGTGTCCACATTCATCACAATAGTATGCAGGTATTTGATGTCCCCACCAAAGTTGTCTAGAAATACACCAATCTTGAATATTTTCTAACCAATTAAAATATGTTTTTTCATATCTTTTTGGAACAAATTTTACATCTCCATTTCTAACTGCTTCTAATGCTGGTTTTGCAAGTTCTTCCATTTTTACAAACCATTGCTCTGAAACTCTTGGTTCAATTGTTGTTTTACATCTTTCACATTTTCCAACATTATGAGTATATTCTTCTATTGATACTAATGCTCCTAGTTCTTTTAATTTTTCTACAACTATAGGTCTGGCATCTAATGCTGTCATTCCTTTAACTTCTGGCATTAAATCACCCATAATTGTTTTATTATCAAATACTTCTATAAACTCTAAATTATGTTTTAATCCTGCTTGATAGTCATTAGGGTCATGAGATGGTGTAATTTTAACACATCCTGTTCCAAATTCTTTTTCTACAAATTCATCTGCAATTATTGGAATTTCTCTATTTACTATTGGCAATATACAAGTCTTTCCTACAATATCTTTGTATCTTTCATCCTCTGGATGAACAGCAACTGCTGTATCTCCAAGCATTGTTTCTGGTCTTGTTGTTGCAACTTCTACATATCTATCTTCATCTTTTAATTTATATCTTAAATGCCATAAATGAGAATCTTCCTCTTTATATTCAACTTCTGCATCTGAAATGGCTGTATTACAATTAGGACACCAGTTTACCATTCTTGTTCCTTTATATATATATCCATCATTATATAAATTAACAAATTCTTCTAATACAGCATCTGATAATCCTTCATCAAGTGTAAATCTTCTTCTATCCCAATCACATGAACAACCTAGTTTTCTTTGTTGGTTTTCAATTGTACCACCATAAAGTTTTGTCCATGCCCATGCTTCTTCTAAGAATTTTTCTCTTCCTAGGTCTTGTTTTGTCTTTCCTTCATCTTTTAATTTTTGAACAACTTTCATTTCTGTTGATATTGATGAATGGTCTGTTCCTGGAAGCCATAAAGTATTGAATCCTTGCATTCTTTTATATCTTATTAAAATATCTTGTATTGTATCATCTAATGCATGCCCCATGTGAAGTTTTCCTGTTACATTTGGTGGTGGCATCATTATACAAAAACTTTCTTTTGTTTTATCCATGCTAGGTTTAAAATAACCTTTTTCCTCCCATTCTTTATATAGTTTGTCTTCAAAATCTTTTGGATTAAATTTGCTCTCCATAATTTTTTCCTCCTTTACCGGGATTAGGGGACGGTTCTCTAAATCCCTGTTTTTAGGGATTTAGGGACGGACCTTTAATCTCATTAATTTAATTATATCTTCTAAAGCAAATCAAAATTAGTATATTGTGCATTTTTGCTGAATTAGCAAGCTGAAAATGTACTTTTTGTACATTGAAGTTTGATAATAAGGCAAAAATGTGCAAGATGCTGATTTTCATTTGTTTTAGTTCAAAAAAGCCCTTATGCATATATATACATAAGGGCGAATTTTCTTCACGGTACCACCTTAATTATAAATTGATTTCCAATTTACATCTCTTTAGCCTTTAACGTTGCTTAAACGGATATAACTACTTTCCTTTTAAGGTTTTCAAAATATCAACTAAAAAAGCTACTTTCCATTTATCTACTTCTTAAGAAGCTCTCAGCCTTTGACTTCTTTTCTCTTTAAGTTAGTATAAATGTACTCCTCTTTTTTATTGTTTTTATATATGATATTAGTATTATTGCACATTTTTTCGAATTTTACAAGTAGTTTTTTAATTATTTCTCAAACTTTTAAGAATCTATCCGTTCTTCAACTTCAAATTGGCTATTATATAAATCAGCATAAAATCCATTTTTAGCAAGTAAATCCTCATGAGTACCTTGCTCTACAATATCTCCATGATTCATAACTAAAATTAAATCTGCATTTTTAATAGTTGATAATCTATGAGCAATTATAAAACTTGTTCTACCTTTCATAAGATTATCCATAGCTGATTGTATTTGAATTTCAGTTCTTGTATCAATTGAACTTGTTGCCTCATCCAAAATCAATATTTTAGGATTTGCAAGTATAACTCTTGCAATTGTAAGCAATTGTTTTTGTCCTGCAGATATATTTGTTGATTCTTCATTTATCATAGAATTATATCCATTTGGAAGTGTTTTTATGAAGTGATGTACATGTGCTGCTTTTGCTGCTTCTACAACTTCTGTATCTGTTGCATCTTCTTTACTGTATTTAATATTGTCTTTTACTGTTCCACCAAATAACCATGTATCTTGTAGAACCATACCAAACATTTTACGAAGCTCTCCTCTATCGAAATCTTTTACATTATGACCATCAACATCAATTTCTCCAGAATTAACATCGTAGAATCTCATTAATAATTTTACCATAGTTGTCTTTCCTGCTCCTGTTGGTCCAACTATTGCTATTTTTTGACCTTCTTTTACATCTGCATTGAAGTCATTGATAATCATCTTATCTGGGTCATATCCAAATTTAACATGTTTGAATTCAACATTTCCTTTTAATTTTGATGTATCAATATTTCCTTTTGCAGTTATAACTTCTTCTGGTTCTTCCAAAAATTCAAATATTCTTTCTGCAGCAGCTGCCATTGCTTGCAACATGCTTGATATTTGTGCTATTTGATTTATTGGCTGTGTAAATTGTCTATTATATTGTATAAAACTTTGAATATTACCTACTGTAATTGTTCCATTAACAGCTAAATATCCTCCAGCAACTGCAACTCCTACATATCCAACATTAGATATAAAGTTTGTAATTGGGTGCATTAAACCTGATAAGAATTGTGATTTCCATGCAGACCTATATAATTCATCATTTGCCTTTTCGAAGTCATTTGTTACTTTGTTTTCTGCATTAAATACTTTTACTATATTTAATCCACCATAAATTTCTTCTACTTGACCATTTACATGTCCTAAATAATCTTGTTGTCTAACGAAATACTTTTGTGATTTGCTTACTATAAATTTAACTAAAATTCCTGCAATTGGTAATATTATCAATGATATTAATGTCATCTGCCAACTTATAGAAATCATCATTACAAGTATTCCTATAATTGTACAAACTGATGTTATTATTTGAGTAATACTTTGGTTAAGGTTCATACTTAATGTATCAATATCGTTTGTTATAACTGATAAAACTTCTCCATTAGTCTTTTTATCAAAATATTTCATTGGTAATTTATTTATTTTTATAGCTATATCATTTCTTAATTTATATGTGATTTTTTGTGTAACTGTTGTCATTGTAAATCCTTGAACGAAGGAGAATAATGCACTAATTATATATAAAGCAATTAGAGTTAAAGCAATTCCGTCCGACTTTCCCAAAATCTATTCCTGAACCGCCAGATAATTTACTCATTAAACCATTAAATATTTCTGTTGTAGCATTACCTAAAATCTTTGGTCCTACAATTGTAAAAATCGTACTTCCTACTGCAAATAATATTACAACAAATATAGCTATTTTATACTTTGCTAAATATGATTTTATTAATTTTTTTGTCGTTTTCTTAAAATCTTTTGCTTTCGCTGTTGTTTGATGACCTCTTCCCATAGGTCCTCCCATTGGTCCTGGCATTTACTCTCCTCCTTTCTCACCTAATTCTTCTGCAGATAATTGTGATAAAGCAATCTGTCTATAAGTTTCGTTGTTTTTCATCAATTCTTCATGTGTTCCCATTCCTACCATTTTGCCTTCTTCTAAAACAATGATTTTATCCGCATTTAAAATTGTACTAATTCTTTGAGCAACAATAATTACTGTTTTATTTTTTGTTCTTGTTGCTAATGCTTCTCTTAATTTACTATCTGTTTTAAAATCCAAAGCCGAAAAACTATCATCAAATACAAATATTTCTGGGTCTTTTGCAATTGCTCTTGCAATTGATAAACGTTGTTTTTGTCCTCCTGAAACATTTCCTCCACCTTGTGCTATTGGGTCTTGATATTTCTGTTCTTTACCTTCAATGAATTCTGTTGCTTGAGCAATCTCTGCCGCCATAATCATTTGGTCATCAGACATATTTTCATCAGAATATTTAATATTTGATTCTATTGTTCCTGAGAATAATATTCCTTTTTGTGGTACAAATCCAATAATATCTCTTAAATCTTTTTGAGATACATCTTTAACATTTACACCATCAATGCATAATTCTCCACCTGTTACATCATAAAATCTTGGTATTAGATTTACAACTGTTGATTTTCCACTTCCGGTACTACCAATAATTGCTGTTGTTTTTCCTGGTTCAGCTGTAAAGTTGATATCCTCTAAGATTTCAGTATCTGCATCTGGGTATCTAAATGATACATTTTTAAATTCAACTAATCCTTTTTTAGATGGATCAAATTTCTTTGTTTCTTTCTTATCTTTTATACTTGGTTCTCTATCAATAACTTCATTTATACGTCTTGCAGAAACTGCTGCTCTTGGAAGCACAATAGAAATCATTGAAATCATTAAGAATGCCATTACAATTTGCATTGTGTATTGGATAAATGCCATCATGTCACCAACTTGCATTACACCTTGGTCAACATTATGTCCTCCAACCCATACAATTAATACCATAATTGAGTTCATTATAAACATTAGAAGTGGCATCATCATTGACATTGCTCTGTTTACAAATATATTTGTTTTCATTAAATCTTTATTGGCATCGTCAAATCTTGCTTCTTCTTTCTTTTCTTTATTAAATGCTCTAATTACTGGTATACCTGTTAAGATTTCTCTTGAAACTTCATTTAGTTTATCAACTAAGTCTTGCAATTTTCTAAATCTTGGCATTGCAACTGCAAATAATGTGGCAACAATAAATAATATTGCAATTATTGCTACTCCTATAATCCATGCCATTGAATTATCCGTACTTGTTAGAACTTTTACAAATCCACCTATACCAATAATAGGTGCATATACAACTACTCTGAATAATATTGCTATAAGTTGTTGAATTTGTTGGATATCGTTTGTGCTACGAGTAATTAGTGATGCTGTTGAAAATTCATTTAATTCAGCATTTGAAAAGCTGATTACTTTCTTGAATACTTTATCTCTTAAAGTTTTACCTAATCTTGCTGCAACTCTTGAAGATAAGAACATTATTGAAACAGCTGATACCATACTTACAAGTGCTACTCCTAGCATTTGGAATCCAGATAATAAAATATAATCATTTTGAATTTTATCTGTGTCTACACCTAAGTTTTGATATATTTTTTTTATTGATGAAACTGCTGCTTGTTCTTTTATAGAATCACTCATTGAATTAATTTGTTTTGTAGCTTCTTCAAGCATTTGATTTCTTTGTTCTTCAGGCATTTGAGATATTATTGTCATCTCTAGGATAGGACTAACCATAACTGTTTCTAAATTTGATTTTTCTTCATCTTCTAAATCATTTAATACATAAATAGTATCGTTTTCTACATTATAGTCCTTGCCTAAATATTTGTTGATTATTTTTTCTTGTTCTTTATTAGGTTCTGAACTTACTAATGTATAATTATTTAGAATTTCATCATCATTTTCTGTAAATAACAATATTTTGTCCATATCTTCTTTAGATATGATATCAGGTACTGAACTTACAATTCCACCTGCTTGTATACCTTCATTGACTATTTTTGAAGTATAGTCTGGTAATGCTAAGTCTGCTGCTGCTTGCACACATAGTAAAATTACAATTGCTATTACAGAGCCTAATGTTTTTTTCAAGTTTTTCAATACTTTAAGCATTTTTCTTCTCCTTTCTTTTCTGTCTCTATTTAGGACGTTTCTCATGCGACATTTTGTCTCAAATGGACCGTTTCTTGATGAGACATTTTTGACTTTTTCCGTATCTTTTAATTGTATATTCTTTAATATTATTTGTCAACTGGCGAATTGTGAATTTTTTGTGAAATCTCCAACATAAAAAGGCATTGGTATTTAAGTCCAATGCCTTTTTTAGTTTACATTTTTCTAAACACACCAGCAACTTTTCCTAAAATTTCACAAGTAGGAACAATTATTGGGTCCATAGTTGAGTTTTCAGGTTGTAATCTGATATAGTCTTTTTCTTTATAAAAAGTTTTAACAGTTGCTTCATCACCAATTAAAGCAACAACAATCTCTCCATTATTTGCTGTATTTTGTCTCTTAACTAAAATATAATCACCATCAAGAATTCCAGCTTCAATCATACTTTCTCCTCTAACTGTTAGCATGAAACTTTCAGAATTTCCAACAAAATCAATTGGAATTGGAAATGTATCTGTTACATTTTCTACTGCTAAAATTGGCTCTCCTGCTGTTATCTTTCCTATGATTGGAACTTCTACTAATTCTTTTTGTGTATAGAAATCTTTGCTTGAAGTTTTCTTTTCTTCTCCTGAACCACCTTTTAATAGTCTTAAAGTTCTTCCTTTTTTGTCTTGTTTTTTAATATAACCTTTTTGCTCTAATCTTTCTAAATAATTATGTACTGTTGCAGTTGAACTTAATCCTACCGCTTTTCCAATTTCTCTTACTGATGGTGGATACCCTTGTGTCATTATTTGTTTTTCAATGAAACGTAATATTGATTTTTCTCTATTATTTAATTCTGGTTTCTTTTTTCTTGGCATACTATATTCACTCCATTCTCTCATTTTTTCACATCTTATCATACAAACAAAAAAATGTCAAACATATTTTTGATATTTTTATAATTTTTTTACAACTGTGTTTTTAGAAAAAAGCAGCATAATTTATATATTATACCGCTTAAAAAACACTTCTAATTTATTCCAACAAAATCATCACCTAGATTATTTCTCCATTTTTCTAAACTCTCAATTCTAACATTTTGAAAATTCAATCTTGACTTTTGTGCATTCATTTCACTACTTAATAGTAAACAATTTTTTCTACATTCAAAGTGCTCATCCTCTAACTTTCTACATCTGTCATCTATGTATTTCTCCATATAATTAAGTCCTTTTGATATACTTTTATCCATATTATCTAAGACATCAAATAATTCTTTTCTATCCTTATTTCTTTGTTTTTCACTATCTAACCATCTCTTGTTATTTTCTTCCCAACGTTTATCATTTTCTTTCCATCTTCTTTCGTTCTCTTCCCAACGTTTATCATTTTCTTTCCATCTTCTTTCGTTCTCTTCCCAACGTTTGTCATTTTCTTCCCATCTTTTGTTATTTTCTTTTCTAAACTCACGTAACTCAGTCAAAATTGTTTTTGCCATTGCATTCTCCATCAGCATAACCTCCTTTATAACATTAAATTTCGCTAGCTTTTGATAGGTCATATTTAACCATATATTCTAGTAGATGTCAATAGAAAATCAAAAAGTTTTTAAACTTTTTGATTTCATTTTTATATATTAGTAAAATGTAGTGATATTTACAAATTATTTAACAAGTCTTTCAGTTTCTTTTGCAATCATTAACTCTTCATTTGTAGGAATAACATATACTTTAACTTTTGAACTTGGTTTTGAAATAACTTTTTCTTCTCCTCTCATGTTGTTTGCTTCTACATCAATTTCTACTCCCATAAACTCTAATTGCTCACAAATACCTTTTCTAATATTAATTTGATTTTCTCCTACTCCACCTGTAAATACAATATAGTCAACACCATTCATTGCAACTGCATATTTTGCAATATAACTTGCAATTGCATATTTAAAGCTTTCCATAGCAATTTTTGCTGTCTCATTATCATTGTAGCTTTCTTGCTCAATTACTCTAAAATCTGGTGCTAATCCAGATATTCCAGAAACTCCTGACTCTTTATTTAAAATGTTTTCCATTTGTTCTGGAGATAGTTTTTCTTTTTTCATCAAGTATAATAATATTGATGGGTCTAAATCTCCACTTCTTGTTACCATTGGAATTCCTCCAAGTGGTGTTAATCCCATACTTGTATCTACTGATTTTCCACCTTGTACTGCACAAATACTTGAACCTTGTCCTAAATGACATGTTACGATTTTTAAATCTTTAAGGTCTTTTCCTTCTATTTCAGCTAATCTTTGTGATACAAACATATGAGAAGTTCCATGGAATCCATATTTTCTTATTCCATATTTTTCATAATATTCATATGGAATTGGATAGATATATCTTTCTTTTGGGATTGATTGATGAAATGCTGTATCGAAAACTCCTACCATTGGTTTTCCTGGCATTACATTTTTACATGCTTCAATTCCTAAAATACATGCTGGGTTGTGTAGTGGTGCTAAATCTGAATATTCTTTTAAAACATTTTCTACATTGTCATCTATAACAACAGATTCGGAGATTTTTTCTCCTCCATGTACTAGTCTATGTCCGATAGCTTCTATTTCATCTAAGCTATCTATTACTTTGTATTCTGGATTTGTTAGTTGTTTTAATGTGAATTCTATTGCTTCTGTATGATTATATGCAGGATTGTCTATTTTTATTTTTTGCCCATTTACTTTGTGTGTTATAAATGCTTCTTTTTCTCCTATTCTTTCATATTTTCCAGAAGCTAATACTTCTTCTGTTTCCATGTTAATTAATTGGTATTTTAGTGATGAACTACCACAATTTAAAACTAAAATTTTCATTTGATTAAATCCTCCCTATTTTTCTTATTTTACTAATTTTAATGTTTCTCTTGCAATCATCAATTCCTCATTTGTGGGAACTACATAAACTTTAACATTTGAATCTTCACTTGAAATTTCTACTTCTTCTCCTCTTATTTTGTTTTTCTCTTCATCAATTTTGACACCTAAAAATTCCAAATGCTTGCATATAGCTTCTCTTGATATTGGTCCTTTCTCACCAACACCTGCTGTAAATGTTAAAACATCAATGCCATTCATTGCAACAGCACATCTTGCCACATAACATGCAACTAAATAGTGAAATACATCTAAAGCTAATTTTGCATGTTTTCCACCTGATAATGCTTCTGTTTCAATATCTCTAAAATCTACTGAAACTCCTGAAACTCCATATGCTCCAGATTCTTTATTTAGTATAAAATTCATGTCATCTGGTGTCAAGTTTTCTTTTTCCATTAAATATGTAACAATTGATGGGTCTAAATCTCCACTTCTTGTTCCCATTGGAATTCCTCCAAGTGGTGTTAATCCCATACTTGTTTCAACTGATTTACCACCTTTAATTGCACATACACTTGCACCTTGACCTAAATGACAATTTACTATTTTCAAGTCTTTTATATCTTTTCCCATAATTTCTGCAACTCTATGAGATACATATTGATGTGATGTTCCATGAAATCCATATTTTCTAACTCCATATTTTTTGTAATAGTTATATGGAATTGGATAAATATATTTTTCCTTTTCTATTGTTTGATGAAAAGCTGTATCAAATACTGCAACCATTTTCATGTTTGGCACAATTTTTTTACATGCTTCAATTCCTAAAATTGCTGCTGGATTATGAAGTGGTGCTAAATCAATACATTCTTTTATTCCTTCTAAAACCTTATCATCAATTAAAACCGCATCACTAAATTTTTCTCCACCATGTACTACTCTATGACCAATTCCACCTAATTCATCTAGGCTTTTTATTACACCATAATGCTCATTTGTTAATCTTTTTAAAACAAATTCTATTGCTTTTTCATGATTTTTTGCTGCATGCTCAAATTTGTGTTTTTCTCCATTTACTTTGTGTGTTAAGAATGAATTTGGTTGGCCTATTCTTTCGAAATATCCTTTTGCCAATACTTTTTCAGTATCCATATCAATTACTTGATATTTTAATGATGAACTTCCAGAGTTTAAAACTAAAATTTTCATACTTTCCTCCTTGCATGTCTCATTAAGAAACGTCCCAGATGAGACATTATTTAGTTATATTTTGTGCTTGAACTGCTGTAATTGCTACTACTCCAGCAACATCATCACTACTGCAACCTCTTGATAAGTCATTTACTGGTTTTGCAATACCTTGACAAAGTGGTCCATAAGCCTCAGCTTTTCCCAATCTTTGTACTAATTTATATCCAATATTTCCTGCATTTAAATCAGGAAATACTAATACATTAGCTTGACCTTTTATAGGGCTTGTTGGTGCTTTCATTTCTGCAATTTCTGGAATTATAGCTGCATCTAATTGTAGTTCTCCATCAATTTTTAAATCAGGTAATTTTTTTCTTACCTTTCCTGTTGCTTTTATAACTTTTTCAGTCAAAGCTGATTTAGCACTTCCATGTGTAGAATATGATAACATCGCTACTTTAGGTTCTTTTTCTACCAATTGCCTGAAACTTTTACTAGATGAAATCGCAATTTCTGCAAGTGCCAATTCTCCTGGATTTTCATTTAAACCACTATCAGCAAAAATAAATGTACCATTTTCACCATATTCACAATCTGGAACTACCATAATAAAAAATGCTGAAACAAGTTTTGTACCAGGTGCTGTTTTCAAAATTTGAAGAGCTGGTCTTAATGTATCAGATGTAGAATGTATTGCTCCAGATACTAATCCATCTCCTTCGCTTTCCTCATCTTTTAACATTAACATTCCAAAATACACAGGGTCTTTTGTCAATTCTTTTGCCTGCTCAATTGTCATTCCTTTTTCTTTTCTAAGATTATATAATAATTCTACATATTTATCATAATCTTTTGAATTGTCTGGTTCAACTATTTTAGCATTTTCTATATTGATATTATTTTCTTTTGCCTTTTTTTCAATATTATTTTTATTTCCAATTAAAATAATTTTTGCATATTCTTCTTTTAATACTTTTTCAGTTGCTTTTAATATACGTATATCTTCAGCTTCTGGAAGTATAATTGTTTTTATATCTTGTTTTGCTCTTTGTTTTATATCGTCTATAAAAGCCATTTTGTTCCTCCTTCTTGTTATTTATTATTATTCTTTTTAGTAAGATTTATAATTATTTATAAATCTTACTTTAACATTATATAAGTAAAAAGAGAATTTCACAAGCATTTTATTCAAATTTATAAAAATAGTACTTAAAAACTATTGCAACAAAGCCTTAATATCTTCATCTTGTTGCAATTCTTTTGAAATAAAATGAAATGCATCCTTATTTTGTTTAACTGCAATTAAAGCTAATTCTTTGTCATTTCTTAATCTACCACTTGCATATTTTATAATAATTCCCTTATTTTCTACTGCTTCTTTTACAATTTCTCTATCATCTCTTAGTTCTTCACTTGCAAAATATAATGCTTGCCCATAGCTTTTACATGCCTTTTCCATGATTTCTCTATCAGCCCTTAAATTTTGTGATGCATAGCAAATGGTCCAAGGTGCACCCTCAACACCTTTTAATATTACCTCTTTGTCATCTTTTAATTTTGTACTTGCAAATTCCAAAGCTTCGGCATCTTGATTTAGTGCTGTCATTACAACTTCTTTATCATTTTGAAGTTCTGGTGAAACTAAATCTAAAAACTTACCATTTTCAGATACTGCTTTTAATACATATTCTCTATTATCCTTATTTTGCTCAACATCTTCTGCAGTCATTTTAATTCATCTCCTTCAGGGATTGGTGGGACGGTTCTAAAAATCCCTGCTTTTAGGGATTTTTAGAACCGTCCCACCTAATCCCTCTTTCTAAATTCTTGCTATTAGTGCTTTTATTTTAATTCCTTGTTCTGAAAACATTTTCTCATGTTCTGTTTCTATATTTTTTTCAAATATTGGTGCTTGATGTAAATCATATGTCTTTTTAATTATTTCAAAGCCTGCCTCTTCAAAATAAATTAAACTTGAATTAAATAAATCATCATCATCTGTTTTAAAGTAAATCTCTGCATTATCTTTCAAAAACTCTTTATACTTTTCAAGTTGTCTTGTATGTGTTAATCTTTTTTTATGATGTTTTCCTCTTGGCCAAGGATTACAAAAATTTATATAAATTCTTTCTACATTATCTGCTTTATCTAAAATCAAATTTATTCTTTCAATATCAAATCTAGTAATTAAAACATTTTCAGGTTCAATATTTTCTTCTTTATAGCTTTGTTCTATATTCCTTTTAGCTAATCCAAGCATTGCATCTATTAAGTCAATTGCTAGATAATTGACATTTTGATTTTCTAAAGCTAATTTTGAAATAAATTGACCTTTTCCACATCCTAATTCTATCATAAATGGTAAATCTGGATTTTTAAAATGTTCCTTCCACTTTCCTTTCCATTTTTCAGGTTCGTCTTCATAAAATTTACTGGCTTCTAATTCTGGTCTTGCCCATTTCTTATATCGAATTCTCATTTCGTAACTTCTCCTTCTAATGTTATGCTTTTTCTTTGCATATTTTATCAGATTTTTTCATTACATTCAAGTTGAACTGTGGCTAAATTTAAGATATAATGTAATTATTGATATAAATTTACAAAGTAGAGGTCTAAAATGCAATTAAAATACATTGTTAAAGAAACTGATAACTATACTGATATAAATGAAGTTTTAAACACAAAATTTAATATCTCATCACGTTTAAGAGTTAAATTAATTAATAACAAAAGTGTTACTTTAAATGGTTCTTTTGTTGATACCAGAACACATATCAAGCCACATGACATTATATGTGTTGATTTAAGTTATGAAGAAGATAATTCAAATATTGTTCCAACAAAAATGGAACTTGATATTTTATTTGAAGATGAATGGTTTTTAGTTATTAATAAACCAAGTGGAATATCAATTCATCCATCTTTACTTCATTATTCTGATTCTTTATCTAATGGTGTTAAATATTATTTTGACCAAATTGATTTAAAAAAGAAAATTAGACCTGTTAATAGATTAGATACAAACACTTCTGGTTTAGTTATTTTTGCTAAATGTGAATATATTCAAGAATGCTTTATTAAGCAAATGGCTGATAAAACTTTTAAAAAGACTTATTTATGCCTTGTTCAAGGAAATTTTGAAAAAAGCACAAATTCGAACAAAAATATTGATTCCAATATAGAATATGAAATCATTGATTTACCTATTGCAAGGAAAACTGGTAGTATTATTGAAAGATGTGTTGATAAATCCGGGCAAAAAGCTATTACTCATTATAGGGTTATTAAAGAATTCGATGGATATAGTTTAGTTGAATGTTTACTGGAAACTGGCAGAACTCATCAAATTCGTGTGCATATGAACCATATTGGTCATCCCTTATTAGGTGATGATTTATATTCTTCAAATTGCAACCCTCATGCTTTAATTAAAAGACAGGCATTACATAGTTATAAGATTGAACTACTTCATCCTGTTACTAATGAATTACTACGTTTTTGTTGTGAAATTCCAGAAGACATGAAATGTCTCGTTGGGAACGTTTCTGATGCGACATTTACTAATCTTTAATAGTTTGTAGTAAAGGTCCGTCCCCTAATCCCTAAAAAGAGGGATTTTTAGGACCGTCCCTAAATCCCTCTTTGTCTTTTTATTACTTCTAATCCTGCTTTTGCACCTTCATATACTGCCTTTGACACTTGCAATAATCCTCCTGTGCAATCACCACATGCATATATTCCCTTTATATTTGTTTCCATATTTTCATTTACTACTATTTTATCTTTTTGTGTTATTATTCCTAGCTTTTTTGCAAATTCTGAACTTCCTGCTACTCCTTCTGCTACAAATATTCCATCTGTTTTTATTGTAGTTCCATCTTTAAATTTCACTTCTTCGACTTTATCTGTTCCTTCTATCTCTTCTATTTCTTTTGTGTCAACTTTTACATTATCTGCTCTAAATTCAGGTGCTTCTTTTCCATTTGTTAAAATAGTTATATTATCTGCTATATTTATTAATTCATTTGTTTCTGATATAGCATAATTTCCACTTCCTAATACTGCTACACTTCTATTTCTGTAAAAAAATCCGTCACAAATTGCACAATAACTGACACCTTTTCCTTCAAATTTTTCTATTCCTTTTATTTTTGGTCTGTTCTTTTTATTTCCTGTTGCAAGTATTAAATTTTTAGTCTGATATTCATTTTTCGTTGTCACAACATTAAAATGTTCTATATTATTTTCTATCTTAACAACTTCTTCTTTTAATACTTCTACTCCTATATTTTTTGCCTGCTCTATTCCTATATTATATAATTCTTCTCCTGTAATTCCATTTTTAAATCCATAATAGTTTTCGATTAGACTTGCTTTTTCTAATCCTGATTTGTCGTTATATAATATTAGTGTTTTTAAGTTTGCTCTTTTAGTATATAAACTTGCTGATATTCCAGCTGGTCCTGCGCCTAAAATTATTACATCATACATATTTTTTCTCCGTTTCTTTTATAATATTATTCTTATATTAATTGAATTATATCATTTGTTTTTTATGCATGCAACACATTTTCATTATAATTATATAAGTATTGGACTTATTTGTTCACCATCAAGCGCATATTCAATTGTCTTAATTATATATTCAGCATCAAAGACAATAGACCTAGGTTTCGTAATTGGATTATCTTGCCTAAAAGGTACAAAATAATAATTTTTTCTATTCAATAATTTTCCTATGTTTTCAGCATTTCCGCTTAATCCATTATTTGTAGAAGGTGCAATTACTAATGGTCTATTATTCCTTAGATGGGATTTTGCTGCCATTGTAGCTGGAGTATCTATAATATCACATGCCAATTTTGCCATTGTATTTCCTGAACATGGTGCAATTATCATTATATCTGTCATTTTTTTAGGGCCTATTGGTTCAGCTCCTTGAATTGTATGGATTATTTCCTTTCCAGTTATGTTCTCAATTTCTTCAATAAAGTCTTTTGCTTTTCCAAATTTAGTATCTAAATTATAACTGTTAAATGACATTATTGGTATGATTTCTGCTCCTAATTTTTTTATTTCTTTCATTTTTGGTATTACTTTTTGAAATGTACAAAATGAGCCTGTTAATGTAAATCCTATTTTTTTGTCTTTTAAATCCAAAGTTTATTTACCTCCTTTCATATTGCTTTATATATAATATGAAATTATGTAAATAAAGTTTATTTCTATAGATTTTTTATACTTCATTTAATTATTATATTTTTTACTAAATTTCTAAACATATTAAAGAGTGCTATTTCTAGCACTCCATTTCTTGCTTGGAAAAGTTAGGCAGGGTGACCTTCCTGCATCTCCTATCATATGGGTGGCGGCTGCCTGTTCCGCCCTCAGAACTTTTCCTTTAACTATTATATGCTATAATTATAATAACATACATTCTTTTAATTTGCAAGCACTTATTGGTATTTTTTGGCATATCCGTCTATCCAAATATATATTTTTCTTTCTTTGAGTCATAGTAAACAATGTTCTTGCAAACATTTTTCCTTTTTTAGTAATCCTCACTGCTACCAGCACAAATTCATCATTTTCTTTATACTCTTTAATATATTCTATTGAATCTTGTCTTGGATTTTTTGCAATATATGTAGGCTCTTTTAATATATTTTTGATATATTTTCCGGTATTTATTAAAATCTTCCAAATGCTTATTTTTCATATGTTTTATATTATCCTCACCTATATAAATCGGAATTTCTTTTTCATATCCTAATTCAAGTAGCTTTATAACTTTTCTATCTATTTTTCCAACTAATTTGTTCATTATATCTTCCTTTCCAACTGGAAATATTATACAATAAACATAACTTAAAATCAATAGTTTTTACGAACATTTTTTTGTTTTTAAACAATTAAAATCTGTCCTGGAAAAATCAAATTAGGATTTTGAATATTATTTGCTGTAACAAGATAATTCACTGAAACACCAAACCTTCTAGCAATTCCAGATAAAGTATCTCCTCTTCTCACTGTATAAGTTGAATAATTATTTTTAGGTATTGGATTCAAATTTGTAACATCACTTTCAGTTATTCTTAGCTTTTCACCTGGATAAATCAAATTAGGATTTGTAATATCATTAAGTTCCACAATATGAGCTACTGTAACATTATATTCCCTTGCAATCTTTGATAAACTATCTCCTCTTTGAACTGTATATATAATATCACCTGTTCCCCTTGTTTCTTCTCCTTCAATAGTTGAATTAGTTGGTATTCTAAGCTCTTGACCCGGATAAATCAAATTAGGATTTGATATATTATTTATTTCTGCAATTTCTCCAGATGTTGTTCCATATCTTCTCGCTATTGCCCATAATGTATCTCCCCTTTGAACTGTATATGTTATTGTCTCTGTATTTATTGTTCCTGTTGGATTTTCTATTACTGGAACTTCTGATGTTTCATCTAAAAAGATTTCTTTTGAAAATCTATCTAAATCAACTGCTCCACTTATACCATTTATTCTTCCTCTATCTGAATATTGTAATCCTATATAATTGTTCCATCTAGTTCCTATTCCTTGTAATCTTTGTTCACCGCTATAATATGCAAGCCATAATTCATAGTTTTCAGCTAATTCACTGCTAAATCTACTCTGGCTATTACTTAAATCACTATATATTATTATATCTTTGTTTGTTAATCTTCTAGTTGTTTCTAAAAAGACTTGTGCTATTTCGTTTGATTCTTGTACTCCTACTCCTCCAAAAGTTTCATAATCCATTACTAATTTACAATCTGGCGTTTTACCAGAAATAACCGATGCAAAAAATCTTGCTTCTTGTTCTGCTTCTTCAGTATTTGTAGCTGTTAAAAAATGATAAAATCCTACTTTTAGTCCATTTGCTTTTGTATTTTCATAATTTATCTCAAAATATGCATCTTTTATGTTTGTTCCTTGACTTGCTTTTATATATACTACTTCAATTCCGCTTCTTCTTACTTCACTATAATCTATGTATCCTTGCCAATGGCTAACATCTATTCCTTGATATTCTAAATTAGATACTGGAGTTATTGCAAAAACAGAATCCATATTTACCCAAAACATAAATGTGAAAATACTAAGAAAACATAAAACAAATTTGTAAACTTTTTTACACATAAAAAACCTCCCTTCACATATTTATTTTATTATATGTAAAAGAAAGGTTTTGGTTATTTTAGAATTTCTAATAATTAATTATTTCCAGCTCTTTAATTTTGAATTAATATTTAGCAATTATTTCATTAATATTTTGCCATCTATTCCATCTTCTAAGCTATTAACAAATGTAATTGCATCTTCTTTAGTTCCAACTATATCTCCATAATGAATAGGAATAGCTACTTTAGGCTTTATAATGTTTACTAATTCTGCTGCTTCTTTTGCTGTCATAGTATAAGTCCCACCAACAGGAACAAAAGCTACATCACACTTAATCTTTTTATTCTCTTCAGTTATATCTGTATCTCCTGCAATATAATAAGTGATACCATCAATTTTAATTATATATCCCACCCAATTATTTTCTTTAGGATGAAATTGTTTATTTACATTATATGCCGGAACAGTATTTATCTCAATATTCCCTTCATAATATGTTTGATTTGGTTTTACTCCAATTATTTTATTTTCAGAAAAACCTAATTGTCTAGCATTTTCCACATAATCTTCTGTAACATATATTATAGTATCAGCTTTTCTTACTTTTTCAATATCTTCTTCAGAAAAATGGTCATAATGTGAGTGTGTAATTAAAATAATATCTGCATCTTGATAGTTTTCTTCTATATGAAATGGGTCTACATATATTATCTTTCCTTTATTCATCCTTATTGAACTATGGCATAAGACTTCAATATTATTTAACATATTATCATCTCCTTTATGCCATAATTGTATCACATTAAATTTATAAAAGAAAGACTTTAATAATAATGATATCTATTATTCATCCCGTTATATCCCCAACTACTTGATATTGTAATAAATTTAATCGAATAAATATCGCAATAAACTAAACTATCGCTCTCTAGTGAACGTAACAAAATGTAACTTGCTCCAACATCTTCTAAAATTCCAATCCTATCTACTAAATTATTTGTCCCTATCAAAAATTCCACTCTCATTAGTTTTCCTATTTGCTCTCTCAAAAAAGCTGGTGTATAAATAGAATTTGTTAAAATCTCTGGTGAATTTTGATTTATCTGCACATTTCTATTTTCTCTTGTATTTTGATTGTCTTGATTGTTTGGCATAACTAACTCCTTAATAATAAAATTTAGGTTTTATATGGTTTACCTATAACCTTTTAAGTTTGACTATATAAAGCAGTTGGTCTATAAAAGCAATGGTCTCCTAGTCTTGTATGAAATGTTCCTGAACCATTGTATGGAAATATCGAATCACAAGATGGTTTAAATGGGTTTAAATACCAAAGGCAGTCTCCCATTTCATTAAGTCTATTCCCAGCTATTGCCCAATCTGCAATATAATAGTGTATTTCTGTTGGATTCATATTGTAGATGTTTTGACTGTTATATTGATTTCTTAATGTCTCTGTTGCACAATCAAACTGACCTTGCTGAAATATTATATTCCTAATACTTCCTCCTTGTGATACTCTTGCATATTCTCCATCAGATACATTAACTCTATTCATTACAACTGTTGCTACTGCTCTCATGCCGATTGTCGCCTTCTCCTCCTGCCTCACATTGTATTATTCTAGCTAATAGTTCTCTATCTGAGTATGCCATAGTCCTCTCCTCCATATTCCTATTATATGATTAGTTAGTTTGTCCTATTGACATTTAGGCAACAAAAAACTGACTAATCTATTACTAAATTAGCCAGTAATCACAAATTATTTCATAACTTAGTTTTTATTTACATCACTTTGCACGCTAGATATATCAGATATTTTGGCTGCAAAATATGGCAATTCTTTTGAATTCTCTTTTAAAAATATTGTGAAAGTATCATAAACTAAAAATGCTCTTGGTTCATCAGTTGCAATAGCAGTTTCTCTTACCATCATTCCTGCTTCGCTTTTTATTTCTCCACCTTTTTTATCTAATTTAAACTTAATAGTTTGAAGTGCTGTTTCTATTTCGTATATGTCTCCATTAGAAAATTCAAATGGTTGTGCTTCTAATTCTTTAAATTCTTCTTTTAAGTCAAAAGTAATATTAGGAATTTTTAAAGTGTCATTTTCTGCAAATTCTTTGTTTCCTTCGTAACTCTCAGATTTTTCTTCTATTCCATCATAAATTTCTTTAAATGTATTTTCATTGTTTCCTCTTGAAATAATTACTTCGTCATTACCTTTAGTTATTAATTTTATTGCAAAGTCGTCTTTAGAGTTATAATATAATACTTCTACTTGATTTCTTACTTCGTCTGATGTTGTATTATCAATTCCAAAGTATTTTACATTTGAATAATTACCAAATTCTCCATTTTCTAATTCTGTAAATTCTTTTGGAAATTCAAATTCTTTTTTTAGCATTGCATATAAAAAGTAATCTCTTTCTCCTGCATTATTCCAATTAAAATCATCTAGTATATCACTTGTTTCATTAAATTTTTCTTTAATTGCTTTTTCAATTTCTTCTTTTAGTTCTAAACTTGGAGTTCCATATTTTTTATAATAACTCTCTTCAGATAAATCATCAGTAGTAAAAGTACCTTTATTTAAGTTCTCTACCACTTCCAATTGTGGTGTAAACACAATATCTTGTTTTGCTAAGTCATTTTTTAAATCATTCCATATCAAATTAAATGTACCACACCAAACAGAATTATTAGTAATAGTATCTTCTAATGATAATATTACATCTGTACCTTCTGCTAAAGTAGTTGAAGTTATTGTATTGGATGGTTTGTTATTATTAGTTCTATTTTTATCAACAGCATACCATATTCCAAAAATTAATAGAATAAGTAATAATATTATTCCTATTATTATCAAAACTTTTTTCTTCATAACATCACCTCTTACTTTTCATGTTTAAATTATATATTAGTTATGATGTTTATTCAATATTTTTTTATGAAAAAGATTTGTCATTTTTTTGTACATTATGATATACTTAGACTGGTGATAATTTTGAAGGCTTTATTTAAAAATAAAACTACATATTCTAAAGAAGTTTATGATAAATTTTTAGAATTTCATAGAAATAAGTTTGGTTTAAGATATAAAATATATAATATATTAATCATAGGTATAATTTTAGCATGTATTGTTTATCTTGTTGCATATCATATATATAGTAGTGCTATTGTTTTTTGTATTATACTTGTTGGTTTTATAGTTTGGAGGTTTTTTAAGCCTATTTCTGATGTTGTAAAAGAATATAAAAGCGACAAAATACAAAATTCTACTACATATATATTTAATTTTTATGATAACTATTTTACTGTGCAAGATAAAAAGAATATTTCCAAAATAAAATATCATAAATTATATCGAATTTTTTCAACTAAAGATTTCTTTTATTTGTATATAGATAAAACTTATGCATATTTAATTGATAAAACTGGTTTTATTGTAGGAAGTCCAAAGGATTTTTATAATTTTGTTAAAAAAAGAAAATCTTTTTTACCATTTAGATAATTTATTTGAATTGAGCTTTATTTTTTATAATTTTAAGGCTCAATTATTCTATATTTCTATATTTTATTCCATGAATTGTTCTTTTTCTAATCCTGTAATTTTAGATATTAAATTAATATCTATTTTTTCATCTAGCATTTTTTTAGCTATATTTATAGCTTTTTCTTTTCTCCCTTCTTCTCTCGCTCTTTTAAAATCTCTTTCTATTACTTTTTGTGCATGTAACATTCCCTCTTTCCTCCCTTCTTCTCTTGCTCTTTTGAAATCTCTTTCTATAACCATTTGTGCATGTAACATAGCATCTTCACCTTCCTCTTCTATTAAAATTCTCTCAATTTGTTCTATTTCATCTTTAGTTAGCCTACCATACAATAAATACTTAACTTCTTTTGCAAATTCTTTTCGTTCTTCTTTATCCTTTATATGTTCAGCCATTCTTTTTATCGTTTCTATTATTTCTTCTGTATTATTTTTTCTCTCAATCACTGACATTCTTGCTACTGCTGTTCCATCTTTAATTGCTTCCTCTTCATCTCGTATGTCAATTAAATTATACCCTGTTATTATATCTACTCCTTTCAAATGCTCAAATTCTACTTGTATTTCTTCTAACTTATTTTTAGCTGTCCATTTTGTTTGTCCAGTATATAATACTAGAGGTATAACTCTTGGTATTAGCATTTCTTCAGATTTTTTTGATAAATTTTCTCTTTTTCTCGCTCTAATAATTTCTAAACTATATTCAGTTAGCCTTTCAGCCATTAATTTATCTACTTTTGTTTGATGTTCAATTAAGAAGAACACTTCCCTATTTTTTAATTTAAAAACTATATCTGATTCCTTTTCTTCATAGGAAGTGGTTATAAATTTTGTATCATACCTTTCAATCATTTCTTCTGTTATCTTTTCTTTTGGCTCTAAATATTTATTTATTAATTTAACAATTTCTTTTTTATTACTCAATATTTCCCTAAATAATTTATCATGTTTGTGATGTTGATTTTTCTTATTTTTATTTACATCTAGCTTATATTTTTCACTATTATCATTTAATCCAATAACTCCTTCTTTAAAAAAATATCGTTCTAATATAAAATATTCTCTAAGTGAATATACTATCATATCTTTGCTCCTTTCATTATACATTTATAGCACTATAAAATCAATATTTATTTTGTAGTAAATTGATGGTTTTAAATTTAATTTCCTTCAATTTTCTCTTTTTTTCTTTTTAATTTACACTTTTTTATTTTTTTGGAAATTTATTGATTAGAAATTCTGAGACAAATTATATTATTTACTTATCTTAACATAAATTATATATACTACGTCTTCAACTTTATGTCAATAGTTTTTTATCTTTTTTCCAAACTTTTCATCGCAAAATTCGACATTTTATATAAAAATTTTAAATTTCTACAAACAAACATTTGACATTTCATTTTTTTGTGATATAATAAGTACAAATGTTTGGTATGTGAGGATAAAAAATGGATATATTTGAAAAACTAAAGATACTAGCAGATTCTGCAAAATATGATGCTTCCTGTAGTTCTAGTGGAAGTAATAGAAAAAACAAAAATAATGGAATTGGAAATGGACATGTTTCTGGAATTTGTCACAGTTGGGGTGCTGATGGAAGATGCATCTCATTATTGAAAATCCTAATGACAAATTCCTGTATGTATGATTGCAAATATTGTATTAATCGTGCAACAAACTCTGTTAAAAGAGCTACTTTTACGCCACGAGAAATTGCAGATTTAACTATAAATTTTTATAAAAGAAATTATATTGAAGGTCTATTTTTAAGTTCTGCTGTTATAAAATCTCCAGATTATACAATGGAAATGCTAGTTCAAACTGCAACTATACTAAGAAATGAATATAATTTTAATGGATATATTCACTGTAAAACAATACCTGGATGTAGTAAAGAATTGATTGATAAATTAGGTATATTAGTTGATAGAATGAGTATTAATATTGAATTACCTTCTAATGATAGCTTAAAATTACTTGCTCCACAAAAAGAAAAAACTGGTATTTTGAAACCTATGAATTATATTTCAAATAATATACAAGAAAACAAATTAATCAAAAGTAGATTTAAACCTAAATTTGTACCTGCAGGTCAAACCACCCAAATGATTATTGGAGCAACACCTGAAAGTGATTTAAAAATTTTAAAGCTTTCTGAAGGATTGTATCAAAAGTTAAAATTAAAAAGAGTGTATTATTCTGCATATATAAGTGTAAATAATGATAGAAACCTACCTACTTTAAAAGCTCCACCTCTACTTCGTGAAAATAGGTTATATCAAGCTGATTGGCTTTTACGTTTCTATGGCTTTAAAGCTGATGAACTTTTAGATGAAGCACATCCTAATTTCAATCACATTTTAGATCCTAAATGTGATTGGGCATTAAGACACATTGACCAATTTCCTATTGAAATAAATACTGCTGATTATTTTACTTTACTTAGAATTCCGGGAATTGGAGTTATTTCAGCTAAAAAGATTATTCGAGCAAGGCGAACTTTTTTACTAGATTTTGAAGCTCTAAAAAAGTTAGGAGTTGTTTTAAAACGTGCAAAATATTTTATAACTTGTAAAGGTAAATATTTTGATAAAGTATATAAATTTAATCAGAATTTCATTGAAACAAATTTAGTATATCAAGAAAAAGTTGATAATAATAGAAAATTAAATTATGAACAATTATCTTTGTTCAATAATAATTTAAACTCTTATAGTAATATGACAAATGAAAAAACTTTGTTATTTAACAAATTACAACCTACAAAGGAGGATAAAATAAAATGTCTAACTGGAAACTTATAAACAAAACTTATTTATATGATGGAACTTTTGATGGTCTTTTAACTATTGTTTTTGATTCATATTCAAATAAAACATTGCCACAAAAAATTTATAATGTTAATGAATATATCCAGAATTTTTTAGACAAAACAGAATACCTAGAAACAAATTATGAAAAATCTCAAAGAGTTTTTGCTGGAATAGAAAAGAATATTTGCTATGAAGCTTTGTATAATAGCTACAATGCCTTTTTATCAAATGAAAAGGATAAAGAAATGTATATTTTAAAATATTTATGTAATGGCTTTGACATAGGTCCAAAAATCAATAATATGCTAACAATTTCTTATGTTTTCAAAGTTATTAACATGAGAAGAAGAGCTTTAGCTGAATGTCACAAATTAAAAGGATTATTGCGCTTTCAAGAAATTGGTGAAAATCTTTGTTATGCTAAAATCCATCCTGATAATAATATTATTGAACCACTAGGACATCATTTTATTAACCGCCTACCTTCTATGAATTTTATAATTCATGATAAAAATAGAGAAATTTGTTTTATTTATAACAGCAAAGAATACAGAATTGTAGATAGTTCAAATTTAAAAATACCTGAAATATCAGAAGAAGAAAAAATTTATCAAGATTTGTGGAAAATGTTTTTTCAAACTATCGCTATTAAAGAAAGAAAAAATTCAAGATGTCAAATGCAATTTATGCCTAAAAAGTATTGGAAAGATTTAGTTGAACTTCAGTAACATTCCTTTTGACCATTTTGTTCAAAAGGGACATAACCTTCGTTTTTCAAGATTTTCCATCTTTTCTAGGTCTGTCCCTTTTCTTCATTTTTTGTTCATTTTGGAATGTCCCTATTGAGCAAAATTAACTACAACCTCTCCTACTCCTGCATCTATACTAATTTTTTGACTACCACTTCCTATAACATTCTTACTTACTACCTTTTCATTATCTACTGTAACAGCTCCAATTCCAACTGAAGGAATAATCATATAATTATCTTTGTTACCTAATAAATTTAATTCTAATCTTCCTACACCAGAATCAATATCAGCCCTATTCGTAATTTCTGCTGTCACTTCAGCATTCCCAATACCTGCTTCAAAATCTAATATTTCTGCTTTTAAATTCTCAACAATAATTTCACCTGCTCCGCCTTCAATATCTAATTCATTTGCAACTATGTCTTTAATGACAACTCTTCCTCCACCTGTTTCTATCTTAACCTTATTTCCATAAATTTTTTCTATATTACTTTCATTTATATTTACTTTGATATCTGCAACTTCGAATTCATAATTATTCGGAATGCTTATTATAACCTCTGGTACAATGTCATTACTCTTAAAGAAATCCATACTTGTGAGTGTTTCATCTTCTATTCTTAACTCACTACCACTTTGTTTAGAATAGATTTTATTACTATCATTTCTTATTTCCACTTTTAAATTATTAGTTAATGTATTATCAACAACTACATTAAATTTGCAAAGACTTAGTTCTACATCTAATTTTTTGATATCTGTATAGTCGTAACTTTGACTTTCAATTATCTCATTACTGCTAAAATTTGTGCTATCTTCTCTACTATTCCAATTTTCTTCTAATTGACTTATCCCTAAAGTTATTCCAAAAATTGTAGTTAATGTAAAAATTATTGCACTGATTATTATCACACATAAATATATTCCAAAAGCTATTGCTCCATATTTAATAATTTTTTGAAATGTTGTCATTTTATTTCAACACCTCCAAACATACAAAAACCATTAATATATATTGTTGGTAAACCCTCATTATATTCTCTTTTTAACTTATTGCTAACTCCTCCAAATATTGGTGTTGATTTTACTTTTATATTAACTCCTTCTGGAACAATTATATCTATTCCACCAAATATTGCTGATGCATTTATTATTTGATCTTTGCTTATTGTAGCTTTATGCAAATCTAATTTTACACTTCCAAATACAGCATCTAAATTTGCACCTTTAAACTCCTGTCCTGAGTAATCAGCATTTTGAGAACTAAAAGTTGCACAATACGCTTCATTTTCTAAATTCTCATTATTCATTTTTTTTACTTTCTCTTTTATTTTTTCTCCTGCTACATTTTTAAATATTAATGATACTCCAATTACAACTAATATGAATGGGAATATTAATTTACTAATTAATGAAAAAGATAAAATATTCTGTGCTGATAACAATAATACTACCCCTATACATAACCATATAAAACTCCATAGTTTGCTATCATTTTTTATTAGCCCTATAATACTTGGTATTATAATAATAAGTGTCCACCAGCCCCTAAAAAATATGTTTATATGTGTAATTCCTGTTGCATTTAAACCTATAATAATTCCTAATACAATTAATACTATTCCCCATAAAATATTACCTACTTTTTTCATAAAAATCCCCTTTCCATAAACATCATTTTTAATTATCTATATTTTAAAGATATGTCTCAAATTGGACATTTTTGTCCAAAAGGAAACGTCCCCAAATGGACAAATCTTCTTCTTCAGTTAAAACCACATCAAATTTTTCATTGTATAGTCTTAAATTTTCTTGACTTTCCATTTCTTTAGTTAATATTCCTATCATTAAAGTTGTATCTTTCTCTTTTTCGTCTATCATTTTTATATCTTCAATCAAATCACCAATAAGCATCTTATACTTCTTGTCCTTTACTTTTTCGATAAATTCTTCTGGCAAATGTCCATTCATAGTTTTATTTAATGTATGTATCATTTTTGAATCATCAAATTTTATTACTTTTCCATTTTCATCAAATTCTATAAAATTACTTATTATATACATTGTATCATTAAATAAACAATTATTATCTTCTAAAAATTGTGTAATGGTATTTCCAATACCTGCTGATAAAATTATTACTGGTATTTTATTGTCATGTGCTAAAATTAATAGCTCCTTTGCTCCTTTTCTGAATTTAACATCACTTGCCTGTATTGAATTTTTTATTTGCTCTTTTGTTAGATTATATTTATAATACAAATCCATACATTCAGAATACCATATTTCCATCTGTTTTAATTTTTCTTCTTTACTAATAGTATAATCCATTTCTATTGGTCTATATTTTTTATATAGCTTATCCATATCACTTCTTATTGCTTGTTCTACAAACTTCGGATTTGCAACTGCATCCCAAGAATCTGAACTATCATAAGAAGTGATTGTTTTATCAAAATCCATTACTATATATGTATTATTTTTATTTAAATTTAATTGATTTATTTTATTGTTATTTAAATATTTCATTGTATTACCTCATTCATTACTTTAGCTAAATATTTCATACTTGTTAAACATTGTTCTAATGTATTTCCAGTTGCTCCAACTTCTATTATACTTGCATATTTTCCTGTATGCTGATTATATCTTGACTTGGTTAGCATTATTGGTTTAAATAGTCCTGGATACATTTCTTCTGCTTTTTCTTGAATTTTAATTGCAAATTTTAAATTTTGATTCCAGTTTGGATGCCATAGCCCTCCTGCATTTGTTCCTATAACAAACATCAATTGTGCCGCCTCATCTGTATCTCCTATTTTCACAGTTGGGGCGTAATCACTTCTCGAACCAATTGCATCTCTATGTACATCTATTATAATATCTGCAGACGTTGTTTGCAAGATATTTTGTACAGTTTTTAAAGAACGTGTATAAGAACCATTATATGCTGGGTAATCATGATAGTCTGTACTATGTACAACATTATAATTATATTGTTTTAATTGAGTTTCCAATTCTGTTCCTACTCTTGTTACTGTAAAATTCAAATCTGTTGTTCTGTAATTTCCGGTTGGTGTATATGGATATACCTCACTTGACGTATAGCTTTCACAACTATGTGTATGGAATAATACTATATTCTTATTTTCAATTGTAATATCTGGTGTTAGCATTTCTTGTGTTAATGTATAATCTGTTCCATTTTTTATCTTCACTTTTCCATATTCTACATTGTATGACTCTGTTATTGGATTATTTGTTATCACTTCTGTTTTTACTCCAGCTTCTTGCACTCCGCGCATTTTGATTTGTTGCTTCTTGAGTCTCATTTGATGATTCCACATCTTCTGATGTCTCACCTTGTGAATTTTGTGAGTCTTGATTATTATTTCCATTTGCTGAATTCTCTATGCCTTTTATAGAACTTATTTGTGTCTCTAAAACTCCCTGTAATATATCCTCTCTACTATGGTCATCTTCTTTAGCTACTTTGCTATATTCTTCATTTAGATTTGCCATAGTTGGTACTGCTTGTTCAAAACATCCAAGAAAACTTTGCTCTGATAACATACTTATTCCATTTTTTACTTCATTTACTATTTTATTTTCGCTATTGTTTTCCTCATTTTTAGAAAAAAACTTACTAACAACAATCACTACTATGATTGTCGTTAGTAAGCCAATAAAGTATTTAATTAAATCACGCATTTTTAATATAGTAACATTAAACATATTTTTCTCCTTAGTTCCAAAGTTTACTATATTATATATATGCTTGACTATTTAATATATACCTATACTTTTTTCCAAAACCAATCCAAACTATTATCAATACTCTTTTTACCACTAACTTTTGCTTCAATATCATCAACCCATAAATATGAGAAAAATGTTATTAGAACAAATACAAAATCAATTGCAATACATCTAGATAAGGTTGTAACCATATATCTAAATTCTTCTGATAATGTTGCTATTTGTGCTACATGAACAACTAAGATTATTAAGTATGCAAATAACATTATAGCTGCCACATAACTTTTCTTTATTTCTTGAGCTAAAAATATTAATAAAACTGTTGCTGCTAGCATTAAAATTAGTGTTAATGGATTTGAAATATCAAAAATAAACATATTAATTCCCCCATTTTTCTTCTGTTATTTTGAATTTATATTATCACTTTTTCAATCTTTATTCAATTATTTTTATATTACTTTTATATTACAAAAGTGTTACAGTATCAAATTCATATTCATCATACTTTTATTTATTTCAATTTTTCTTCAATTAAGTCTGCAATTTCTCTTGCTTTTTTTGTAATATAATCTTGATCTTCCCCTTCAATCATAACTCTAACTAAAGGCTCAGTTCCTGATGGTCTAATTAATACTCTTCCATTTCCAGCAAATTCTTTCTCCAATTTTTCAATTGCTTCTTTTATAGTTGCATCTTTTTCATAATCATATTTCTTATCAGCATTAACTTTAGCATTTATCAATACTTGAGGATATAGCTTTACCATATTTCCTAATTCTGATGCTTTTTTATCTTCTTCTAAAATCGCTTGTATTAACATTAAAGAAGTTAAAATACCATCACCTGTTGGATTATAATCTAGTAAAATAACATGACCTGATTGTTCTCCACCTAAATTAAATCCATCTTTTAGCATTTCTTCTAAAACATATCTATCTCCAACTTTAGTTTGTAATAATTCTAATCCATTATCTCTTGCATATTTATTTAATCCTAAATTACTCATAACTGTTGCAACTATAGTATCTTTGTTTAATTTTCCTTTTTTTCTTAAACTATTAGAAATAATAGCTAATAATTTATCTCCATCAATTTCATTTCCATTTTCATCAACAGCTAAGCAACGATCCCCATCACCATCATATGCAATACCTAAACTTAATTTATTATCAACTACAAATTTCTTTAATCCATCTAAATGAGTAGAACCACAATTATCATTTATATTTATTCCATCTGGGTGATTATTTATAATTTTATATGGTATTCCTAATACTTTAAATACTTTTTCAGCAACAACAGATGTTGCACCATTTGCTGTGTCCAGACCTACAATAAAATCTTTTTTCATATTTTGCTCAATTACATCATCAAAATATTTTCTAAAGAAATATACATATTCATCCATTAATTCAAGAGCATATTCTGAAACTCCTATTTTATCATTAACTGCTGTTAACTCTTCTAGTTTTCCTGATTCCATCACTTCTTCTATTTCTTCTTCTAGAGAATCTGGTATTTTCATTCCTTTATTACTAAAATATTTAATTCCATTGAATTCATATGTATTGTGTGATGCTGAAATTACAACACTTGCATCTGCATTTAATTTTCTTGTTAGATATGCTACTGCTGGTGTTGGTATAACTCCTAAAAGTTTTACATTTGCCCCATAACTCAAAAAACCTGCTACCATTGCACTTTCAATTAATGTTCCAGATATACGTGTATCTCTACCAATTAAAATTGTTGGCGTATGGTCAGTATGTTTTGATAATACATATGCTCCCGCTTTTGCAACTCTATACACTAACTCTGGTGATAATTCTGTATTTGCAATTCTTCTGATTCCATCTGTTCCAAAGTACTTTCTCATAGTTATCTTACTTCCTCTCTTTAATTTTGAGGTCCGTCCCTAAGTCCCCGAAAAGAGGGATTTTTAGGACCGTCCCTTAATCCCTATTTTTTGAAATTCATTATAATTTTTTCTTTTAAAGATAATTCTACAGGTATTGGTTCATCAATATCAATTCTTTTGTTTTTTAAAACTAATCCCGGATTTTTTGTTGTTAATTCTTCTAATTTTTCTTCACCAATTAAATCATTTAATTCTGTCAATATTTCAGGTATTCTAGGATAAATTGTATTTTGTCTATGAACATCTGAACCTAAAAAATGTATCATTCTATTTTCCAAAAATTTTCTTACTATCATTTTTGCTTTTTCTCCATATTGTCCTATAATACTACCATAATTTGCTTGCATCAACACACCTTTTTGAATTAAGTCATATACTAATTCTGGTTCTTTTTGTACAAAAGAGTATCTTTCTGGATGTGCTAAAATTGGTACTAATTTGCATTGTAACATTTGATAAACTATATCATATAAATTCAAAGGCTCTGCATTTAATGGCATTTCAAATAGAACATAACTTGTATCATTGATTGTTGATGCCTTTCCCTCTTCTAATAATTTTATGATATTTTCTGATAAATATATCTCGTTTCCTAAATATAATCTTATATCTATATTTTTAGCTTGCAAATTTTCATAAATAGCATTAACCCATACTTCTCTTTCTGGTGTATCTGTTTCATAATAATTTTCCATATAATGTGAGGTTGATATAATTGCATCAAACCCCACATTTTTCGCTTCTTTAATTAGATTAAATGTTTCTTCAATACTTCTTGATCCATCATCAATATTTGGTAATATGTGTGAATGTAAGTCTATCATCTTGTTTCTTCCCCTTTTGTACTTTATTATTCTTTTATTTTAAATTCTTTTTTTCTCTATCAATGTATTCATTTATTTGTTTTAAAATATCATTTGTTTTTTCTAATGATGCTTCACTTGATGTATTTACCTTGATATTTCTTTGCAGTTCCCCGCTATTAGCTTCATGATTTTTATCTTCATTAAAATCATTATTTACAACATAAGAACGATTCTGATTGTTAGTTACTTTCGTATTGTCCAAATTAGAATTTCTCTGCTGCACATTTCTTTCTCTATTTTCTGAATGTTTAGAGCTTGAATCCTGTGTATGAGAACGAGAACTAGAATTTACACTTTTTCTCATTGCTTTCTTCATATCACTTCTAGCTTTAGATAATTCAGTTGAACCATAATAATATGATTGCTCATATTTTTTAGCAGCAATTGGTACTTTGTTTACTACCACTCCTGCAATTTTTCCACCTACATTTTGTATATTTTGAACAGCTCTTCTTAAATTATCTTTTTTAGTTTGTTTACTTGCTGTAACAATAATTGTTGAATCTACTAATCTTGTAATAATTAATGAATCTGTTACCAATTCATTTGGAGTTCCATCAACTATTACTATATCACATAATTCTTTTAGTTGTTCTAATAAATCAACCATTTGTGGCGAAATTAATAATTCTGAAGGGTTCGGTGGAATATTTCCAGCTGGCATGACAAATAAATTATCTATTTCAGTATCTTGAATATAATCAGCAATATCTGTAATATCTCTTTCCTCATCATCCATGTCTATTCCGGATAAATAATTTGAAAGTCCTGGTATTGGTGAAATACCAAAAATAGTATATTGTCTACCCTTTCTCATATCAGCATCTATTAAAACAACTTTTTTTCCTGCTTGCGCAAAAGTAACCGCTAAGTTTGATGCAACCCAGCTTTTGCCCTCACCTGGAAAAGTAGATGTTATTAAAATTGTTTTTAATTTTCCTTTTGTATTCATAAATTGAATATTAGTCCTTAATGTTCTAAACACTTCTGATATAGGAGATTTTGGTTCTAATTCTGCAATTAATTCTTTTTTCATTATTTCCTACCTCCTTTTTTCTTTTTCTTTTGTGTTTCTGTTCCATAAATAGGTATAGATGCTAATACTGGTAACTTATATAGTCTTTCTATATCATCTGCTGTTTTTACTGTAGTATCAAGCATATTAGCAACTAACACATACATTACAGCAATAACAAGTCCTATAAAAGCAAATATTATTACATCTCTAGTATGATTAATATTAGATGGACCATTTGGTACTTCTGCTTCATCTAAAACATACACATTACTTATGTTAAATATATCAGAAACCTTATTTGTAAATACTTTTGCTATTTCATTTGCTATTTTAGTTGCATTTGCTGGATCACTATTTGTTATTGATATTTCAATAACTTCCGTATCTTCAACAGCACTTACAGTTAAATTCTTACTTAATTCTTCCCATGAAATATCTATTCCTAGATTAGATATAACTTGACCTAATACATCTTTACTTTTAACTATAACACTATATGTAGGTACTAAATTTGAATTTAAAGTTATATCTGTTGTTGTAATAGAATTAGTAGTATTTCCTGCAGTTTGAGTTTGTCCTTCTTGGTTTGATCTAGCTAATACAAGTCTAGTTGATGAAGTATATTCTGGTGTTACAAATCCAATTGTATAAATAATTCCTATCACTGCAAATATCAAAACAATTAGTAGTATTTGTATCTTTTTACTCCAAAATATTTCAAAAAGCTCTTTTAAATCTAATTCCTCCATTTTTAACTCCTTCGTATAATATTTCGTAACATTAATCAATTTCTTCTTGCTTTTTATTCAAATAAGTTTGTATTCCATTTCCAACAATAATCAATGCTATTCCAATAACTAATAATATGACTCCTTGATTTCTTATAGTTATAAAAATATTATTTAAAATATTTCTAATAACTTCTGAAATTGCATCATTCAAAATTACTATATTATCAATCCTAATTTTAGCATTAATATACATATCTACTATAATTCCAAAAGTTCCAGACGCAAATAAACCTATACCCAAATGAGATAAAGCCTTTATTATTTTCTTATAATCAGATATGATAATTAATAATGCTGATACCGCAATAGAAATTATTAATACTTTATTTGCTAATTCAATATAGCCATTAATTTTCAATAGCACATTATGTATATTATTTTCATAGCTTGTATGAGACATAATATTTAAGTATTGCTCGCAAATTGTATCAATATATTGGTTTACCATTTTTTCTTGAGTTGCCGTTAAATCATGATTCAAAGAATTTTCAATATTTGTTCTTAAATTTTGTTCTATCTCTTCAGTTGATATTTCTTCTGAAGTACCATCATAAATATTACTCAATATTATTCCAGTATCTTCTTTAATTTTTTCCTCTGTCACAATATTATTCATTACTTCTTCATCAAAACCTGATTGACCAATATAATTTTCAAAATTATTTTCTAATTCTTCTCTAATATCCATATAATAAAATGTTTCATCCATTTTTCCTAATATGTATTCTTTATTCAAAATAGTAGAACTAGCTATATTTATAAATACTAGAGCAATAATTGAAACTGTTAATACAATTAATAATATAAATCTAATTATTTTAATTACTGTATTCATAAATTCTCCTCCTATTCTGCTAATTCTGCATACACTACATATCTTTGTGTTGCATACCCAATATTATTAAATGGATAACAAGTATAAACCATTAATATTTCTTTTTCTTTTTGAATTGGTAATTTATCTGTCTCTGTTTCATTTATTAGTTGCATATCATAAATTTTATAATTAAATTCCCCGTAACTAGTAGTTACTTTAATACTGTCGCCAATTTGCAACTCAGAAAACCTTCTAAATACTTTTCTAGAGTTATGTCCCATATAAACTATTGAACCACCTTCACCTGGAAAATAGCTTCCACTTGAATGGCCAACTCCTTTTTTTAGAATCTCTAAAGTATCTCCATAATATACTGGTAAATCTACATCTATTTTAGAAATTTCAATAGTTGCATATTGTGTACCATATTCTGGATAGTTTTCTAATCTATTATTTTCATTCATTTCCATTTCTTTTTGTTCAGTAGTATTTTCTACTTTAATTGCTACTTGATTAATTAATTGGATATTTTCTTCTATTGCTTGCCCTAAACACATATAGATAGAAAAAATAATCAAGATTAAAATTAAGAAAGCAACTATTACATCAATAATAGTTGCTTTTATAAATTTCTTCATTCACTATGCTCCAACTGTCATTCTTTTTCTTACAACAACTGTTGTAGCTAGGGCAATTACAGCTACTGAAGCAACAACTAGAAATACGTTTATATTATTTCCTGTGTAAACTAATTTGTCACCGTTACTTAATGTAGCAGTTTCAATTAATACACCATCTTTGTACACTTCTACTGTTCCTGATTTGAAAACTAGAGTTAAACCAATAGTAGATGCAGCTTCTTGTGCAATAGCAATAATTCTATTTTTTGCATCTGCTGAAAGTGCACTGATGTCTTTTGTTCCTTCAGCATCCATGATAGCAATTGCTTCATCAGCTTTTGCTAATATTGTATTTGCTTGTTCATCTGTTACTGAATTATCAGCTAAGTATCTTTCAACTTTAACTTTTTCTGCTGATGTCATTCCATATGCAGATAATTTTGCATATAAATCGTCAGCTAAAGTATCAGATGTTGCAGCATTTACGAATGGTGCTACTACCATTACTAACATTACCATTAGTAATACGCTTGTTAATAATTTTCTCATTTTCAATCCTCCTTTTTCAATCTAAAACTATTATATCATTTAGTCATTTTCAATGCAATAGTTTTTTTAAATTTTTTTTAATATTTTAACTTAAATTTACATTTTTATGCAACTTTTTTTAAATATTAATATATTTTGCAAATTTATAGTCTATTATCTGGTTAGTTTTTGTCTCTAAATAAGCCTTTTTCCTTTTGTTTACGATAATTATCTTTTGCATTTAATAAATTATTGTCTATCATTTCTAAAAGATTTTACAATATCCTAATACTTAATTTTTCTTGCTTTTACTCTAAAAATAATTATTAAAACCAATAAAACTAATATTGCTATTAAAATTATTTTGCCATTACCCACAAATGGTAAAATTCTATCTTTTAAAGCTGTTTCATCCAAAGAATTTAATTTGTTATTTACCAACATTTCGCCAGAAGTAGTATATACTTCTCTTAAAACTTGTACATCGTCTTGATATTCATTACTTGCTTTTATATTAATATTTGTTTGCAATTCAGCATTTATTTCAAAATTCCCATCTGTTAAAACCATATTTTTTAAATAAATTGTCACATTTTCATTCCTAGTTATATCTTCTTTATTAATTTCAAAAGTTATAACAGCAATTGTTGTATTTGCGTTGGCACTATCAGTATCCATTACAATCTTATTTGTTTTATCATTATATTCTACATTCCAACCATTTTTTCCCTCTATATCTTGTAATTTCAATATGTCATTATCATATACAATTTCAGCATAGCAACCTAAAACAATATTTTCAGGTATTCTATCAAAATCTAACAAATTCACTTCTACTTCTATTGTAGAGTTCTCTTTAACTTCAATTTCACTTTGATTTGAATATAATTGCATATTTATAGTTGCTGCATAAACTGAATTAGATAATGTTACAATAAATAAATAACAAATTATTAATATATATAATATCCTTTTTTTATTAATCAATCTTATCACCTATTTTATTCTATCAATAACCTTTTTAATAACAACAAGTCTGTTATATCAACTACATTATCAGAATTTAAATTCATTGCTTTCATACTATAATCATCAAATGTATGCATTAACAACAAATATCTTTTTAAGTAAAGCAAATCCGTTATATCTGCTAAACCATCTTTATTTCCATCAGCTCTTACTATTAAATAATATTCATTCCCTAATGCTGTACTTAATATGTCACCAGTGGCAACAATTTTTTCTTCGCTAACTTGTGTTCCGCTTCTATAAATATCAAAATCAATATTAGCATTTAATATTTCTTTGAAATTTTTCATTAATGTATTGCCCTTTATTCCTGTAATATAGTTATCTTGAATTATATATCCTTGTTCATTTTCATTAAATTCTGTTGATATTTCAAAATTAATTGTTGTTTCATTGCCTACGTAATCTTTTATTTTAAGTATATACTTTCCTGAATCTGATATTTCTTGGCCTAAAGTATAATTTAATTGTTCTCCATTTTTTAATAATATGATTTCCTCAATATCTTTATCTTCAGATGTAATAACAACTGGTTCATAATATACTTGATTATTTTCTACTCCTATAATCACAGGTGGTTGCCTATCTAAATCTATTTGATAATTCAAATATGTATTCTCACCATCAGTTACTTTAACAATTATAGTTCCTTTTTCTAAATCTTCTGCTAGTAATTTTATTTGTGTATTTTCATTGGTTATTTCATAATTTTGGCTACCTTCAACTTCTGTCATTAAATTTTCAATATGCAATATACTATTATTGTTATATAAATTTGTATATAACTCTGGTAATGGCACTAATACATAATTTGACACTAATTTTTCTTTTATTTCAACTGAAATATTTTGATTATATACTGTATATTTAGATAAATTATTAAGTTTTGCAATACTATCAAAACTCATTATATTATTATTATCTAAATATAAGTATTTTAATTCTAAGTTATTTTCTAAACAACTTATATCTCTAATCTGATTTGCATTTAAGTTAAGATTCTGTAATTTACTTAGCTGTACCAATGGCTCAATATCAGTAATTTCATTGTTACTACAACTTAATATTTGTAAATTATTAAAATTTTCAATTACTTCTAATGTAGATAACAGGTTATTATCAATTTTTAATTCTGTTAGTGATTGCAAATTCGCTACACCAACTAAAGAAGTTATTTTATTCCCCATCAAGTTAATTTTCTCTATATTTTGTGAATTTTCCAAGTTTGGTATTGTTTCTATTAAATTATTAGCAATTGATATTTCTTTTAAATTAGTCCAGTTAGAAATTTCATCTATTGAATTTAATTTATTTCCATCTAAACATATGTATTCTATATTAGTCAAATTTGTTAATGGCTCTAAACTTTCTATATTATTATTTATCGCGGTTATATTTCGCAAATTTTCAAGTGAACTTAATGGCGTTAAATCAGATATTTGATTACCACTAAATGAGACTTTTGTTAATTCAGTTAAACTACTAAGTTGTGATAAATCTGTTAACTCATTCCAGTCTAAGAATATCCATGTTATACCTTTTCCTGCAAATACTTCTATTCCAGACAAATCTGTAATTCCTTTATTTGCTAATTTAAGTGATGTTCCTCCCGGCATTTGAACTATTTTATCTATATCTGATTCGAGTATTTGTTTCTTATTCTCTTCACCTGTAGCTTCTTTTGCTAATTCTAATATTGCACTTCTTAAGTTTGCATCTTTAAATTTAGCTGATATGTCTATTTCACTAGCATATACTTCACTACTTTTTAATCCTAGTATAATTGCAAATATTATTATTAAAGCAAGTATTGTTCTTCTTGACATAAAAATGTTCCTTTCTACATACTATTTCATTAAATAGTATATATAAGGAACTGTTTTTATGCAATATTTGTTACAAAAATGTCATTTAATTGTTATTTTTGTAATATTTTTATAAGTTTTGCAACCCTTCTTTTTATTTTTAATGGTATATAACTTTTAATTTTAACTAAAATATATCTTGGTGGTCTTAGATATGTTTTTATAACATTATTATAACCTTTTTCATTCATTTCGCTATAAATTTTATCTCTTATATCACTTCTTTTAGCTGGTTGATTTAGATTATTGTTTTTTACTTTTACCTTATTTATGTCAGTTTTTTCATAATTAACTTTATCCTTAATAATGTTATCGAATAATTCTTTTCCTTTTAAATTATTTACAATTATTGCTGAACAACCGTTATTTTGTGTAAAATTCTCATGATATTTTTCTACTCCCCAAAAATCTCCTAAAGTTATATCTCCAACTCGATTACAATTTGCATATTTACATTTATAACAACATTCTCTAAAATCTAGTGCATTATAAAATGCATAATAGTATGGATCTAATTCATAATTTTTAATTTTTATAACTTTGTTTTCTAATGTATAAGATAAAACTTGTGAATTTATATCATTTTTACTTTTAGTTCTAAAATCTATATTATAAATTTTTCCATATTTATTTTCTATATATTTCTTATGCTCCTCAAAAATTTTTGGGCTTGGTACACCATGACATATAATATCAACCGTATATAAATTTTCATAATCCTTGGATACATAACTTTTCAATCCATCTACTTGACATGGTGTTCCTACAAATAGAACTTTTTTCTTATTTGAATGTAATATTTCCTTAATCTGTCTATATACATTTCCTAAGTCACTCTGTACATATTTGGATTTTTTCATTTTACTAGCAACTTTTAAATCATTAGTCAAAATATGAACTGCTTTTAAGTTTTCATCAAATATACATCCACATACATAGTTACCATTTTTGATAAAATTTTCCATTAGAATTGTAAATATTCCTCCAGAAGAACTTTTCAATACTTGCTCATTAGACTTATTTATAGCCACATATACTTCATTATTTAATGCAGACTTATTATTTTTCAATGCTGGACAAATTTTTTTACACAAATTACAATTTATGCATTTTTCACTATTAATTCTAGGATATAAAAATCCTTCTTCACTTGGTTCCATATCAATAGCATTAACTGGGCAAACATTATAACATGCAGTACAACCTGTACACATTTTTTTATCACATATCATTATTATCACCTAATTATCTGTTCTAAATATTTTTTAGAATCACTTATCTTTTCTTCTAATATTTTATCTACTTTATCATAGTCAATATCGTTCTCTGTTATATTTGAATCATACGTATTCTTAATTAATCTATCTTTTATATTAAATTCTTCTAATACCTGATATATTCTATTATTATCAGATCCTTCTCCATCTTTTCTTTTCGTAAAAGAAAAAAACTGTTTATTAAAATTAATACTGAATATTGTTCCATGAAAAGAATCCGTACAAACATATTGTGCATTTTTTATTAGCCATAAAAATTCTTGTGGACCAACATCAAATAAATAATCCAATCCCTCAAGTATATCATTTGCTAGCGAATATATAAAATATACTTTCACCCCCAATTTTTTTCCAAAATCAATTGCCCACTTTATATTTTCTTTTTTATTACCTAAGAAATAACACACTATATATTTTTCTTCTATATTTTCTTTCGGTTTTGCTATCTTACTCCATTCATTTTTACTAAGCAACAAAGTTGGATCTACTACTGTTTCTACTTGTCTGTTTAATAGTTTTGAAAGAATTTCACTTCCTATTTTGTCTCTACAAGATAGGTACTTAAATTTTTCTAAATATTGCTTCATTTCTTTTTGATATGTATCAGATATTATTTTTCCACCTATACTTGGTGCATACGAAACTTTCATTTTATCATTTGGAACAAAACTTAAATAAAAAGCACTTGATCTGATTTTTATATATGGGTTCCACATTTGATCACTACCAACCATATAAATATCATAATTAGGTAAATTTTCTTTCAATTCCTTTTCTGTTGAATATTCTTTATTTCCTAATTTAATATATTTACTATAAAAATCATCAAATCTTTCTTTATGGCTTTGTATTATAGTAGGATTTTTAAGTTTAAATATCATTGTTTTTCTTTTTATCGGATTAAAAATCCTTTTTAGCCTACTTAATAATATATCGCTTTTCTTTTCCTTATTATCTTTTATAGTATAATTTATTATTTCCGCATCACTTCCATTATCTTCTAAGTATCTTTGCAAAGCAAAAGCCTGTAGCATGCTTCCATAATTATAAAATTTATGATACGTTATTATCCCTATTTTTTTCATTTTATCCCCCTTTTGAAAAAAGTTTTTATCTTACTTAATATAGCTTTAATAGTATCAATATTAATAACAAGTATAAATATTGTAATTATAATATTAATTATAACATTATATTTAATTTCACTAATTAATACTATAGATTGCATTAATAAGCAAAAATAAGATAGAAAATGTTTTTTATAGTTTATATTTAAATCAATATATTGTTTCGATTTTTTTATTCTAAATACCCATACTATAAAATAAGATAGTAATGTAGCAATACTTGCACCCATAACTCCTATAAAATATGTTAATGCTATACCTAATACAGTATTTGAAACAGCACCAATTATAGTAGAACTTGCATAAACTTTTGAATTTTTTGTTGCTGCAAATATAGTTCCAATAAATCCTGATAGTGCCCCAAAGATAACAGAAATTAATAATATTGGTACATATCTCCATGCTTCATAAAATTCTTGACCATATAAAAATTCAGCTAATAATTTAGTAGTTAATATTAATATTGCACTACCTACAACCATTATTAAGTTATAAATATCATAAATAATTGAAAAAAATTCGTTTGAATTTTTTTTATTAAATTCTTTAACTGCCGATATTTGCCATGCTTGTATAAATATATTTTGAATTGTCATTAAAATTGCTGGAATCTTATTTGACATTGAAAATATTCCATTTTGAGCTACTCCACAAAACCCTAAAACAATATATTTATTAACGGCACTATTTACCCACCATGCTACTGAATTGAATATCATTGGTACACTATAAGATTTCATTTCAGACTCAAGCAATTTATTTTCTTTCGCCTCTTGCCATCTCTTTTTTATATGTACTTTTACAAAATTGTAAATAATAGTAATCATATTCGCTATTATCATTGATGCAAAATATCCAATTATTCCTATTTTTAAGTATGTTAAAAATATTATATTAAGTACAATTACAATTGCAGTATTACTAATTCCTGTTACTACTAAATCTTTAATTTGATCATTTCCTTTTAAGAATTGATTTAATAACAAATTAACGCTATAAGTAAAATAATATAAAATTGCTAATATTACATATGTTTTTGAAATGCCAAATACTATAGTCAAGATTCCTAATATTGCAAAAATAACCGAACTTTTTAGAGTAATTTTTAATCCTATCTTTAATATTTCAGATGGATTTTGAGATTTATCTAAAGCAAATCTAATTATTGCTTCATTAATACACAAAGTAAGTATCGGAACCATTAGATTAATTGTAGTTTGAATTATATCAATACTACCATACTCTTCTTGTGATAAAGTTCTAGAATATAGCGGAACAAGCAAAAATGTTAACAGTTTTGATGTGAAGTTACTTATTGATAAAAGTCCTACATTTTCAACTAATTCTCTGTATTTTCCTTTCTTCATTTTCCATTAAATCCTTTCTCTTATCTTTTATACTATAACAATATATTAATGATAATATAAAATAAATATTTACATCTGTCCACTCTAAATTCGTTTCAAAAAAACTTACAATTAGCATACCTAGTATGGCACTTAGAAATATTTTATTATATCTATTATTTTCAACATATTTATTATTGTTTTTTATAGTATCATATAATAATATCCAAAATAATATAAATACAATACTACCATATATTACTAAAATATATAGCATTGAGTTATGTATATTTAATGTTTCAAATGATTGAATATTATAATGTGAGCCTACACCCAACATATAATTATCACTAAATTGTTTTAATAATTCAGTCCATATTTCTTCTCTACCACTATATAAAGATTTTTCTGTAAATGGTATTGAAAAATCCACATTATTTTCCCACATATTAACATATAATAAGACAAATCCTATTATTGAAACTAATATTATACAAGTTATAAAACTATATAATTTTGAATTTTTTATATATTTATTATTAAGCATCATAAAAGCTATAAAAACTATAAAACCTAACAATGCTCCTCTGGATTGTGATTCTAAAATTGCCATAATCGACATTATTATAACAGGTATAGACAATATTATCCCAATAATCTGCTTTTTCTTTGAAACTTTTTTATCACCAATTAAAAAAGCTAAAGAAAATGGTAACATGGCAAAGCTAACATATCCATATATGTTAGTATTATAATATCTTTTTTCTGATAACAAAAAAACAATTTGTCCTATTAATATTATAAAACTAGAAATTTTTATTGTTGATTTACTAACATTTAATATGTTACTACAAAGCATTGTAAACAACAATATTATTAATATCGCCAAACTCCCATAACCGCTACTATTAGCAACTATCGTAAAAAATACTATTGCAATAATTACCAAAGATATTACTAGACTATTTCTTTTTTTTTGAAATATATTTTTAAATTCTAAAATAAATAAGATACACATCATAAAAAACGTAACATATAAAGCATATCTATTCAACATTGTATAAAGATCATATGAACAATACATTACAGCAAAATAAGCCGATACTATTATAATCATCCATTCTTTTATTTTATTTACTACTATCTCTATTTTTCTCACTCCTTATTATCCTTAGTATAAATTTTAATGATTTCTTTTACTGTATTATTTATATCATATTTACAACTTTGAAAATCGATTTTATATCTTTTTAAATTTGTATTTAAAATTTCATTGGCCCAAAAATCAGGTGATTTATCTAATCCTATATATTTTATATTATTCGATATGTTTGCTTCTGTAGGAACTTCTGTACTAGCAAAACACTGAATTCCATTTGCTTGTGCTTCTATAAGCACAATACCTAAACCTTCAAATAATGATGGAAATACAAAAGCATCAAAAACATTCATAACCTCATTTACATTAGGTATATTACCTAAAAAGATAACTTTATCTGTAATTTGCATTTCTTTACACATATTTTTTATAATATCAAATTGACTACCATCGCCTACTAATAATAACTTACACTCTATATTTTTCTTTAGTATAGCTTTAAATATTTCTATTAAAAATTTATGATTTTTTTGCTCTTCAAATCTTCCAACATGTCCAATAACTAAATCGTAATCAGATAATTCTAATGTATCTCGAAATTTTTTCCTTTTTTCTTCGTTAAAATTAAATTTGTTTAAATCTATTCCATTTTCTATTACCTTTATATCTTTATTTTTAAAAAATAAAGATTTTCCAGCTTCTACTGAACATGCTATAAATTGGTTTGCATTTCGATTTATTATAATTTTTGATATAAAATTATATATTTTTTTCAAAATATTACTTTTATATTCTGACATCGTATTATGTGCATGAACTATTCTTATTTTTACTTTTTCTTTTTTAGCTACTAATAATGGAATAGCACTATTAAAATATGTATGTGCATGTATAATATCAATATCATATTTTTTTATTATATTTCTTAAATCTTTATAAAATTTTTTCACTCCTGATTGTTTTAGTGCATCTATCCTTAATATTTTTCCACCCAAAGTTTCAATCTCTTCTTCATAATCATATTTTTTATCTCCATAGCATAAAAAATAAAACATAAATCTGTTTCTATCTATATTTCTAAAAACATTCATTAGGAAAGTTTCTGCACCACATCTGTTCATTCCACCTATTATATGTAAAACCTTTATTTTATCCATTCCCTACTACCCTTTCATCTTATTTCTATGATATTGACTCATTATCTTTTTAGGTACAATTCCAGCAATAAATGGTTTAACTGAGTATAATATCCTTTTGATTACATTAATATTTAATTTCTTTAACTCTTTCCATTTCATCTTACATTCTATTAATCTGTCTTTTAATTTTTTCTTCATATAATTATTTTTATCAAGTCGATAATCTAATAATATATCATTAAATACATACCCTTTATATCCTTTAGCATATAAATTAATAACCATTGCATAATCCTCACATCTTCTATATAAAGGATATCCACCTATTTTTAATATATCTTCTTTTTTTATTATCATTGTTGGATGAGCAAATGGATTTCCAAACAGTAAATCTTCCTTTTTAACTTCTCCATGCCTTTTTGAATTACCATATATTCCATTTTCATCAAAATAGTTTACTCTTGATGAAACTATTGAATACTGTGGATTTTTCTCTATAAATTCCAATTGCTTCTCTATTCTATCTATATGTGATATATCATCGGTATCCATTCTAACTATATATTCTCCATTAGCCTTTTGTAGCCCCTTGTTTAAAGATTTTTCTAATCCTAAATTTTTTTCATTATTAATAATCTTTACTCTAGAATCATTATATGATTTTATTAATTCAATTTCTCCGTTCTTAGAACCATCATTAATTATTAAAAATTCATATTCTTTATATGTTTGATTAAATATACTTTCTATAGCTTCTTTCAGTATTTCTAAATTAGTATTATATACTGACATCAGCACAGTTACCTTGACTTTATTCATTTCTATTCCTCTATTCAAATATTTTTAAATATTCATTCATTTTTTCTTTATCAACATTTTCTTCTATAGCATAAGGATTATAATTTAAAATTTTTGTAGTATAGTTATTACTAATATTATTATTTAAATTATATATAGTATGCTTTTCAACATCTTCTGATAAAATAGTGAAACACATTCCATAATCTCTTACTTCATCTGTATCCATCCTATTATTGTATATAGCACCTGTTGTAGAAACAATAACCACTCTATTATTTTTTATATTATTATCATTAAATTTTAAATTACTAATATTCACTACGTATACTTCAGAATCTTGAAAATTATTTTCTCCTATTTCTACTCTTTCTCCATTTCTAGTATTAAGCCTCATATTTATATTAGTATTAATTAGTGTATTACCTAATATCTTAATATTATCTTGTATTTGATATGTTTTAATTTCAGCATCATATATTTCATTCTCGCTAATTGTTATATTTCCTGTTCTTCTCTGCATAGCTATTCCGTCATATAATTTGTTATTTCTTATTTCAACATTATTTACAAATTGTGTAGACATTTCTGGTTCCAAATCTATAGCTAAACCTGGCTCAATTCCGCCTATATTTGCAATTTCATTATTAAAGATTTGTACATTTTCTGCATGAATAATACTAATTCCCTGCCTTCTACATTCATATATATTGCAGTTTGTAATTTCAACATTTGTTGTTATATTATTTGTATTATAATAAGACATTAGAAATATTCCATCTCCTGTCATATCATATATTTCTAAATTATTCAATTTTATATTTTTACTGGACCTAACATCAATTCCAAATCCCCATTCGTGTGAAGATTCAATTGTTGTATAATCATGACTATCTTTATCCCCAACTAAAATTCCATTCATTATAGAAACATTTTCAACATCATTTACTGAAATATTTGCATAATTTTTTGCTCCATTAGTTTCTTGTATAATTGTTGATCCATTTAAATCTAAAACTATATTAGATTGTAATATAATTCCTTTTTTTGTATTTGTTTCATTCAAACTGTAATTTTCTTCTTTACCATCAATTAGATAAGTTCCCTTTTCTAATTTTATATAGCTTATATTATTTTTCGATGCATAATTTATCGCTCCATTTATTCCATTAGTAGTTTGTTTAGCATTCTTTCCGTCTGAACTTATATTAAAATATGCATTATTAATTAGTCCATCTTCATTTATGATTTGCTCCTGCTTTTCTATATCCTTTAATTCTGTATTTGTATTTATACTACTCTTTTCTGTATTAATAAATATAAGGCATATTAAAAACACTAAAATTAAAAAAATAATACTTTTTTTTATTTTTTTACTTTTCATTTTCATCTCCTAACAAATATCTTTATACACTCTTTCCATCTCTTTTATTACATTTTTTAGAAGATACTTTTCTACTTTTTGCTTAGAATTGTTAGCAAATTTTTTTATCTTTTCTTCATTTTCTATCAATTCTTTTATCTTTGAAACAAATTCTTCTTCATTTTTATAACTTACCAAATATCCATTTAATCCATTTTCTATTAATTCTCTATGTCCTCTATTATCAGTTGCAACTATAGGTAGTCCCATATACATCGCTTCCATAATATTGACAGGTAAACCTTCTCTAATACTTGAAGCTAAATATATATTAGTAATAGATAAAATATCTGAAATGTCACTTCTCTTTCCTAATAACATAACTTTTTCTTTTAAATTTCTTTTCTCTATTTCTTCCTCATAAAATTTTTCATTAGCACATTTTCCTACTAATAAAAGCTTAAGATTTTTAAAATCCTTTTCCAGTTTTTCCATCACTCTAATTAATAATATTTGATTCTTATTATCATTTAATTCAGCAACATACGTAAAAACTATGTCTTTATTCCCAATTTTAAATTCTTTTTTCTTATTTTCTTTTTCTTCCTCAGTTAATTTTTTAACAAACTTTTCCTCATTCATACCAACACCATGAATCAATTCTATTTTTTTTACTTTCAACTCTTTTTTTGCTAGTTCATAGTCTTCTTTATTAATTGTTATTAAACAATCCGTATAATGCGACATCCATTTTTCGACAGGATAATATATAATCCAATTAATAAGTGGTGCCCCCCTATAAAAATGGAAACCATGTGCAGTATATATAACTTTTGTTTTCTTTTTTCTAGTTTTTCTAGCAGCTAGCCTAGTTAAAAAACTAGCAACAGGTGTATGGCAATGAATGATTTCATACTGATTTTCCATTATTATTTTTTTTAAGTCTTTATAACATCTGAAATTTTGTTCTTTTAACGGAAAACGTTCAAAAGGCAAATTGTAATGCTTATCACAAAATTCTATGTTTTGATTTCCATTACTTGCAACATGAACTTCGTATCCAATTTCTTTAAAATATTTCAAAAATGGAGTATGAAATCCAATAATGTGATTTGTTAAACTTGCAACAAATAAAACCTTTCTCATATTATAATTTTACTCCTTTTATATACAAATTTTCGATTTGCTTTCTTTTTCCAGAACTTAAAACAGGAATTTCATCCGTATATTCTATATCTACTTGAGCAGCATTTCCTAATATCTTTTCAAAAGTTTTTTTCAATTTATTTTCTTCAAAATCTTTTTTATTTAAATTTAATATTATTTTATATTTATTTTTTTCAACTTGTACAAACTTGTATTGTTTTATCCCTTTCATAACAGACATATTATTATTAATTACAAAAGGAGATATTGGATTACCTTTAACATCATAAATCAAATCAACTTTTCTACCAAAAATTTTTTTTATTACTTTGTCATCACCAACTTTGCAATTAGCATCTCCAACTATCGCTAAGTCTCCTGTATCATATCTAATCATAGGAAGCGCATAATTCCATAAATCTGTAACAACAATTCTTGCTAATTCACCTTCTTTAGCTGGCTCATCCTTTTCTAATTTTAAAAATTCAAAATAGTAATTTGCAACATTTAGATGCATTTCATAATTATCATCTATACAGTCCTGTGCCAAAATTCCATTTTCTTCGTTCGAATATCTCGAAACTATATTACACTTAAATACCTTCTTAACTCTTTTTCTGACCACATCTTGCAATATTTCTGAGCTACTAATTATTGAGTTCAAATCATATTTTTCTTCATTAAAATTATCCTCAAGAAATTTAGTTAAAATATCTAGAGAAGACGCATAAGATAAAATATTCTTAACTTTCTTTTTTTTCAATAATTTATTTATTTCTTTCATCTTTCCATCATTAAGATTAGAAATATCCTCTGTAATTATATTTTGCAAAAATTTATTTAACTTATTTTTTTTCTTTTCCTTTATCCATATCCTTAAATACATTTGTTTTTCACCAAATGTATAACCGCATATCTTTCCGAAAAAAAAGTATTTCTGCAATAACTCTTTTTCGTTTATTTATATCTTGTATTACTGTAAATGGAATTCCTGTTGAACCACTTGTTGACATTTTATGCATTTTTTTATTCACATACATACTTGATTTTATATTTTCATAGTTTTCTATAATAATTTGCTTATTAATAACAGGAAAATTGTTTATATCATTATAATTATATTTTTCATAATATTTCGTGGTTTTTACAGCATGTTTTAATAGCTTACTTATATCATCATGTAAATTTTTATTCCCCTCATAATAAGATTGTTTTATATCTTTATAAGCGTTATATATTTCACCTCCTGTTACAAAATCTTTAATCCAAAATAAATACCATCGCCAATTCATAAACTCCTCCTTATTTTCTATAAGCTGGAAAAAAATCTTCATTTTTATCTACTTTTTTAGCCACACACAATTTATCATAAATATTCTGATTCCATATTTTTTTTCCAACAAAAAAATCAAATTCAGTATTTTTTGCAAATTGTTTCTTGAATTTATATAAACTATCTTCTTCTGAATTACTTCTACCTCCGCCGTGATGAATTAGTTCATATCCATTTTCTTTTCCCCACAATGTAACACCATATCTTAACATATAGGCTGGTGATAAATATAAATATTCATTTAATGTACCTGATAAATGAATATGTATTATCTTATTATATATAAAATATAAACCACAAGCTATAGTTTGATTTTCGTATATAGCTTCAACTAAAATGATATTATCATTAAAATATTTTAAAACACTATTAAAATAATTATCATCGAAATAATAATAATCAGTTGCATGATTCCTATCCATAGTTGAATAATAAATTTTTTTAAAAACTGATAAATCATTAGGATTTTTTGTGACTTTATATGATATTCCTTTTCTGATAGCTTGCCTTATATTTTTCCTACAACCTTTACTAAACTCAGACATAACAGGATCTTCAAAATCTTTTAGATTAGTACCTAAAGTTTTTCTAATACATTGTGCATTATACATTATTTTAAAGTCTTTAGCATTATTTATAATTGGATGGAATCTAACAAATTCACTAACTATACTTTTATTAACACAATATTCTTTAAATTTTTTCTCATAATTCTTTAAAAGTTCATCTTTTTTATCTTTTACACATTTTTCTATTACTGGTCCACCATATCCATAAGGTGTAACAATATCATAATATTTATTATCATCAATTCTTAATGGTATTTCTCTTAATATAAATTGATTCGAAACTTTTCCATTTTCATCTTCATACTCATATTTTTTTGCTATCCCTTTTTCAACATTTTCATATAATTTACCATAATTATTTTCAAAATATATGTCCAAACCCATTTATTTTACACTCCATTTTAATGTTTATAATATTTTCCTCATTTTTATTTGTTCTTCTTTAAAACCATTTTTTAAATACTTTTTTAAAGCCTTTTCATTTCCTTTATTAACTAATAACTCTATACTTTCAATTTTTTTTGCTCTAGCCTCTTTATACAATTTTTCTAATAAACATTGTCCTAATCCCATGCTCCTAAATTTCTCTTCAACATAAAAATAATTTATATGAAAAACTTTTTTTCTAATTTCATATGCCCATATAAAACCAACAATCTTATCATTTTCAAAAGCACAGAATATATTTGCAGATCCATCTAGCATGAATTTCTCCATATTTTTATAATTTTCTTCAGTCTTAAAAGAAACATTTTCTATGTCAGTATCCTCACTTAAGAGTTTAAAAAAATAATTAATTATAATCTCTCGATTGTTTTTTATATCATCAATATTAGCTTTTCTTACTTGCATTATTTTTTCCTCTTTCAATATTTAAATTTTCCATTACTTTTTCATTTCCTACTAAAATGTCTTCTTTTTTTATAACTTTTTTAATTGTCTTTAAAATAATCTTTAAATCATTCTTTAAGCATATTGTTTTAACATATTCTAAATCATATTTAAATCTTTCATCCCATTTTGTAGTATTTCTTCCATTAACTTGTGCTAAACCAGTTAACCCCGGTCTTACATCATGCCTATGTTTCTCTTCTTTAGTATAATAAGGTAAATATGAAACAAGTAAAGGTCTCGGTCCAATAATTGACATATCACCTTTTATAATATTAATCAATTCAGGCAACTCATCTAAACTTGTACTCCTTAACATCTTTCCAAACTTAGTTAACCTTTTAGCATCCGGTAATAAATTACCATTTTCATCTTTTTCGTCTGTCATAGTTCTAAATTTATACAATGTAAAAATCTTTTCATCTTTCCCTGGTCTCTGTTGTTTAAATATTACCGGACTACCTAATTTTATTTTAACTAAAATTGCTATAATGACAAACACTGGTGATAGTACTATTAAAGCAATTAAACTTAAAGTAAAATCTAAAATTCTTTTAATGTACTTTGCATACATTCTTATTTCCCCTTATTTAAATAAATTCTTGATAACATTTATTACTCTTTCTTGCTCTTCCTTAGTCATCTTCGTATCAGATGGAAGGCAAACTCCTCTTTCAAATAAATCTTCTGAAACAGGTTTATCTGTAACTTTTATAAAATCATACTCTTTAAAAATAGGTTGCATATGCATTGGTTTCCATACTGGTCTTGATTCAATATTTTCTTTATCTAATACTTCCATAATGTCTAATGGTTTAACTTTTGAATTTTCTTTTAAAGTTATAACTGATAACCAATGATTTGGTCTTGTATTTTCTGGTATAGGTTGCATTACTATTTCTTCTATATCTTTAAAGCCTTCTTTGTAAGTATTATATATGTCAGTTTTTTGTTCAATTCTATCATCTAAAACTTTTAATTGACCTCTACCAATACCTGCAACTATATTACTCATTCTATAATTATATCCTATTTCTTTATGCTCGTAATGGCGTGCTTTTTCTCTGCTTTGAGTAGACCAAAATCTTACTTTTGCAATTTTTTCATCATCATCTGAAACAAGCATTCCTCCACCACTTGTAGTAATTATTTTATTACCATTAAATGAGTATACTCCATATTTTCCAAAAGTCCCTGTTTGTTTTCTGTTATACGTAGCCCCTAAACTTTCAGCTGCATCTTCTACTAATGGTACATTATATTTGTCGCAAATTTCTTTTATTTCTTCTATTTTAGCAGGTGTTCCATACAAGTGTACTACTATTACTGCTTTTGGATTTGGATATTTTTCAAATGCTTTTTCTAATGCTTTTGGATCCATATTCCAAGTCTCATCTTCACTATCAATAAATACTGGAGTAGCATTTTGGTAAATTATTGGATTTGCTGTAGCTGAAAATGTCAAATCAGAACAAAATACAATATCTCCTTTTTTTATATCTAAAGCCTTAAAAGCCATATGAATAGCTGCAGTCCCAGCTGATAGTGCTGCAGCATTCTTAATACCTACATAATTTGCTAATTCTTCTTCAAATTTATTTACATTTTCGCCTAATGGTGCTATCCAGTTTGTATCAAATGCTTCTTTTACATATTTTTGTTCATATCCTTCATTTGACATATGTGGTGATGATAAATATATTCTTTTTTCCAATGTTAACCCTTCTTTTCTTATTTTTAATTTGTTTTAATAGTTCTAATTTATGCAATTGCTTTTACTTTTTTATGTTCTACTGTTCCGATATTATTATCAGTAGATGATTCTTCTTTTTTCATTGCATACTCTTTCATTTTTTCTTCATTTAACTGCTTTCCATCTCTAAAAGTAGGAACAATTTGTTTAATAACTTTTTTGATTTTATCTTTATCCTCATTATCAGATGACTCCAATAATTCGTTTAATTTTTCTAACTTATTCTTAATCATATCCATATTAATATTCATAGGCTCTGCAATATGTATTTTATCATGTTTTGTTGCTTCTAAACCTTCTTCTGCCATTAATATTTCTTCATAAAGTTTTTCTCCTGGACGCAATCCTGTAACTTTTATTTCTATATCCACATTTGGTTCTAATCCAGAAAGTTTAATTAATTTTTCTGCCATATCATAAATTTTTACTGGTTCTCCCATATCAAGCACAAATATTTCTCCACCTTTTGCATAACTCATAGCTTGCAATACAAGTGATACTGCTTCTGGTATAGTCATAAAAAATCTTGTTATATCTTTATGTGTTACTGTAATTGGTCCTCCACTTGCAATTTGTTTCTTAAATAAAGGCACAACTGAACCATTACTTCCTAATACATTTCCAAATCTAACTGCTGCATATTCTGTTTTACTAACTTTATTTTTAGCTTGTACTATCATTTCGCAAAGTCGTTTAGTTGCTCCCATAATATTTGTTGGGTTTACTGCTTTATCAGTTGAAATTAATATGAATCTTTTTACATTGTATTCATCTGCACAATTTACAACATTATATGTACCAAATACATTATTCTTAATTGCTTCTAATGGGCTTGTTTCCATCAAAGGAACATGTTTATGTGCTGCTGCATGGAATACTAAATATGGTTTAAATTCTTCAAAGATTTCATTTAATCTTTTCTTATCTCTAACGCTTGCAACTATTGCATCAATTTTAGCATTAGGATAGTTCATTCTTAATTCTTGTTCTATATCATATAAATTATTTTCATAAATGTCAACTATTACTAATTCTTTTGGATTAAATTTCATAACTTGTCTACAAAGTTCAGATCCTATTGAACCTCCGCCACCAGTAACTAGAACAACTTTGTTTTCAATTAATTTTCCTATATTTTTATTATCTAATTTTATTGGGTCTCTTCCTAATAAATCTTCTATTTCTATATCTCTAAAATTACTCATTAAATTTTTATTTTTTATTAAATCTGTTGTTCCTGGTAATATTCTAACTTTTGTTTGAGTTTGTTGACAAATTTCTAAAATATCTTTTCTATCTTTATTTGAGATATTTGATATTGTAAAAAATATAACATCCACCTTGTTTTCACTACATATTCTAGGTATATCATATCTTGTTCCTAATATTTTATTTCCTGATATGGCATAATTAACTTTATTAATATTATCATCTACTAATCCAACAATATTATATGTACTTCTCATTGTTGTTCTTAGTGTTGATATTACTGTTTTGGCCGCATCTCCAGCACCTATTATTAACACATTCTTTTTATTAACATTATCCGTATGAGATTCATGTCCTGAACTTAAAATCATTCTGGTTGTTACTCTATATCCTATAAGAGTTGTTACTATTATTAATGCTGCAACTAAATTCACTCTCATTTCTAATAAAGGTAAATTAAATACTTCCTTTAAAGTCATAACTATTGTATATGAAAGTAAACATGCTAATACATATACTAAATAGTCATTTCCATTTTCATATCTTGTAATATTTTTATATGTCTTAAATAGATGTAAAATTCCTGAATAAACTATAACTGATAAAATTATAGTATTTAACATTTCTGATGTTAATTGCTCTTGAATATTTAAACTATTGTTTATAATCATTTCAGCAATAAAATATGCCACTATAATGACACAAATATCTAAAATTCTTAAAAAAATATTTCTATATTTTTTAATAAACTTCATTTTCAGATTCCCCTTTTTTATGAATTTTTAAAATTTTGCTATATTACAAATAAAATTCATACACATAATATTATTATACTCTTTTTGACATTATTCTGCAAGTAGTTTATGTCATGTTTTCGTACTTTTTTCTGCATATTCTTCTAAATACTTCCAAAACCAACATTGTAATAAAAATTCCTGTTAAAACTCCCATCGAATCCAATATTACATCTGTTATTTGTGCACCCCTCCCTGGTACAAATGCCTGATGTATTTCATCTGTTGAAGCATATAACACCCCTATTATTAAACTTACTGCAATCTTGTCCATTTCTTTAATTTTAAAAGTACTCATCAGTCCCATTAATAATAGACCTAATAATGTATATATTGAATAATGCGCTATCTTTCTTATTACATTTTCTATTTTATCAATCACTATTTTTCTTTCATTTTGTTCTAAATCTTGAATCTTTTTTATATTTTTAGTAATAGCTTCTGTCACTTTTTGACTTGTTCCTCCTGAAGTTTGTGAATTTTGATTTGAGAATCCAAATATAACAAAAAATACACATAATATAAGTACTATCAGTATCCCCCTGATTATATTTAATTTCATTATATTTTTGTTCTCCTCTCTTTTTTCATCAATTTTCTAAAATATTATACTATATCATTTTTGTTATAGCAAGTGTTTTTTCTGTTTTTGTTTATCATTAGCAATTTTAATTGTATTTTTTGTATATAATCGAGTAGGAGAAATATCATTAATTGATATTTCGTCCTCTCACACCACCGTACGTACCGTTCGGTATACGGC
>CALXCF010000007.1 GCA_944386755.1 uncultured Clostridia bacterium | reverse complement strand
AATTCATCTGTGTATTTTGACATGAAAATGAACCCTCCTTATTAAACTTTTTTGTCTAATAATCTGGGTTCACTTCATAATTCCTCTATTTTTTTATATCCAATTGAATGTGTACATCTCTTAATTGTTCACGCTTAACATTACTTGGAGCACCCATCATCAAATCTTGAGCCTTGCTATTTAAAGGAAAAGCAATAACTTCTCTAATACTATCAGAATCAGTAAGTAGCATAAGCATTCTATCAATACCAGGAGCAACACCAGCATGTGGAGGAGCACCATATTGGAAAGCATTGTATAATGCACCAAATTTAGTTTTAACTTCATCTTCTGTGTAACCTGCCATAGTAAATGCTTTTAACATTATATTAATATCATGATTTCTAACAGCTCCAGAAGAAAGCTCAACACCATTACAAACAATATCATATTGATATGCCAAAATATCTAATGGATTTTTAGTATCTAAAGCCTCCAAACCACCTTGAGGCATAGAAAATGGATTATGGCTAAAAGATAGTTTTCCTTGGTCATCTAATTCAAACATTGGGAAATCAATAATCCACGCAAAAGCAAATACATCTTTATCAATTAAACCTAGACGCTTTCCAAGTTCTGTTCTAATTTGACCTGCAAGCTCAGTTGCTCTTTTTTCACTATCTGCAATAAAGAAAATTGTATCATCTTTCTTTAAATCAGCAAGTTCAAGTAAAGTCTTTTTCAATTCTTCAGGGATAAACTTATCAATAGGTCCTTTAAAACTTAAATCTTCTTGAACTTCTAAATATCCAAGACCACCCATCCCAATAGACAAAGCATATTGTAATAATTTTTCATGAAAACCTTTAGATAAATGTTTTTCAACTTTAATAGCTCTTACAGTTCTACCAATAAATGGTTTAAATGTACATTTATTAAAGAATTCAGATAAATCAATTATATATAAAGGATTTCTTAAATCTGGTTTATCAGTACCATATTTAAGCATTGCTTCTTTATATGGAATTCTTGGAAAAGGATATTCCAAAACTTTTTTATTAGAAAAAGTTTTAAAAGTATTATACATTACTGGCTCAATAACACTAAAAACATCTTCTTGAGTTGCATATGACATCTCCATATCCAATTGATAAAATTCACCAGGAGCTCTGTCAGCTCTTGCATCTTCATCTCTAAAACAAGGAGCAATTTGAAAATATTTATCAATACCAGAAACCATTAACAATTGTTTAAATTGTTGTGGAGCTTGAGGTAATGCATAAAATTTTCCAGGATGCAATCTACTTGGAACAAGATAGTCTCTTGCACCTTCTGGTGAAGAACTTGTTAATATTGGAGTTTGCACTTCTAAAAAGCCTTGATTTATCATTTCACTTCTTAAAAATTGAATCACCTTTGCTCGTAATATTAAATTATCTTTTAATCTAGAATTTCTTAAATCCAAAAATCTGTATTGAAGTCTTAAATCTTCTCTAACATCTTGGTCTGCATTAATTTCAAATGGTAAATTTTTTGTTCTTTTACCTAAAACTTCAATTTCCTCAATACGAATTTCTACAAGACCAGTTTTTAATTTAGGGTTAATAGTTTCCTCGTCTCTTTTTTTAACTTCTCCATATACAGTAACAGAAGATTCAATTGGAATATGAGATGCAAAATCCACATCTTTAGATAGCCCTGAAGTTACAACTTGTGTTATTCCATACATATCTCTAATATCAAGGAATACAAGACCTCCTAAATCACGAATTGTTTCTACAAATCCCGCAATTCTTACTTTTTTTCCAACATCTTCTAAAGAAATTTCATTGCAAGTATGAGTTCTGTACATGTTTTCAATCATTTAAATCATTCCTTTCATCTAATTTAAGCTATGAACGTATAATTGATGAATAGAATTGTAAATCAATTTAACACTCGAATTTACAATTTTAAGCAACAAAAAACGCCCATGCAAATGCAGGGACGAAATAATTTCCGCGGTACCACCCAACTTGAAAACTAAAATAATTTAAAATTGAATCATTAAATTAGCTTTCCACTTTGTTTAAAATTTGCTCCAATGTGTTTCACTTTTCTAGGTTGACCTTAAAGGGTTTACAGCCGATGACCCTTATTCTCTAAAAGTAACTTCTAGAAGCTTTGCATTGTACGAACGCAATTAATATTTAATTTTCACACATTCTATTTTACATAGTATTTGCAGATTTGTCAAGTTTTATGAAAAAAATTTCAGAAATAGCAATTGAAAAAGAGGATAAAATCTAGTATAATTGAAAGCGAGAGGTAAGAAGATGTTTAATATTGAAGAAGAACTAAAAAAATTGCCTAATAAACCAGGCGTATATGTAATGAGAGATAAGGATGATAATATCATATATGTAGGAAAAGCAGTATCTCTAAGAAATAGAGTAAGACAATACTTTAGAAAAAAAGACAGAACAGCAAGAATAGAAAAGATGATTAGTCTAATTGACCACTTTGAATATATTGTGGTAGACAATGAAGCAGAGGCATTAATTTTGGAATGTAACTTAATAAAAAAGAACAGACCAAAATTTAATGTCTTATTAAAAGATGACAAAACATATCCATACATAAAAATAGACTTAAAATCAGATTATCCAGGAGTATTTATAACAAGAAGGGTAATAAATGACGGTTCAAAATATTTTGGACCATATGCCAATCCTGGAGCAGCAAGAGAAATGGTAGACTTTATAAAACAAAAATACAAAATAAGACAATGTAGAACATTAAAAGAAAGAACAAGACCATGCCTAAATTACCACATAAATAGATGTTTAGCACCATGCATGGGATATGTAACAAAAGAAGAATATAAAAAACAAATTGATGAAATAATAGACCTATTAGATGGAAAAACAGAAAAAGTAATAAAAGAATTAGAAAAAGAAATGAAAAAAGCATCAGAAAAATTGGACTTTGAACAGGCAGCATACTTAAGAGACAGAATACAAGCGATTGAAAGAGTATCAGAAAAACAAAAAGTATCAAATATATCAGAAAATAACATAGATGTAATAGGAATAGCAAAATCAGAATTAGAAATATGTATAGAAATATTTTTTGTACGTGGAAGCAAAATGATAGGAAGAGAGCACTATTTCTATAATGACTTAAAGGATATGGAAGATAGTGAAATCTTATCAGGATTTATAAAGCAATACTATTTAGACAATCCAAACATACCAAATAAAATAATGATAAGAGAAGAGTTAGAAGAAAAAGAAGCATTAGAACAGTGGTTATCCACAATGTTAGGAAAAAAAGTGGAAATAAAAAGCCCTAAAAAAGGCGAGAAATTAAGATTTGTAGAAATGGCAGAAAACAACGCAAAAGTAACATTAGAAAATAAAGAAAAAGACAAAAGCGAAATCCTAATGGAGCTAAAAGAAGTTCTAAAAATGGATAAATTACCAAGAAAAATAGAAACATATGATATATCAAATATATCAGGTGAATACATGGTAGCTGCTATGTGTGTATTACAAGATGGAGTTATAAAAAAGAATTTATCAAGAAGATTTAGAATAAAAACAGTATTTGGACAAGATGATCCAAGATGTATGGAAGAAGTAATCACCAGAAGATTAAGACATTCAATAGAAAATCCAAATGGCGGATTTGGAAAATTGCCAGATGTAATCTTTGCAGATGGTGGAATAACACAAATAAGAGCAACTAAAAAGGCAATTGAAAAAGTAGCAAATGAATATGAAGGAAAAGAAAAAAGTGCAATATTAGACATCAAAGTATTTGGAATGGTAAAAAATAATAAGCACCAAACAAGAGCTTTGATGAATGAAAATAGAAAAGAATTAAAAATATCTGAAAATTTAATGCATCTAATTACAAGATTTCAAGATACAGTACATGACACAGCAATAACGTATCACAGAAAAATAAGAGATAAAGACATAACAAAATCAGAATTAGACGAAATAAAAGGAATTGGAAAAGTAAAAAAAGAAGCATTATTAAAGCATTTTGGAAGTGTTGAAAAAATCAAAAAAGCAAGTATTAAAGAAATAATGCAAGTAAAAGGCATAACAAAAGAACTAGCAGAAAAAATTGTGGTTAGTTTGGGGACAGGTTCGGACTGACCATTTTTGGATAGTTTTGGGACGCAACTTTTGCTTGGTTTTGGCTAAAAGAGTTATTAATAAAAAGTGGAGAGGTATCACCGCTCCACTTTTATCCATTTCCGATGTTTTGCAATATCGGAAAGTGTTTGGTAAGCACCAGGAAAATGATGCTTCCTAAATTGCTTAAGTTCATAGATATAAAATATTAAATATCCAAGAATTAAGCTAAACAAAACTACAAGTGCTTTCTTCATGCAATCCCTCCTTTGGGAATTGAAAGCTAAGGAATATTCCTTGTTTATAGTTTCTAGTTAAGTATAACACAGAATATGTATAAAATCTAGGAAAATTTAGAAAAAACGAAATATTAAATCTAATATCCATAATAGAAAGAGCCAGAGTCTTAAGACTTTGGCTCCTGGTTAGCTGGCTTTGTATTGTTTTGCTTTAGCTTAGATGATTTCTTTTCTTTTGATTTACCAAATTTTTTATGGTAATAATCAGTAGAAAGCACACCAAGAAGGTAAGCAATAACAATGCCAGGAGGAAATTTTGAAATCATTTCCCCTAATGCCCGATAATTGTAAAATGCAATATATGCAAAACCAAATATCAAGCCAACAAAAATAATGAACCCCCATTTTTTTAGTGTTTCCATTGATACTCCTCCTCTTGTCGAAAATGGGTCGTGGAAAGTATTACTTTCCGGTTACAATTATAGTATACTACAATTAACATAAAAATGCAAATTTGAAATTTAAATACAAAAATATATATGTATAGGAATATTTAAAAAACTCTAGCATATACATATAATAAATAAAAATATAAGGGGGAAATTATTTATGGAATACGCAAAAGACGAAATCTTTCAAATAAGATACAATACTAAACTAAACAGATTACAGATAGGGAGTGAAAGTTGGACAAGCAAAATACATAAAAAAATTAAAAGGCACAAGTTACTTACCACAATAATAATAGCACTAATAACATTTTCAACAGTTAATATTATCATGATTTATAATTTCATAGAAATTTTACAAAATATTTGAATTTAGAACAAAAAAGAAGTATAATATATGGCAAAGAAAGGAGCAATAAATATGAGTATAAAGTATAATGTTATGGTACAAAAAGAAGAAAATTGGTATGTAGCAAAGTGCTTAGACAATAATGTTGCATCACAAGGAAAAACAATTGAAGAAGCTATGAAGAATTTAAAAGAAGCATTAGAATTATATGCACAAGATGAAAAAACAATACAACAAAAAGAAACTTTTTTTACAACTTTGGAGGTGGTAGTGTGAGTTCAAAGTATCCAGTACTACCGCCTAGTATATTAGAACAAGCTGACATTGAGTTAGAAGAATTTTTAAAAAATTTGTAATCCAAAATTAAAAATATTAAAAATCAAAAATATTTTAAATCAAATTAAAATTACAAATCTATAAAACCCACTTGGAAAAATCAATAAAATATGGTAAAATAATACTATTCTAAGTATAGGAGGATAGTAGTTATTAAACTACCAAAAAAGATATGAAAATAGCAAACGAATGGAAAGAATACAAAATACTAGACATGGCAGAAGGACAAAAACTAGAAAAATGGGGAAACGTAATATTATCAAGACCAGACCCACAAATAATATGGAAACAAAAAACATTTCCAAACAAATGGAAAGAAATAAATGCAACATACCATAGAAGCAAGACAGGGGGAGGAAGCTGGGAATTTAAAAAGAAAATGCCAAACCAATGGCAAATACACTATAAAAATCTAACATTTAATATAAAGCCAATGGGATTTAAACACACAGGATTATTCCCAGAGCAAGCAGTAAATTGGGACTGGATGATAAATAAAATAAAAAATGAAAAGAAAAATAACAGAGAAATAAAAGTTTTAAACCTATTTGCATATACTGGAGGAGCAACAGTTGCATGCTTATCTGCTGGAGCTTCAGTTTGTCATGTTGATAGTTCTAAAGGAATGACAACTTGGGCAAAAGAAAATGTTATATCATCAGGCTTAGAAAAAAGACCAGTTAGATATATAATAGATGATGTTGTAAAATTTGTGAATAGAGAAATAAGAAGAGGAAACAAATATGATGCAATAATAATGGACCCACCATCATATGGAAGAGGTGCAAAAGGTGAAGTTTGGCAATTTGAGAACAATATATATGATTTAGTAGAGTTATGTACAGAGGTTTTATCAGATAAACCAATATTTTTCTTAATAAATTCATATACAACAGGTATATCTAGTACAGTCTTAAAAAATATTCTAGAATTAACAGTAGAAAGGAAACACAAGGGAAAAATAGAAGCGGGTGAAATTGGATTACCAATGGAAAATTCAAAACTTGTACTGCCTTGTGGTATTTATGGTAGATGGGAAAATTTGCGAAATAATTAGCATTTGGCGTTGTTGCATTTCATTTGAAATTTAATCAACGTGCAATAGCACGCCTCATAAATTTCAAATTCATGCGCCTAGCCAAATATCTAATTCTTTCACAAATTAATATAATAGAATAGATAGAATAAAAAAGAAAAGGATTAAAATGGAGAAGTTAAAAATATTATTTGAAGATAATCATATTGTAGTAGTTGAAAAAAAGCCAAACATTCCGTCACAATCTGATAAAACTGGAGATATGGACATGCTAACTTTAGTTAAGCAATATATAAAAGAAAAATACCAAAAACCAGGAAATGTATATTTAGGATTAGTACATAGATTAGATAGACCAGTTGGTGGAGTAATGATATTTGCAAAAACTTCAAAGGCTGCATCAAGATTAAGTAATCAAGTAAGAGAAAAAGTTTTTAAGAAAAAATATCTAGCAGTTGTTGATGGAAGATTTAAAGAAAAAGAAGGCTCATTAGAGGACTATTTATATAAAGATGAAAGAAATAATATTAGTAAAGTGGTAAATAAAGATAAGAAAAATGCAAAACTTGCAAAATTAGATTACAAGGAATTAGCATATAATGAAGTGAAAAATTTAAGTCTTTTAGAAATAAATCTACATACAGGAAGACATCATCAAATAAGAGTGCAACTTGCAAATGCAGGACATAGTATTTTTGGTGACCAAAAGTATGGAAAACGTGGACAAGGAAAACAAATTGCTTTATGGGCATATGAGCTTACAATAGAACATCCAACGACAAAAGAGATGCTAACTTTTAAAGATTTGCCAGAACCAATTGGAACTTGGTGTATTTTGAAAGATATAACTAAAGTATAGCTTGTAAAAAAATGTCGAAAAATAAAAGTTGAGACAATAAGGAAAAATTTATGAAAAACAATTGCAATTTACAAAAATATATGCTACAATATTCAAGTATCAATGAGAGAAACCGTTAGGAGGAATGAATATAAATGGAAATAGCAAAAGGAATATTGATTGTAATATACTTTTTAGTAGCATTAGCATTAATAATATTAACACTAATACAATCAAAAGAAGATGCAGGGCTATCTTCAACAATCACAGGTTCATCAACAAATAACTTCTTTGAAAAAAACAAAGCAAGAACAAAAGAAGGAAAACAGAAAAGATGGACAATAATATTAGCAATTGTATTTGCTATATTAACAATTGCATTAGGAATATTGTATATGGCATAGTATAAGTAAAAAGGGGCGGTTTCAAAAAAGTAACTGCCCTTTTTTGTGAACAAAAAAATTTAAAGGAGTGTCCCCGAATCCATAAAAGCAAGGATTTTAAGGACCGTCCCATAATCCCGGAAAGGAAAGATGAAATTGGAAGAGCAACAGCAAAAGATTTTAGATTTAATGAAAGATGATGATTATGTGCCGATGAAGGCTAAGGAATTAGCCATGATTATGAGAGTGCCTAAAAATGAATATGGTGATTTTTTAGAGGTGCTTGGAAATTTAGAGTTAGAGATGAAGATTCAAAAGAATAGAAAAAATCGTTATAGATTAGTTGAGAAAACATATTATGACGGTATTTATAGGAAAAACCAAAAAGGTTTTGGTTTTGTGCGTTTAGAAGACCAAGAAGATGAAATATATATTTCAAAAGAAAATTCTTTAAATGCCCTAAACGGAGATAGAGTTTTAATAGAGATTTTAGAAGAGAGTAACAAAGTTAAAAGTGCAGAAGGAAAAGTTGTTAGAATTTTAAAACATGAGAAAGATACAGTTGTTGGTATTTTTCAAAATAATAAGAGCTTTGGTTTTGTTGTTCCAGATGATAGGAGCTTTGGCACTGATATTTTTATTTCAAAAAAGAATTTTGGAAAAGCAAGAGACAACCATAAGGTTTTAGTTAAAATTACTAAATATCCCCAAAACGGAAAAAATGCAGAAGGTAAGATTATAGAAGTTCTAGGAAATGTTAATGAAGCAGGTGTAGATATGCTTTCATTAATTAAGGAATATAATTTGCCATCAACTTTTCCAGAAGAGGTTGTGCAAGAAGCTAAAAAGTTTGGTGATACTATTGATGAAAAAGATATACCAAACAGAGTAGACTTTAGAGATAGAGAGATTTTTACAATTGATGGAGAGGATGCAAAAGATTTAGATGATGCAGTAAGAGTAGAAAAATTAGATAATGGAAATTATAAGTTAGAAGTCCATATTGCAGATGTTAGTCACTATGTAAAAGAAAATAGTTTGTTAGATAGAGAAGCACTAATTAGAGGAACAAGTATATATATGCTAGGTAGAGTTATACCAATGCTTCCAAGAGAACTTTCAAATGGACTTTGTAGCTTAAATGAAGGTGAAGATAGATTTACTCTTTCATGTATAATGGAAATTGACCAAAAGGGGAATGTCATTTCAAGTGAGGTTGTAAAAGGAATAATAAAAGTAACAAAAAGAATGAGTTATAATGATGTTCAAGCAATTTTAGATGGAAACGAGACAACAATAAGCCACTACAAACCATATATACAAGAATTTAAAAATATGGAAGAACTAGCAATAATTCTAAAAAATAGAAGAATGGAACAAGGATATTTAAATTTAGATATTCCGGAAAGCAAAATTGGTTTAGATATAGATGGTAAAGTAGTTTCTGTTGGAAAATATGAAACAAGTTTTGCAAATGAAATTATAGAACAATTTATGCTATCTGCAAATGAAACAATAGCAGAAAAATTTTATTGGTTACAAGCTCCATTTATATATAGAGTACATGAAAAGCCAGATATAGAAAAAATTCAAGAATTAAATAAATTTTTAATTAATTTTGGATTAAAAATTAAGGCAAATAAAGATAATATTTATCCAAAAGAATTTGCGAAAATATTAGAAGAAACAAAAGGAAAAGAAGAAGAAAAAGTAGTATCAAACTTAGTGTTAAGAACACTTAAACTTGCAAGATATGAGGCAGAAAATAAAGGTCATTTTGGAATAGCAAGTAAATATTACTGCCACTTCACTTCACCAATTAGAAGATATCCAGATTTGTTTATTCATAGAATAATATCAAGATATTTAGAAGAAAATTATGATATGAAAGAAAACTGGATAGAAGAACATCAAAAACAAGCAGAAGATAGAGCAAAACAATCATCAGAAAGAGAAAAGATTGCAACTAAAGTTGAAAGAGAAGCCGAAGATTTGAAAAAGGCTGAATACATGGAATCAAGAATTGGTGAAAAATATGAAGGTATTGTATCTTCAATTACTTCATTTGGAATGTTTGTAGAACTTGAAAATACAATTGAAGGCTTAATTCGTTTTGATGATTTGGGTGATGAATATTTTATTTATGATGAAGATAGAAAACAGTTAATTGGTGAACATTCAAATAAAGTATACAAAATTGGTGATAAGGTTAAAATTAGAGTAAAGAAAGCTAGCAAAATTTTAAGACAGATTGATTTTGAAATAGTGAAATAAAATTATCATAGACATAGGAATTGTTACTAGTCAGCTATATTAATTTCAAGCCCGCGTCAGTAATTGATTTCAAAAAAATTGGTGGATATCCTTAAAAGGGGGACCAATTTTTTTGAAACAATTACGGTTAAACAGGGCAATCTAATTTAAAAGCTGACTAGTAACAATTATTTATTGTATAGGAAAATCAACTTTTAACTAAATTGAAAACAGTGAAACTATACTAAGTATTGAAACCACCAAAGAAAACAAAATAACAGTAATCCCACCAAATTTATTATTTTCCTGCCTAATTTCATATAAACCATATGCTACAACCTTTAGAAAAACAGAAATAATAACAATAATAAATAAAATAAATTGTAAAGAATCAAACATAACAAACCTCCAAACATTAATATTAAGTTTATAATTAAGTTTCTGTCAATAGATAACTTGAACGAATTGAAACATCAACAGACACATCAAAGAAACTATCAGAATAATGTTCAAGCCAATCGTAATTTTCAAAATCTTGAGTCGTTAAAAACTTACTTTTAGCATTTTTACCAAAACCATTAATATCAGATTCCAAATCTTTAGAAGTCTTATATAAGTAGTTAGAAAACACTGTTTCCAAGTAATTAGAACAAGAATCAGAAATTTTATCAAGGACATCATCATCTAAATAATTAGAATTTGCCTTCATCGAATAAATACGTCCAGTAAAAGAATAAGAAACTTCAATATATGGTGAACCATTTACAATATTTACATCTATTCTAGAATCTATAATAGGAGTTAAATAAATATCAATATATGAACTACTATCATTAGGGTCTGGAACAGAGACTAGAAAGCTAGAAATTTCATTTCTTGTTGCTAAAAAAGACAAAGTTTCAATAGAATTTAATTCTCCAACTAATTTATCACCTTTAAAAACTGCCATACCTATATTTTCACTTGTAATTTTTCCAGATAAAGATGAAGAATTTGCTTTACTAGAAGAATCCTTTTGAGAATCTATTCCAGTAGTTGATTCACTATCTTCAGAACTAATACCACCTAAAATTGCATAACCTTCACAAGAATCGCAAATGAGACTACTAAAAAATTCTCCAAGAGTAGCATTAACAGTATAACCCGTTGATTTACTAGAATTTGCGAAAATTTCATAATATTTAGTTAATAAGTTTTCAGCTAAAGGTTTAGAATTTTCCAAATAATATTTTGCAGTACATTTTGTAATAACAACATTTGTAGAAGGTCTAATTTGGGCATTATTAAATAAAGTATAAACTTCCTCTGAAATTCCATTCATAGCTAATTCTTCAGAAAAAGCTATTACTTTACAATGTGATAAATTAAGTTCTTTTCCGATATAAGTATTCATCAAGTTAACTCCATTACTAATTGAAGAACAATCAATACTATAAATAATTGAAGGAGATTGTTCAGTTGAGCCAGATTCTGAAACAGAAGAGGCATTAGTAAACTGAAAGCTCATTCGCAACTTATTTATATCAGAAGTATCTATTGCTATTGCAACAACAGTTGACAAATTATCAATACTTAAAGCAGAATAAGAGCCAGAAAAAGCTACTAAAAATATTATCATTACAATTAAAATAAAAAGTCGTCTAATCCATACTTTCATTTCCTATAAATCCTTTCTTTTTTGAAATAGTCGATGAAATATTTTGACCTTGGGAATTATTATGTGAAAGTGTCTTAATTCTTTTCTTAAAATAAGCAAGTATTAAAATCAATGTACTAAGCACAAGCCCAATCCAAATAACAATACGAGGATATATATCAGTTTCTAAATATTTAGAAATACTGTAGTTAGAGGGAAGTAAGCTAATAGAAAGCATTAATAAAGCAAAAGGAATAAGCAGCGGTTTTGAGTCACGAATATTAGTGATTTTCTTAAAAATATTCATAGCAATATGAAGAGTAATACTAAAGTAACATGCCATACCAATAATCCAAATTAGTAAAAGAATTGACTCTAACCTTTGGAAAAATGAGCCGAACTCAATATATCTTGCAGCAGAGTAAAGAGGCATTATTTCATCAACTTTTAATAAAAAGGTAAAAGTCAAAAGAATTATAGCAACACATATTATAAGATAAACAATAGAAAGACAAATCGAAATCATTGCTACTTTTTTAAACTTTTTAGGTTCTTTTAAATATGGAGGAATAAAATATAAAAATACAATTCCACCAAATGCACCTAAGTTACCAAGGCCAGTAACAAAAGTATCAAAAAGACCATTACCAAGTATAGGTGTCATATTTTCAAAAGATAAGTTTTGGTTGTTAGCAAAAAATATAAATAATATACTAACAAAAATTATAGGTAAAATAATTAAATTAATTTTAGCAGTAACAGAAAAGTTAAAATTATTAGAAATACAAAGTGCAATAATAAAAGTTAATAAAATAAAGAAAAGGCTAGTCATTGGATAATATACAGTTTTTAAACACTCACAAAAATTTCTAAGTAAAATGCTACTACTAAAAATGAAGTAGAAAATAAAAATCATACCTACTATCTTTTGAAAAACAGGTCCACCAAGAAAGTTGGAAATATCAATAATATCTTGCCCTGCAAACCCTTTGAAGAGTTTTACCATTAAAAGAACAAGGAAAAACATAATAATACCAACATATAATAAATTAATAAGAGTTGCAGAACCAGTAACATTTAAAAGGTTCTTAGGTAAAGAAACTAAAGTGTGTGCCACCAAAACTATTAAAATAATACTAACAGCTTCTGGAACAGAAATTCTTGAATTACTCATTCTTTTCATCCTTTCAGTGCAATGGGGACGTGTTACTTTGCACCAAATGGTGCAAAGGTGACATGCTAATCTGTCCCTGTTGCATTATTTAGTGCATTTTGGGGCCGTCCCCATTGCACCATTTCATTGAAATATCAGCCTGTTTCTTTTCTTTCTTAGAACGAAGGAAAGTTGAACGATATTCTCTTTTCCAAATAGGAGGAAGAAAATACGTATTTCCTTTTTCTTTTTCTAATGGTGAAACTCCAGTCATGTATGGAACTCCAAATGATGTTGTTCCAGCCATCATTGATAGATATACAAACAGTCCTAATGCAATTCCAAGAAATCCACATAAATATCCTAAAAATATAAAGACAAAACGAGTTATACGTACATGTAATCCAAATGAATAATCTGGTATAGCAAAAGATGAAATTCCTGTAATTGCAACAACTATAACTAAAATAGGGCTAACAACACCAGCAGAAACAGCAGCTTGTCCCAACACTAAAGCTCCAACAATACCAATTGTAGGGCCAAGAGGGGAAGGTACACGAAGTCCTGCTTCACGTATTAATTCAAATGAAATTTCTAGCAAGAAAATTTCAACAAAACTTGGAAAAGGTACGTTTTCCCTAGATGCTAAAATAGAAAATAGTAGTTCTGTTGGTAATAACTCTTGATGAAAACTTGTTATTGCAATATAAAGACCTGGTAAAAGCAAGGTTAAAAATGTTGCAAAAGCTCTAATGAATTTTAGAAAATTTGCAAAAAGAGATTTTTCATTCATATCATCAGGTGAACTTAAAAAATCATTTAAAATTGCAGGCATAATTAAAGCATATGGAGAGCCATTGACTAAAACTACAACTCTTCCATTTAATAGATAGCTACTAGCTTTATCAGGTCTTTCAGTTGCTAACACCTGAGGTACATTCAAAGAGCTTTTGTCAGAAATTAGTTGTTCAAGTTGACCAGAGGAAAGCAAAGAATCTATATCCAAATTATTAACTCTATATTTAACTTCAGCAATTAAATCAGAATTAGTTATATCTGATAAATAGCATATTGCACATTTTGTTTGAGTAACCTTTCCAACAACAAGATTTTCAATAACTAAATCTTCATAATTTACAATTCTTCTAATTAGTGAAGTATTAATACGTATATTTTCTACAAATGCCTCATGTGGACCTTTTACAACGATTTCATTAGCTGGTTTATCAACACTACGTTGTTTGAAACCTTTAACTTCGATATCAAAAGCAACTGATAATGTATCAATAAATAATGCACAATTTCCGAGAATTAATACTAGATATAATATCAGAAAATTTGCTTTGAGTTTTTACATTATTTTGAGGCATTAAACAATTCATGATATATGAAGCTAAGTCAAATTTTTTTACTTTTCTAACAGTAATGTTATTAGTAACAGCTTCTGAAACAACTTTGTGTTGTGGACCATCAAAAGTATTACTTCTATTTCTAAGCATTAAAGGTTTTAAAACAAAGTCATCTAAGATGACAGAGTCTACCATAGCTTCTATATAAAATAGAAATGCATTGTATTGTTTTCCTCTAATATTTAAAGTGAATTCTCTTAATACAACATCACTATTAATCATCAAATTATATCTGGTTTTCATGTATTCTAAATTAACAGATAAGCTAGGAAAAATATTCTCAATTTGCTTTTGTGGATTTTCTAAGTTATCCACTTGTGCTTGAGAATTTTGCTCAGAATCTGATGTTAAATTAAATTCGTATTCTTGAATTGGTGTATAGGCAAAGTATTTTTGCCACAAATTTTTTATTTGCATAAGCACTTCCTTAAATAATATATTTTTATTTAGTATTTCAAAAATATAGGAAAATATACTATTAATTGTTATAAAAAAATGGTATAATAGTTTTGAGGCAAAGTTAAAATATATTTTTACGTTCATAATTGAATTCAAAAAAATTGGTGGATATCCTTAAAAGGGGGACCAATTTTTTTGAAACAATTATGAACACATATATACAAAAAGATTTGAAATCAATTATCAACCAATAGATATTATATAAATCAATGATAATAAAAAAAGAAGGGAACAAAAGATATGAAAAGTAGATTTGCAACTTTTATTATATCTATTGTAACAGTTTTGATAATAGCTGTATTTGCACTTTTCGGAATGATTTTCTGGCAGGAATTTAAAGACCTTCAATCAGTGGCAGAAGTCGAAGGTGTACAAACAGTAATTTCTGAAAATCAAAATAGAAATACAATAGACCAAGATATAAAAACACCACAAATAATAGAAAATCCATTTGACCAAATACAAGATAGCGGTCAAAGTTCTGCTGTCAATGTTGATTATAGTAATGTAACAGTAGACAAATATTTTTATAATCAACTAGAAGAACCATCACAAATAATTTATAAAGCATTTGAAAGTAATAAAGAAAATATGAAAAGCGGAAATTATAAAATAGAATTAGGAAATAGCTTTTCAGATATATTAAATCAAGCAAATGGTAGTGATTTGTTAGGACAATATTATCAATCTGCAATTGAAGCATATACATATGATAATCCAGAGATATTTTATTTGAGTCCAAATAAAATGTATCTAAATATTGAAACTACAACTGTTGGAAATAGTGTCACATATAATGTATTTATAAACAATGGTAACGAAAATAACTACTTTATAGATGAATTTACATCACAAGCACAAGTGGAAAGTGCAATTAGTCAGATAGAACAAGTAAAAAATCAAATATTACAAAATAGAAGCGGAAATGCATATGATGATATAAAAATGGTACATGATTATTTAGTAGAAAATATTGAATATGACACAACAGTATCTCAAAGTAATATTTACAATGTTTATGGAGCATTAGTAAATGGAAGCGCAGTATGTGAAGGATATGCAAGGAGTTTTAAGTATTTGATGGATGAATTAGGAATACCTTGTACATTAGTTATTGGAACAGGAACAAATTCACAAGGACAAACAGAAAACCATGCTTGGAACTATGTGCAATTAAATGGAAACTGGTATGCAATAGACTGTACATGGGATGATCCAGTATCATCAACTGGATATGTTAGCCAAAGTTCTAAATATAGATATTTCTTAAAAGGCTCAAGTGAATTTTTGCAAGACCACACACCAAGTGGACAATTTACAGAAGGTGGAAAGGTATTTAGTTATCCTACACTAAACAGGGATTAGGGGGACGTTCCTAAAAATCCCTAAAAGGAGGGATTTTTAGGAACGTCCCCTAAATCCCTCTTAAAGAATTATACAAATTAATCCTCCACTACCTTCATTAACAATTCTCTCTAAAGTCTCTTGAAGTTTAATTTGTGCCTCTTCTGGCATTTTAGCAAGTTTAGTTTGTAAACCTTCATTTACAAGCTCATGCAAACTCTTTCCAAAAATATTGGATTCCCAAATTTCTTTTGGATTACTTTCAAATTCAGATAATAAGTAATTTACTAATTCTTCAGATTGTTTTTCTGAGCCTACAATAGGTGAAACTTCAGTTTCTACATTTGTTTTTATTAAATGAATTGAAGGAGCAGTTGCTTTTAATTTTACACCAAACCTTGAACCTTGTTTAATCATCTCAGGTTCTTCTAAAACTAAATCATCAATTGAAGGAGTAACAATACCATAGCCTTTACGTTCAACTTCATCTAATGCATAAGATATTCTGTCATATTTCTTCTTAGTTTTAGAAAGTTCTGAAATTATGCTAAATAAGTCACCTTCATTGGAAACAGGAACTTCTGTAATTTCTGATAATACTTGATAGAACAATTCCTCTTTTAGAGTAATATCAATATTTACATTACCAGAACCTAGTTGGATATTAGATATCTTAGTTTGTGAAATTATTTGAGTAGTTGATATTTTATTTACACAATTAGAAACATCTTTCAAAACTCTAATATCTAAAAATGCATCTTTAATTTCTTTATATAATTCAGCTTTTAATGGGTGGCTAAAATCTAAACCGTCAATCCATTTAGGAAATTTTATACGAATTTGACTAGCTGGAAATTCATATAAAATTTTTGAAAATATTTCATTAATATCATCAATTGTTAGATATTCACAATTAATTGGAATAACTGTTGTTTGATATTTTTCGCTTAAGTTTTGGGCCAATTCTTTTGCATAATCAGATTCAGGAGAATATGAATTTAGTAAAATTACAAAAGGTTTGTTTAATGCCTTTAATTCAGATACAACTCTTTCTTCAGCTTTAATATAGTCATCTCTTGGAATATCTGTAATGCTACCATCAGTTGTAACTAGAATGCCAATAGTTGAATGTTCCTCAATAACTTTTTTAGTTCCAATTTCAGCAGCAGTTTCAAAAGGAATTTCCTCATCAGACCAAGGTGTTTTAACCATTCTTGGCATATCATCTTCTAAATAACCAATAGCATTATCAACTAAATATCCAACACAATCAACCAATCTAGTTCTAAATTTTAGATTATTATCTAAAGTTATTTCAACAGCCTCATTTGGAACAAATTTAGGCTCTGTTGTCATTATTGTTTTGCCACCAGCACTTTGTGGTAATTCATCTTTTGCACGTTCTTTTTTGTAGTTATTTTCTATGTTTGGAATTACTAATAAATCCATGAATTTCTTTATAAAAGTAGATTTACCAGTACGAACAGGACCTACCACCCCTACATAAATATCACCATCTGTTCTTTTTGCGATGTCTTGATACAAACTAGTATTTTCCATCTATTTACCTCCTTAATAATCAGTATAAAATGTTTGTACAAATTACTTTAGTTAATATATATTGAGCATTTTCTTGTAATATGACAAGTTTGATTAAAAAACTTGATAATAAAAAAAATATGTGATAAAATAGCACCATTAGTAGGAGTTGAATATAATATACAAGAATGGTTGAAAAATAATTACAATATAAGACTGAAAGGATGAAAAAAGGATGGATAAAGTACAAGATGCAATTGACATTTTAAAAATGTACAATCAAGAACATATTATAAAATTATTAGAAAAATTAAATGAAGAACAAAAAGCAGAATTAATTGAACAAATAAACCATATAGATTTTCATCAAATTATGGAATTATATGATAATACAAAAAAAGAAATTGAGATAAAAGAAAATAAAATAGAACCATTACCATATTTAGATAAAGCAAAACTAACACCAGGACAAAAAGAAGAATTCGAAAAACTAGGAGAAGAAGTTATAAAAAACAATCAATATGCAGTAGTCACAATGGCAGGAGGTCAAGGAACAAGATTAGGACATTCAGGACCTAAAGGAACATTTAAATTAGATGTATATGGTAAAGGAAAATATTTATTTGAAATATTAGCAGAAAATTTAAAAGAAGCAAACAAAAAATACGATGTAAGTATCCCTTGGTATATTATGACAAGTAAAGAAAATAACAAACAAACAGTAGAATTTTTAGAAAAAAATAATTACTTTGGATATAACAAAGATGATGTGATAATATTTACACAAAGTGAATTACCATTAGTAGATACAGAAGGAAAACTTCTAATAAATAAAGATATGAAAATAAAAGAAGCATCTGATGGCAATGGTGGTACATATTCTTCATTAAGAGCAAGTGGAAGTTTAGCAGACATGAAAGAAAGAGGAATTAAATGGGTATTCATTGGTGGAGTAGATAATGCACTATTAAAAATGGCAGATACAGTGCTTTTAGGAATGGCAGTAAAAAAAGGTGTACAAATAGCATCAAAATCAGTAGTAAAAGCAAATCCACATGAAAAGGTAGGAGTATTTTGCAAAATGAATGGACACCCAAAAGTAATAGAATATGCAGAGTTACCAGAAAAAATGGCTGAAGAAGTAGATGAAAATGGAGAACTTAAATACGGAGAATCACATATAATGTGTAATCTATATACAATAGATGCAATAGAAAAAATTAGTAAAGAAACATTAATGTATCATAGTGCATTCAAGAAAAATTCATATATAGATGAAGATGGTAAAGAAGTAATACCAGAAGAACCAAATTCATATAAATTTGAATCATTTATTTTTGATGCATTTGAATTTTTTGATGACATAGCAATATTAAGAGGAAAAAGAGAAGATGACTTTGCACCAGTAAAAAATAAAGATGGTGTAGACAGTCCAAGAACTGCAAAAGAACTTTATGAAAAATTCTGGAACAGAAACAGGGATTAGGGGACGGTCCTAAAAATCCCTGTTTTTAGGGATTTAGGGACGGACCTTAAAGTAATTATATATCTGGAAAAAAAGTGCCGTCCCCAAAGTAGCCAAAAATGGTCAGTCCGAACCTGTCCCTAAACTGACCACAAGAGGAGGAAAAAAAGTGGAAGAATGTAAAATAAAAAATTTATATAATTTAGAAGAAACAATTGCAAAAGAATTACTAAAAAAATACGATTATCCATGGGAAGTATTACCTGAAATTAGTGATTTTATTATAGAATTAGGAAATAAACTAGATGAATCAAAATATGAGAAAGTAGGAGAAGATGTATGGATTGCTAAAAGTGCTAAAGTAGCGCCAACTGCATACATACATGGGCCAGCAATTATTGGAGAAAATGCAGAAATTAGACATTGTGCTTTTATTAGAGGAAAAACAATTGTGGGAGAAGGAGCAGTTGTTGGAAATTCAACTGAATTAAAAAATGTAATTCTATTTAATAAAGTTCAAGTACCACATTATAATTATGTAGGAGATTCAATTCTAGGATACAAATCACATATGGGAGCAGGCTCAATTACTTCAAATGTGAAATCAGACAAAAAATTAGTTATTGTGAAAAATGGAAAAGAGAAAATAGAAACAGGATTAAAAAAATTTGGCGCAATGTTAGGAGATGAAGTTGAAGTAGGATGTGGTAGTGTATTAAATCCAGGAACAGTTATTGGAAAAAATACTAATATTTACCCTTTATCTTCTGTTAGAGGGGTTGTACCAGAGAAAAGCATTTATAAAAATAAAAATGAGATAGTGCATCGAATATAAGGTGAAATTAATTTAAAGAGATATAAATAAAAACAACTATTGATTTGAAAAATTGGTGGATATCCTTAAAAGGGGGACCAATTTTTTATAATCAATAGTTGTTTTTACACTACATTTGTTGATTTCCAGGAATAAAGTAATCAACTACACCATAAATTAAAGCACCAATAATAGCAGCAATCCAAGAAATTGAATATCCAGCTACAAAAAATTGAGTGACATATAATGTAATAGCTGCTAATGCAAATCCTACAAACCCTTTACCAAATGGACTAGCATGTAGTCCAGTAAATTTAACAATTAAATAATCTATGGCCGTTAAAACAACAGCAGCTATAGCTAAAGTCCAAATACTATTAATGGTAAATCCAGGTGTGAAAAATGCAGTAATAGCTAATACTACGGCAGCGGCAACTAATCTACCAATAACCTGCCAAGCAGTAGAAGCTCCACCTTTTGATTGACTTCCTTGTGCTTCTTGCATAAGTCTAACCTCCTTAGTTTAAAAATTCATCATGTATTTTTTTAAAGGTTCTAAAATTATTATTAACTAAAAAAATATATTTATTCAAAAAAATTCGTATAAAAAAGTTAAAATTTGTAAAAAATAAGAAGGAAATTTATAAAAATTGAAAACTATTTGCTAAATTAGAAAAACTAATACGCAAGTTAGGAGAATTAAAATGTTAATTACATTTTTTAGGTCAATAGTGTTATACATCATAGTTTTAATTGTAATGAGATTAATGGGAAAAAGAGAAATAGGGCAGTTACAGCCATTTGAACTTGCAATATCAATAATGATAGCAGACTTAGCAACAATCCCAATGACAGAAACAGGAATACCTATATTTAATGGAATAATTCCAATTTTAGGATTATTATTAATGCATCTGATAATATCAATTATAAATTTAAAAAGTCTAAAAGGAAGAGAAATAATTTGTGGAAAACCATCAATACTAATTTATAGAGGAAAAATAGATGAAAAAATTTTAAAAAAAGAAAGATTTACAATCAATGAATTGCAAGAAAAATTAAGAAGTAATAACATAGTGAATTTAGGAGATGTAGAATATGCAATTTTAGAGACAAGTGGGGAAGTAACAGTAATCCAAAAACCAGAAAAAAGAGGAACTATACCAGAAGATTTCAATATACAACCCGATTATGAAGGAATACCATATGATTTGGTGATTGATGGAAAGGTTATGAGCAAAAATTTGAAATCAATTGGAAAAAATTATAACTGGCTAAAAAAACAAGTAGAAAAATTTGGAATAAAACCAGAAGAAGCATTAGTTGTAACAATTGATGGAAAAGGTCAAATTTTTTGCCAAAAAAAAGAAAGTGCATAGGAGATTGAAATATGTTAAAAGAAATAATTATTTGCATAACAATTGTAACAACAATTGTTATTGGAAATAGTGTTACCCAAAAATACACTACAGAATCTGTGAATGAAATGGTTAATTTACTCAACGACATAAGAACAGAAATTTTTGATAATAAAGAAAATATAGATATAAGTAATCTTGAGAGTGAAATTGATAATTTAAAAGAAGAATGGGAAAAGAGACATGAAAAGTTAGCTTTTTATATTGAACATGACGAATTAGAAAAAGTTGAAACAAATTTAACAGGATTAAAAGGCGAAATTGAAGGTGGAGAATATGGAGAAGTTATGAGTAGATTAGAGCAAAGTGTTTTCTTACTTGAACACATAGAAGATAAATATAAATTTAATTTACAAAACATATTTTAATGAAAGACAATAAATAAAAATGAGTATAAAAATAATAAAAATATTTTTTAAAATCGAATGCGACTGTAGTAGTAATAGAACTTCTTAAAATAAAGCAATGGTGGGTCCTGTTTTTGGGAGGACCTATTGTTTTATTTTTAGAAGTTCTTTACGTCATGAAAGGTAGCCGAGATTAAAAAAATATTTTTATTATTTAGTTGTGTGTTGTATATTAAGAATTTATTTTATTTACTGTTTCTGCATATTTCTTTAATTTTTCATAAACCAAATAATTAACAGTACCAGCTGGGAACTTTCCATTCTTATCCTTCTTTCCAGCAGGAACACCAGTTAAAACTTCAATACCTTCTTCAATTGTAGAAACAGAATAAATATGAAACAGTTTATTTTTAACAGCCTCTACAATTTCATCTGACAATTGCAAATTATCAACATTTTGTATTGGAATCATAACTCCATGAGAACCATCTAAACCTCTCATTTTACAAATTTGGAAAAATCCTTCAATCTTTTCATTAACACCACCAATTGGTTGTATTTGGCCTTTTTGATTAACAGAACCAGTAACAGCAATAGATTGATTTATTGGAATTCCAGAAAGACTAGATAGTAATCCATATAATTCTGTACTAGAAGCACTATCTCCATCTACACCGTTATATAATTGTTCAAAACAAATACTAGCAGTTAAACAAAGAGGAATATCTTGTGCAAACATTTCTCCTAAATATCCAGTTAAAATTAATACACCTTTAGAATGAGAAGGACCGGATATTTCGACTTCTCTTTCTATATTAACTACACCGTTTTTACCAGTATAAGTATTAACAGTAATTTTAGCAGGTTTACCAAAAGTATAATCCCCAATGCTCATTACAGTTAAACCATTTAATTCTCCAACTTCAAAACCAGAAGTATTAATTAAAAGTGAATTTTCTTTTATCATTTCTAAATATTTAGTATCATATTTTTTAACTCTTTCAGTTCTTTGTTCTAATGCTTTGTCAATAAATTTCGCAGTAACTACTTTAGACTTAGAAATCTTAGCCCAAGTTGCAGCTTCACCTACGACCTGTATTAAATCATCAAAACGAGTAGATACTTTTTTATGACTTCCAGCAAGTTTTGATGCATATTCAACCAAACGTCCCATTGCACTTCTATCTAAATGTGGTAGTTCTTCATGTTCACAAAATCCATGAATTATTTGAGCAAGTTTATTCAAATTTTCAGCATTAATTGGAGCTTCTGATTCAAACTCAACTTTTATTTTAAACAATTTTCTAAAATCAGAATCCATTGCAAGTAAAGTCTGATAAATTTGTTCATTTCCTATTAAAATTACTTTCAAATTTAATGGAATAGGCTCAGGTTTTAAAGAAACAAGAACCATTGAAGATGAACGTTGGTCAGCAGTATTTTCTATACTTATTTCTTTTATACGTAAAGCTTTTTTTAATGCTTCATAACACATACCATTTGCAAGTAAATCCTTAGCTTGAAAAATGATATAACCACCATTTGCTTTTTGAAGTAATCCAGGTTTTAACATTGTATGGTCAGTTTTTAAAGCACCATAATAATTCTCATATTCCAATGAACCGAAAATATTATGATATGAATAGTTAGAATCCATAATAACTGGTGCACCGTCAAGGTTTGAATTATCAACAAATAGATTAACACGATAATTCAAACATGGGTCAGGTTTTCTAACTGCAGGACCTTGTTGCTGTTGAGATTGCTGTGGCTTAGTATCTTCTTCTAAGAAAACAGGAATATTCTTTAATACATCTTGTTTTACATCATTTAAAAATTGATTTATCTTTTTATTTCTCTTATATTTTGATTTTAAGAAATTAATGTGAACATTAACAGTTAATAATGCTACATTAGATTGCCATTCTGAAATTTTTTTATCAGATTGACGTTCTATTTCTTTTATTTGACCAATAACATTCATAATTTGCTCTTGAACTAATACTGACTTTTCTTCATATTCTTGTTTTATATTATCATCTAATTTTTCAAATTCTTCTTCTTCAATAGCTCTACCTTCAAAAACAGGCATCATATAAATACCGTTTTGAGCAGCTTTTACTTGAAAATTATATTTAGAAGCATCTTGATTTAATTTATCTAATAAAGCTGAACGTTTTGCCTCAAACTCTTGCTTAATTAATGCTTTTTCCTTTTCAAAATCATCATTATTAAATGTCTTTTTAATATCTTTTCTGATTTCTTTAATAAAGCCGTCCATGTCTTCTTTAAACTCTTTACCTTGTCCAGCATTTAAAGAAACAGCGATAGGCTCATTTGGATTATTAAAATTATAAATATAACACCAATCAGAAGGAACTTTTTTCTTTTTAGAAATTTTATCTAAATAATTTTTAGTGTACATGGTTTTTCCAACACCACTTGGACCTTCCAAATATAAGTTATATCCTTTTACATCAACTTGCAAACCAAATTCTAGTGCTTTTATACCACGGTCTTGACCGATCCCGGTTTGTATTGATTCTAGTTCTTCAGTAGTTTCGAATTTGAATAAATCGGTATTACAAGTCATTTTTAAATCTTTATATGATAATTCATTTTTATTTTTCATTTGTTTCCTCCAATCATTTTTCTTCTATTATATCCAATTCGAGTTTATTTTATATTACTTAATAAAAAAAGTAAAGAAATAATTAATAAAAATTGTAAAAAATATTGCAATAATTGTAAAAATATGGTAATATTATGTTGCTTTTATTCATATGTGAAAATTTATTCAATGTATTTTATTCTAATAATTAATATTCCACATATTCATTGAACTTTCAAGGTTTAAAGCAACAAGCTACTGGAAAAAAATAAAAAGCATCCAAAAACTATTGACGAAATATTTAACTTGTAGTAAAATAATCGAAAGCGAGGTGATAAATATATGGAAGAGAAGATTTTATCAATACTTGGAAATATTCATTCAGAAGTTAAAGGTGTAAGACAGGATGTAAATGAAATCAAAGAAGACCAAGTTGAAATGAAGCAAGATATCAAAAATATCCAAGAAGGACAAAAAGAAATGAGACAAGACATCAAAAATCTTCAAGAAGAACAAAAAGAAATGAAACAGGACATCAAAGATTTGCAAGAAGGTCAAGCAGAGATGAAACAAGAAATGGCAGGAATGAAACAGGACATCAAAGATTTGCAAGAAGGTCAAGCAGAGATGAAACAAGAAATGGCAGGAATGAAACAGGACATCAAAGATTTGCAAGAAGGTCAAGCAGAGATGAAACAAGAAATGGCAGGAATGAAGCAAGACATCAAAAACATCAAAGAAGAGCAAAAAGAAATGAAACAAGACATTAAAAAACTACAAAAAGGACAAACAGCATTGAGAAAAGAAATGAAACAAATGAAAAAAGAACAAAATATAATGAAAAATCAACAAGAGACAATAATAGAAAACATAGAAACAATAAAAGAAAGGCAAAGAATAGACGGAATAAACATAGCAAAAATATTAGAAAAACAAAATGAAACTTTTGCATTATTATTCAAAGAAAATAGAGAAAATAAGCAAAGTGAGGGAAGTGTAACAAAAAATAAGAAAAATACACCAAATTTGAAATTATTAAAATAATTTTTTCAATAGCATATGAATAAACAGACTAAGAATCTCTAAAAAGTCCAAAAAAGATAGGATAGAAATAAGAGATTCTTTTTTAATTCGAACTATGAGTCAAAAGCAACAAAAACTATTGCAAAAATAAGTATATAAGTATATAATAAGAACAATGATTTAACAAATTAATTTATGATATTTGGATTTGATTTATTTATGCCTTAGGAAGGAATGAGTTAAATATGAACAAGACAAAAAGAAAGATATTTGAAACATCGATGAAACTATTTGCAAAAAAAGGATATGAAGCAACAAGCATAGAAGAAATAACAGCAACAGTAGGAGTTGCAAAAGGAACACTTTATTATCATTTTTCTAGCAAAGAAGAAATCTTTAATTTTTTAGTTGAAGAAGGCATAAAATTATTACAAAACAGTATTGATATAAAAACTGCAAAATTTCCAAACTATATAGACAAAATAAAAGCCATAATATTAATACAAATAAAAATAGTGGACAAATATGAAGATATAATTACAATCTTATTAAGTCAATTCTGGGGAAATGAAGCAAGAAACCAAATGTGTAAGGAGCAAATATTAGCATATATAAGCAAAATAGAAGAAATAGTAAGACAAGGAATAGAGAAAAAAGAAATAAAACAAGGAAATCCACAAATAATAGCATCAGAAATTTATGGACTTATAGCTTCAAGCTTAGTATATAAAATAAGAAATGATGGGCAAATTGACATTATGAAACTATATAAAGAATTTGAAAATACAATCATAGAAGGTCTAAAAATAAGATAATTAGGCATTAGCGAAATCAAAGATTTCGATGCCAAAATGTGCAAAAATTAAAAAATAATAAAATATATACTTGAAAGGGGATTGCCATGAGAGAACAAATTTACAAGAACAAAGGATATAGTAATTTAAAAGAAATGCTTCAAAAAACAGGAGAAAAGTTTGGAGATAGACCTGCATATCTATTTAAAACAGAAGTAGAAGGAAAATTTAGAGAAATATCTCACAAACAATTTAGAGATGAAATAAATAGCTTAGGAACAGCATTAATAAATCTTGGGTTAAAAGATAAAAGAATAGCAGTCATTTCAGAAAATAGATATGAATGGGGAGTTGCATATTTTGCAGCTGTTACAGGAACAGGTGTTGTAGTACCATTGGACAAAGCGTTACCTGACAATGAAATTGAAAATTTAATGATTCGTTCAGAAGTAGAAGCAATATTCTATTCAAAAAAATATGATGAAGTAATGAAAGAAATAAAAGAAAAACAAACAACAAAAGTAAAATACTTCATTTCAATGGATTTAGAAAAGAAAGAAAATGACATCTACTCTGAAAAAGAACTAATTGAACAGGGTAAAAAGCTAATAGAAGAAGGAAATAGAGAGTTTTTAGACGCAGAAATAGATAATGAAAAAATGTCAATAATGCTATTTACATCAGGTACAACAGCAATGTCAAAAGCAGTAATGTTATCACACAAAAATATATGTAGTAATTTAAAAGACATAACAGCAGTTATCAAATTAACTCCAGAAGACAGATTCTTATCATTTTTACCATTACATCATACCTTTGAATGTACAGTTGGATTTATATATCCAGTATCAACAGGTGGGTCAATTGCATTTTGTGAGGGAATTAGACATATAGCAGAAAATATAAAAGACTATCAAATAACAGCAATGATTTCAGTACCAATCCTTTTTGAAAGTATGTACAAAAAGGTAATGAAAAGTGTAGAGAAAAAAGGAAAGCTAAAAACAGTACAAAAAGGAATAAAAATAAGCCAATTCTTATTAAAATTTGGAATTGATATAAGAAAAAAATTATTCAAAGAAATACATGATACATTAGGAGGAAAAGTAAGACTATTTGTAGCTGGAGGAGCAGCATTAGACCCAGAGGCAGAAAAAGGATTTAATGAATTAGGATTTACAATGTATCAAGGATATGGACTAACAGAAAGTTCACCAGTAATTGCTGCAGAAGATGATAAATATCAAAGATTAGGTTCTATTGGAAAAGCATTTCCAAGTCTAGATGCAAAAATAGTTGAGCCAAATGAAGAAGGAATAGGAGAGTTAGTTGTAAAAGGACCATCAATAATGCTAGGATATTATAACAATGAAGAAGCAACAAAAGAAGCAATTGATGAAGAAGGTTGGTTACATACAGGAGACTTAGCAAAAATTGATAAAGATGGATATATCTTTATATCTGGAAGAAAGAAATTTGTTATAGTATTAAAAAATGGAAAAAATATATACCCAGAAGAATTAGAAACACTATTAAATAAAATAGAAGGTGTAAAAGAAAGTTTTGTATATGGCTATCCAGAAGATGATGGGGATTATAAAATCCATGCGAAAATAGTATATGACAAAGAATTAGTAAAAGATATATATAATACAGAAGATCCAGAAAAACTAAAAGAAATGTTATGGCAAGAAGTTAAAAAAGTAAACAAAACAATGCCAGCATATAAATATATTAGAGAAATTACAGTAACTGATAAAGAATTAATAAAAACAACAACTCAAAAAGTCAAAAGATTTGAAGAAATAAAAACAGTTCTTAATGATAAATAAATATTACATCAAAGTTACAAATTGCAGAATATGTTGAAACTTAGGGAAATGGAAAGCATAATAAAATGGTAAAATGTCGAAAGAAAAAAGATTTTGTAATAAAATTGTAACATTTCTGTAATGAAAACTTAAAATAAAAAAAGCCAAACACACTTGTAGTTTGGCTTTAGTTAATGTATAATTATATTTGAAATAGCGAAAAAGCAAACACGCGTAAGATAAAGGAGGTACATTACAATGTCTAAATCTGGCATAGTAAATGTGAGAATGGTTATCACAGAAGAAAAAATATTATCAAATATAGATAAAATTCAAAAATTAATAAATCCAAAAAGTAAAAAGCAAATCGTTCAATTAGAAGATGATACATACTTTAAGGATTTAATTGAATCAGTAAAAACATATTTAATTGAATATCCAAAAAAGAAAAACTTCCCAGCAAGTGTATACAAAGCTGCTTATGGGCTAGTTGAATATGCTACAAATCAATTTGAAGAAAATACAAAGAAAATAGAAGAATTAATTAGACAAAGAGAACAAAATATAGCTACAGCAGGGCAATTAAAAGAAATATTAGAAGCAGTAGAAAATAAAGAAAAAGATTGGAAAGACCAAGTAAAAAAAGCAGAAGATGTATTTTCAGAAGATATTATAGAAACTCTAACAATAGTTGGAAAAGCAAAAGATACAGAATCAGACGACTACAAAGATGCTATGAAATTATTACATGCTAGAATAAACAACCTAGAAGCAAATTTACATATAGAAATAGATATGGAAAGAATTGAAGATAGATCAAAAGCATTAAGTTACATAGGAATTGAAGTAGCAGATGCATTAAAATCAATACCTACACCAATAGAAGAACCAGTAGTGCAAAATGTTGTTGAAGAGCAACCACAAGAACAAGTTCAAGTACAACAAGTAGCAGTAGCAGAAGAACAACAAGTACAAGAACAACAATATGTTCAAGAAACAACATTTGAAGCTAAACCAAGTCTATGGCAAAGATTTAAAAATAGCAAATTTGTTAGAGCTATTAAAGCTATTACAAAAATTAGAATTGTACTTGATTATTCAGAAGCACTTCCAGAAGGAAGAGGAGAAAATAATCAATAAAAATAAATTTTCATTAAAAGTCTAGATTTTATCTAGGCTTTTGTGTTATAATGAAAAACATGAATGTAAGAAATATAATTAGAAAAATACCTAAGAGAGTAAAAGTTATTTTAATAGCCATATTAATATTGGTTTTAATAATTATTCTAATAGTTGCATTAGTAAAAGAAAGTAAAAAGCAAAAATATGTAGAATATGATGGAGAAAATTTAAGCGAAAGTAAATATCCAGGATATAAAGAACTAATAGATGAATTACTAGAACAGCATCCAAACTGGACATTTACATTATTTTATACTAAATTAGATTGGGAAGAAGTAATAGAAAATGAAGGTCATTCAGATAATAGAACATATCCTTTAAACTTAGTTCCAGATTCATCTCGATATCCAGAAGACTGGAAATGTGAAATAGATAGAGATAAAACCTATGACAATGGAACATGGCTATGTGCATCAGACAAAGCAATTAGATGTCAAATGGATCCTAGAAATATATTAAATGAAGATAATATTTTTCAATTTAAGGAACTATCATATGTAGAAAATGCACAAACAATAGAAGGTATTAATGAAATAACAGAAGATACTTTTTTAGAGGGAGAAAATATTTCAAATGCACTAATACAAGCAGGAAAAAATGCCAATGTTGATCCATATTTTATAGCATCAAGATTAATTCAGGAACAGGGAAGAGATGGAACAACTTTATCTAGAGGATATGAGTATAATGGAATGACTGTATACAATCCTTTTAATATAAGAGCAGTAGGAAATTCATCAGAAGAAATAATTGAAAATGCAGCTAAGTATGCTTATGAACAAGGATGGGATACTTTAGAAAAGGCAATTATTGGAGGAGTAGATTTTGTAAAAGAAGGATATATAAATGTTGGACAAAACACTTTATATTTCCAAAAATTTGATGTTGTTAATCAAGATGGAGAATTGTATACTCATCAATATATGCAAAATTTAATGGCTCCACAATCTGAAGCAAGTAATATGCTTGAAATTTATCAAAGCTCTGATACTGTTGATGCAAATTTGAATTTTATAATTCCTCTGTATGAAAATATGACAGAGGAAGTTTAATGCCACTATAGCTCAGTTGGTAGAGCAACGGATTCGTAACCCGTAGGTCAGCAGTTCGATTCTGCTTAGTGGCTCCAATCATAACAACTTATGAACTATAAAGTTTGTAGGTTGTTTTTACTTGCCGAACATACAAAAATATGATATAATACCCATAAATTTAAGTAAAAAATAAAAATAAGCAAACGAAAGGAAAACAGAAAATGGGATTTTTTGAAAAACTAAAACAAGGAATGAGTAAAACAAAAACATCATTTGATGAAAAAATAAGCAATGTATTCAAAAGTTTCAAAAAAGTAGATGAAGATTTTTTAGATGAACTAGAAGAAGTACTAATAATGTCAGACATAGGAATGGATACATCAATAAAAATAATGAATAATTTAAGACAAAGAGTAAAAAAAGAAAAAATACAAGATGAAGAAGAAATAAAACAAGCACTAAGAGAAGAAATAATACAAATACTATCAAAAGTAGATAGAGGACTAAAACTAAACACAAAACCATCAGTCATATTAGTTGTTGGCGTAAATGGAGTAGGAAAAACAACATCAATAGGGAAAATAGCAAACAGACTAGAAAAAGATGGAAAACAAGTAGTAATTGCAGCAGCAGATACATTCCGTGCAGCAGCAGTAGAGCAACTTGAAATCTGGGCTAATAGAGCAGGAGCAGACATTGTAAAAAGAGAAGAAGGGGTTGATCCAGCATCAGTTGTATATGATGCAATTAAAATAACAAGAGAAAAAAATGCAGATGTTCTAATTGTTGATACAGCAGGAAGATTACACAACAAAAAATATTTAATGGATGAATTAAGAAAAATTCAAAAAGTAATCCAAAAGGAAATGTCAGATTGCGATGAAGAAGTATTATTAGTAATTGACGGAACTACTGGACAAAATGCAATATCACAAGTAAAAGCATTTAAAGAAGAAGCTGACATTACAGGACTTGTATTGACAAAACTTGATGGAACAGCAAAAGGTGGAGTAGTAATTGGAATTGTAGAAGAAAATAATATACCAGTCAAGTTTATTGGTGTAGGAGAACAAATAGACGACATGGAAATCTTCAATCCAGAAGAATTTGCAAGAGCAATTATCTAAAAAATAACTAGGGGAAATAAATTAATAGGAGGATAAGATAGTGAGTGAGGAAAATACTCAAGCAAATGAAAAAGTTGAAACTATATTAGAAACTGGAAATACAAGAGAAACAAAAGAAAGAAATAGAAAAGGTAAAAGTAAAACAAGAATGTTATTAGTATTACTTTTTATTGCTATATTTGCAGTAATTAGTTACATACAATTACGTGGAAGTTACTTAGAATATCAAGAATTAGGAGAACAATACATACAAATCTTTTACACAAACCTAATTTATAGATATACAATCATGGCAGTAAACTTTGTAATAGTATATTTTATAATATACATGACAAACAGAGGAATAAAAAAAGGATTAAAACCTTTCTTTGAAAAAGAAAACAAAAAAATGCCAAAATTACCAAACAAATCATTAGCATTAGTAATTTCTGCAATTGTAAGTATAATAGCTTCAGCAGTATTAATGCAAAAAATAATGTTAGTAATGAATAGTACATCATTTGGAATACAAGACCCAATATTTAACTTGGATATTTCATATTATATGTTTGTAAAACCAATAATTGATACAATGCTAATATACTTCATATCATTTGTAGTAGGCTTAACATTATACATGGCTTTATATCATGTTATAGTATTTAATATGTATTTTGATGGAATAGACGGAAAAATGTTTAAACAAAGTCTATTCATGAAAAAACTACTTAGAAATATAATGCTACTTGCAGTAGGAATAGCGTTAATGACAATAGTTAATACACAAAATATAATGCAAGGAAAAATCTTAACAGTAAATAATGACATAGATATAGTAGGTGCAGGAATAACAGAATCTACAATAAAATTATGGGGATATGTAATATTTGCAGTTATCATAGTAATATTTGTATATAGAGCATTAAAAGCATTTAAAGCGGAAAAAACAAGCAAAGTATTAAAAAATTTAGCAGTAATACCAGGATATCTAGTTGTACTATTTTTAGCAATGGTAGTATTTGATTTAATATTTGTAAACACCAATGAACTAGACAAAGAAAAAAATTATATTGCTGAAAATATAAATAATACAAAAAGTGCATACAATATTGAAATAGAAGAAAAAAATCTTGAAAATTCAGGAACAGTAACAGAAGAAGAAGTAGCAGAAAATCAAAACATAATAAATAATATTCCAATAGTCACGCAAGATGCAGTCTTAAAAACAGTACAAGATAATCAAACAGAAACAGGATATTTCTCATATAGAGATGCAAACCTTGCAAATTATGAAATAAATGGACAGCTACAGACAGTATATATAGCACCAAGAGAAATCACAAGTTCAGGAAGAACATATACAAACAAAACATATGAATACACACATGGAATGGGGCTAATCATAGCATCAGCTTCACAAAGTACAGAAACAGGAAATGTACAATATGTTCAAAAAGAAATTTCAGGTAGTGACGAAACAATAAATATAGCTGAACCACGTATATATTTTGGACTAGAGACTAATGATATAATAGCAACAAATGCAAAAAATATACAAGAATATGACTATACAGATGTTGACGGAACAGACCATACATCAACATATAGTGGAGAAGCTGGATTACAATTAAACTTTTTAGATAGATTAGTCTTAGGAATCACAAAAGGAGATCTAAATTTAGCATTCTCAAATGAAATAAGTGATGATAGTAAAATATTAATAAACAGACAAATTATCACAAGAGCAAAAAAAGCATTACCATATCTAATATATGATGAAAATCCATATACGGTAGTAACAGATGATGGTAGAATAGTTTGGGTAATAGATGCATATACAGTATCAAGCAGTTATCCATATTCACAATATACAACAATCGAGCATGATGGAATTCATGAAAATATAAATTACATTAGAAACTCAGTAAAAGTATTAGTAGACGCATATGACGGAACAATATCATTCTATATAACAGATAGAACAGACCCAATTGCAATGGCATACAGAAATATTTATCCAACACTATTTGTTGATTTAGAAGAAGAAATACCACAAGATATACAAGAGCATTTAATATATCCACAATTCTTATATGATGTACAAGCAGAAGTTTTAAAAGTATATCATAATGTAAAACCAGATGTATTATATAGAGCAGATGACTTATGGGATATAGCTAAATACAATAGTGTAAGAAATACAAGGTCAACAGGAACATATATGGATTCATATTACACAATGGTAAATGATGATGGAAATGAAAAATTAGGACTAATTCAAGTTTATACACCAGATGAAAAACAAAATATAATTTCATATTTAGTAGGAACAACAGATGGAAGTTCAAATAAATTAAAATTATATAAATTCTCAGCAGATAGCAATATAGTTGGACCAATGCAATTAGACCAACAAATAGAAGAAGATGAGGCAATCTCAACAGAGTTAGAAACACTTAATACAACTGGAACAAGATTAACAAAGCAAATGATAATTGTTCCAATAAACAACACTTTATTATATGTAGAGCCAATATATCAAACAATGTTAAATGAATCAGAAATACCATTACTTAAAAAAGTTGTAGTAGCATCTGGAAATAAAGTAGCAATAGGAGATACACTATCTCGAGCATTACAAAATCTACTTTCACAATATGCTGTTGATATTGAAGTAGAAAATACTGAAGATATAGATGGATTAATAGATGCAATTATAAAAGCAAATGATAATTTAACAGAGTCAAACAACAGCAATGATTGGGAATTAATGGGTAGTGATTTAAAAAGATTACAAGAATTAATTAATTCGCTTGAAGAGTTAAAGGCAGAAGAGGACCAAAAACGAGAAGAGCTTAATGCAAGATCAAGTAATCAAACTGAAACTAATAGTGTATCAGAAAATATTACAACTCAAAATGAAACATCTACAAATAGTGGAAGTTTAAGTGAAACAATAAATAATTTTATAAATGGTAATGAATAAAAATTGCTAAAAAAACCACCATAATATAAGAAATATTAAAGGTGGTTTTTATGTTTGTAAAAAAGAATAAAATAAATTTGTTAGAAAAAGCGATAAGCCAATTAAATAAAATAATGCTAGAAGGAAATTTTGTAGAGCTAAGTTATTTGTTAGGAAATAAAAAAGAAATGCTTATTAGAAATTTCTTTGCAGGAATTTCTAGAGGTGTAGGAATAGGAATTGGAGTAACAATTATTACTGCTATTTTAGTTATTATTTTGCAAAAAATAGTGACACTAAATATTCCAATTATAGGTGAATACATCGCAGATATAGTAGAAATAGTACAAAGAAGCAGATAACAGGGATTTTTAATCCCTGTTTAATTTATAAAATACTTTTTTACCTTTTTTCAAAATAGCATAACCATCTTTAAAATCACCATCTGACAATTTATAATTTACATCAGAAATTTTCTCATCATTTAAGGAAATACCACCTTGAGTAATCAAAGTTCTAGCTTGACCTTTAGAAGGTGCAATACCTGTTAGAATAATAGCATCTAATAAAGAAATATCTGAACTTTCAAGATTTATAGTTGGCATATTATCTAAGCTACCTTGACCATTAAATAATGCATTTGATGCCTCTTCAGCTTTTTTAGCTTCTTCTTCACCATGAATTAATTTAGTGATTTCAAAAGCAGCAACTTTTTTAGCTTCATTTATTCTTTCATCTTTATAAGCAGTTAATTCTTTTATTTTTTCAACTGGTAAAAATGTAAGCATTTTTAAAACAGTTTCAACACTATCATCTTCGATATTTCTCCAATATTGATAAAATTCATAAGGTGAAGTTTTATCTGGGCTTAGCCATAAAGCACCTTTTTCAGTTTTACCCATTTTTTTACCTTCTTTAGTTGTAAGAAGTTTAAATGTTAAACCATAAGAATCATCTTTTCCAATTTTTCTAATTAAATCAACTCCACCAATGATATTAGACCATTGGTCATTTCCACCCATTTGTAATTTGCATCCATAAGTTTCATATAAATGTAGAAAATCATATGATTGCATTAACATATAGCTCATTTCAAAAAATGTTAAACCAGTTTCCATTCTTTGTTTATAACATTCTGCAGCTAGCATTTTGTTAACTGAAAATAAGCTACCAATTTCACGTACAAATTCAACAAATTTTAAATCTAATAACCAATCAGCGTTATTAACTATAATTGCTCCATTGTCACCATCAAAACTAACAAATTTTTCAACTTGTTTTTTGATACATTCAACATTATGATTAATTTCTTCAGGTGATAACATTTTTCTCATATCATTCTTAAATGAAGGATCACCAATAAAAGCAGTTGCTCCACCAACTAATATAATAGGTTTATGACCACATTTTTGCATATGACTTGCAACCATTAAAGAGACAAAATGTCCAACATGTAAGCTATCTGCTGTTGGGTCTATTCCTATATAAAAAGGAACTGTTTCTTTGCTAAATAAATCCTTCATTTCTTGAGGATGAGTCATTTGCTCAATATATCCTCTTTCTTCTAATATATTAAAAACATTCTCCATTAAATTCATTCCTTCCGTCATTTAAATTATAACATTGTTTTACTATTCAAATTATTTTGATTACCATTAAAACCATTTTGTAAATTTCGGATTTCTTCATATCCTAAATATCGATTTAAGTTTTTTACTGAAATTCCAGTTTCTCCAGAAATAGTATCTAAAGACTGTTCAAAACCGTTTTCTGTAACATATTGTTTGAATGTAGAAAATTCAAAACCATCTTTTTTGCTACATTTAGGGCACACATTCCCTTCTGATACATAAAAACTCCCACATCTACTACATCTGTTTAATTCCATAACCTTTTCCTCCATTTCATCTTTAGACAAATTCTTTTAAAATCTACTGTATTTTATCATATATTTTTGGAAATTTAAAGAGGTTTTTGAATTTTTTGACAATTAAATCAAAATATGCTAATATACATCTAGTTTAAAAACAAAAATTAGAAGGAGGAATAAACATGAAAGCATATGTATGTAAAGTATGTGGATACATACACTTTGGAGAAGAAGCACCAGAAAGATGCCCACAATGTGGAGCAGGAAAAGAAGCATTTGTTGAAAGAAAAGAAGAAGAAGGAGAAAGACAATATGCAGATGAACACAGAATTGGTGTAGCACAAGGATTAGATGAAGAAATAGTAAAAGGACTAAGAGAAAACTTTACAGGAGAATGTACTGAAGTTGGAATGTACTTAGCAATGAGTAGACAAGCAGATAGAGAAGGATACCCAGAAATAGCAGAAGCATTTAAAAGATATGCATTTGAAGAAGCAGAACATGCTGCTAAATTTGCAGAATTATTAGGAGAAATAGTACATCCTGATACAAAGAAAAATGTAATGTTAAGAGCAGAAGCAGAACACGGAGCATGTGAAGGTAAAAAGGCAATTGCAACAAGAGCAAAAGAACTTGGATATGATGCAATACATGACACAGTACATGAAATGTGCAAAGACGAAGCTCGTCATGGAAAAGGATTTGAAGGATTATTAAAAAGATATTTTAACTAAGAGGGATTAAGGGACGTTCTTTTAATCCCTCTTTTAGGGATTTAGGGACATTCTTTATATAAGAGTATCCTTTGTACATAATAAAAAATATCAACAAACAAAAAAAGTTATTTCACAAATGAGAAATAACTTTTTTAAATACATAGAGAAAGTGAATTTCTAAATCTTACTATTTAAATCTCTAAATTTTTTATCAAATTCAGGCAAGTGCTTTTTCAAATTAGTAGCTCTCAAATTTTTATCTGTAAAACAATGCTTTGTTTCAGCAATAATAACTGGCTTGTCAGTTTTTTTATCACGAACATCATAGCCAATAGTTAATCTAACACCATTATACTCCTTAACAAAAACTTTAATTAAAATAGTATCTTCAAAAGTTACATGATGCTTATATTCACAATTAACAGCTAGAACTGGAATATTAATACCTTCTTTTTCGAAAGTAGAATATGGCATACCATATTTTTCAAGCCAATAGCATCTAGCTTCTTCCAAATATCTTATATAATTAGAATGGTGAACAATTCTCATGCCATCTGTTTCATAATAATTAATTTTTCTTTCATAAATAGGTTCAAGTATTTCACTCATTAAAATCGCATCCTTTCATCTAAAATATTATAAATATTAAACAATTTTTTGTCAAATAGTTGAAAATGTAAACATAAAGTGATACACTAATAATATTACTATTCAAAAAGTCTCTAGATATAGAGACAAATAAGGAGGTAAATAATATGATTGAAATTGTTGGTCGGATTGAAGGGGAAGTAAAACTAAGTGATGAAAAAGCTGAAAAATCAGTGAAGATTTCTAAAGAAATCCTAATAAAAGAGATTTCAGAAATAGAGGAACTAGTAAGACATCCTAAAGGTAAAATGGAACTAGAAATATTAAAAGCATGGGTTTTTAACATTTATGGGATTCGTCTGCAAGAGCAAGAAAAAATTATAGGACTATATTTCACACCAGAGAGCTTTTGGAGAAAAATTCCAGATGTTATCATGAAAGACAATATAAAAGTTCATAACATGTTAAGCAAAATCATTGAAGACGAACAAAACAGTAATCGTATTAAAAGAAGAAAAAGTATATAGCAATATATACGAAGGTGCTATCAAAAAAATAGCACCTTTTTGTATGTTGCATTTAGGAGTTTTCTTTATAAAACAAAATGTCGCAAGAGAAACGTCCCCAATGCGACACTTGAAAAACAATTAAAATAATGATATAAGAGAGCTATAAAAAAGTATAAGAAAGTTGGAATAAAAATGAAAAAAATAAATGGAATAATAATGCAATATTTTGAATGGTATATGGATTGCAAACAAAATTTATGGAATGATATAACAAAAGAAGCAGAAAAATTAGCAGACTTAGGAATAACAGCTTTATGGCTTCCACCAGCATATAAAGGAATGGGAGGAAAAGATGAAGTAGGATATGCTGTATATGATGTATATGATTTAGGAGAATTTGACCAAAAAGGAACTATTAAAACTAAATATGGTTCAAAAGATGAATATTTAAATTGCATAATGGTATTAAAACAAACAGGAATAGAAAGTTATGCAGATATAGTTTTAAACCATAAAATGGGAGCTGATTACCTTCAAACAATACCGGCAACAAAAATTGATTGGGGAGATCATAATAAACCAGTAGCAAATCAAGAAGTGGTAAGAGTTGCAACAAAATTCACATTTCCAGGAAGAAATCATAAATATTCAGACTTTGAATGGAATTGGACACATTTTGATGGAATAGATTACAATGATAAAACAAAAGAGCATGCAATCTTTAAATTTAAAGATAAAGATTGGAGTGCTGCAGTTGACGAAGAGTATGGAAATTATGATTATTTAATGGGAGCAGATATAGACTTTAAAAATCCAGAAGTTGTGGAAGAGTGCACAAAATGGGGAAAATGGTATTTAGAAACCACAAAAGTTGATGGATTTAGATTAGATGCAGTAAAACATATTGATGCAAACTTTTATAAAAATTGGATTAAAGAATTAAGAAAAGAATCTGGAGATGAATTATTTACAGTTGGAGAATACTGGAGTGGAGATATTTCAAAATTACATAGATATATAACAGAAACAGAAGGAGAGATATCATTATTTGATGTACCACTACATTATCATTTAGAAGCTGCATCAAAAGATGAAAATTATGATATGTCAAAAATATTAGAAGGAACATTAGTAAAAGAAAATCCAAGTAAAGCAGTAACATTTGTAGATAATCATGACACACAACCAGGACAAAGTTTGCAAAGTTTTATACAAGAATGGTTTAAACCAGCAGCATATAGCATCATCTTATTAAGAGATGAAGGTTATCCTTGTATCTTCTATGGAGATTTCTATGGTATACCACATGACAATATACCACCAGTAGAAGAGTTAAAAACTATATTAGAAATAAGAAAAGAAAAAGCATATGGTGTGCAACATGACTACTTTGACCATCCAGATTATATTGGGTGGACAAGAGAAGGAGATAGCGAGCATTTGCAATCTGGAATAGCAGTTGTCATATCAAATAGTTTTGACGGAGAAAAAAGGATGTATATTGGAAAAGATTTGGTAGGTGAAAAATTTGTGGATGCCTTAGCTAACTGCGAAGAAATTGTGGAAATAGACCAAGAAGGGTGTGGAACTTTTAAAGTTAAAGGAAAATCTGCATCAATTTGGGTAAGAATTTAATGTCTCATGTCTCATTGGGGACGTTTCTATATGAGACATTTTGCCCACTTTGGGACACATCTTTGCAAATTCAGAAAAATGTGAAAAAAGTGTTGACAATAACATAAAAGCATTGTATAATATATGGGCATGAAAGAGCGATGAAGCCAAATGTGGCTACACCACTACAAAAATGTAGGGTGGAGGGAACTTTGGTGGAGTATGTCATGGCAAAGACCAGGCGGTAAGTTTATAAAAAATGTACTTATCCCAGAATTATCATGCGTATTTTGGGCTTTTATATAGGTGAAATACAAAACACCAGAGTACGTTCTAACTTGCCACGGTAATTAAAATCAAAAACAGGAGAAAAGCTTAAACTGAGGTCATCAATATTTCACGAGGGTAGGGGACATTCCTTAAGCCAAGTGGAAATGACCAAAAGGTAAAGGTGTGTCCCCTGTCATAAAGAAAGAGAAGGAGGGAAAATTACAATGGCAAACATAGCAACAAGTGAGAAAATAAGAATAAGACTTAAAGCATATGACCATGTAGTTTTAGATCAGTCTGCTGAAAAAATAGTAGATACTGCTAAAAAAACAGGAGCAAAGGTTTCAGGTCCTATTCCATTACCAACACAAAAAGAAATAGTAACAATTTTGCGTTCTCCACACAAATACAAAGATTCAAGAGAACAATTTGAAATGAGAACACATAAAAGAGTTATTGATATTCTTTACCCAACACAAAAAACAGTTGACAGTCTAATGAAATTAGAATTACCAGCTGGTGTAGATATAGAAATCAAACTTTAAAAAGGTAAACAACTAGAAAAAAGATGATCACTAGTTGAAGCGTTATGGGATGTTTTTTATCCCAAAAGAATTTACCAGTGGGAAAAAGCGTCCCACACATTAGAAACAATCATCAAAACCAAGCTGATATCAACATTTTAAAAATGCTAATTCAAAATATCAGCCAATAGTTAGGAGGAAAAAATGAAAAAAGGAATAATTGGAAGAAAAATTGGTATGACACAAATATTTGATGAAAAAGGAAATGTTATACCAGTAACAGTTATAGAAGCTGGACCATGTGTTGTAGCACAAGTAAAAACAGTAGAAACAGATGGTTACAATGCAGTACAATTAGGATTTGGAGATGTAAAAGACAAACACATCAACAAACCAGAAGCAGGACATTTTGCAAAAGCAAAACTTGCTAACAAAAAACATTTAAGAGAATTCAAATTAGATGATGTAGAAAACTACAAAGTTGGAGATGAAGTAAAAGCAGATGTTTTTGTAGCAGGAGACAAAATAGATGTTCAAGGAACATCAAAAGGAAAAGGATTCCAAGGTGTTATCAAAAGACATGGACAACACAGAGGACCAATGGGACATGGTTCTATGTATCACAGAAGACCAGGTTCAATGGGATCTACATCAACACCAGGTAGAGTATTTAAAGGTAAAAAACTACCAGGACATATGGGAAGAGTTACAGTTACAATACAAAACTTAGATGTTGTAAGAGTAGACATGGATAAAAACGTAATATTAGTAAAAGGTAGCGTTCCAGGAGCAAAAGGAGCTATCTTAAAAGTAAAATCAGCTGTAAAGGCTAGTAACTAGAAGGAAGGAGGAAGACGAGAATGCCAAAAGTAGATGTATTAGATATAAAAGGTAAAAAAGTAAGTGATATAGAATTAGCAGATAGTGTATTTGGAATTAAACCAAATGGAGCTATAGTACATAGTGTATTAGTAAACTATTTAGCTAATCAAAGACAAGGTACACAAAGTACAAAAACAAGAGCAGAAGTTTCTGGTGGTGGAAAAAAACCATGGAGACAAAAAGGGACAGGTAGAGCAAGACAAGGTTCAATAAGAGCTCCACAATGGATTAAAGGTGGTATTGCTTTAGGACCAAAACCTCGTTCATATAAATATACAGTTAATAAAAAAGAAAAAAGACTTGCAATTAAATCAGTATTAAGTTCTAAAGTTTTAGAAAAAGAATTAACAGTTGTTGACAAATTAGAATTAAAAGAAATCAAAACAAAAACTATGGTAAAAGCATTAGCAGACATGAAAGTTGAAGGAAAAACATTAATAGTTCTTCCAGAAAACAACAAAAATGTTTTAATGTCATCAAGAAACATTGAAGGAGTTAAAACAATAGTTGCTAATAACATAAACATATTTGATTTATTAAAATATACAAATCTAATTTTACCAGTAGACACTGTTAAAAAATTAGAGGAGGTGTACGCATAATGTTACCAGAAGAAATAATAATAGCACCAGTTGTTACTGAAAAAAGTAATGACCAATTACAAGAAGGTAAATACACTTTCAAAGTAAACAAAAAAGCAACAAAAGTTGAAATAGCAAAAGCTGTTGAAAAACTTTTTGAAGTTAAAGTATTAAAAGTAAACACTATGACAGTAAGCGGAAAGAAAAAAAGAGTTGGATATCATGTTGGAAAAACATCTGACTGGAAAAAAGCAATAGTTACTATTGATACAAATCCATCAGAAGAAACATATCTAGCAAAAGGTGGAAAAGAAGTTAAAGTATCTAAAAAATATAAAGATTCAATTGACGAATTTATGGGAGCTTAATAAATAAAAAGGAGTAGTTGATTATGAATAATAAAGAAGAAAACAGAGATCAACAACAAGAAGAATTAATCCCAAATTCAAAAGAAAAAGAAAGAATAGAGTTTTTAGACTATCTTCGAAAAGCAAAAAAAGATAGAGAACAACGAAAAAAAGAAGGGAAAAATATGCAAGGTGTTGAAGGAACACCAGTAAGAAAAAGATTTAGACCAGATACTATAATAGAAAGTGACGAAGTAGACCCTTCATTAGTTGCAGGAGAATACGCAAGAGCATTTAAAAAAGCTGTAGAAGAACAAGAAGAAAAGTCTGAAGAGGAAACAAGATAAAAAAAGAAAAATATCTGGAAAATACCAGGAAAACAAAGAATATCTGTAAGCGGAGCAGGAAAAAATCCGTAAAAAATGTAGATAAGAGAATTTATCAAAAACGAGTATTGCTAGGCAAAATTTTATGAAAAAAGCGGAGTGTACGTGTGTACATGAGCATTTTGAATAAAATTTTAACAACGCAAGACGAAGTTTTTCATAAATTCGAGAAAGGAAGAGTAAAAATGGGAATGAAACACTTTAAGGCCTATACACCATCAAGAAGAAATATGACAGTTTCAGATTTTGCAGAAGTAACAAAGAAAACTCCTGAAAAATCATTACTTGCAAAGAAAAGAAAAAATGCAGGAAGAAACTCATATGGTAGAATAACAGTAAGACACCAAGGTGGTGGAAATAGACAAAAATATAGAATAGTAGATTTTAAAAGAAGAAAAGACGATATGGAAGCAACAGTAATTGGAATCGAATATGATCCAAACAGAAGTGCAAATATCGCATTAATTCAATATGAGGATGGAGAAAAAGCATATATCTTAGCTCCACAAGGATTAACAGATGGAGATAAAGTAATATCTGGAGAGGCAGTTGATATAAAAGTAGGTAACTGTATGCCAATTAGCTCAATTCCAGTAGGTACATTAATTCACAACATCGAATTAAATCCAAAACAAGGTGGAAAATTAGTTAAAGCTGCAGGTCAAAGTGCACAATTAATGGCTAAAGAAGGAAAATATGCACATGTAAGACTACCATCAGGAGAAATGAGATTAATTTTATCAACATGTAGAGCTACAATCGGAGTAATCGGAAATAGTGATCATGAAAATGTTAAAATTGGTAAAGCTGGTAGAAAAAGACACATGGGAATCAGACCAACAGTTAGAGGTTCTGTAATGAACCCAGTAGATCACCCACATGGTGGTGGTGAAGGTAAAGCACCAGTAGGACACGCTGGACCATTAACACCTTGGGGTAAACCAGCTCTTGGATACAAAACAAGAAACAAAAAGAAATTATCTAATAAATTTATTGTTAAGAGAAGAAATAGCAAATAGGATTAGAGCAATTTTTACATATTTAATAAATTATATTAAATGTAAAAATTATGCTCTAGCTATAAAGCTAGTTTGAGATTAGTAAATTACAAAATAAAAATTTTCTTGAAAGGAGGAAAATTTTAAATGTCAAGATCAAGCAAGAAAAAACCATATGTAGCACCTGAACTACTTAAAAGAGTAGAAGCTATGAATGAAACAGGAAATAAAGAAGTTCTAAAAACATGGTCAAGAGCTTCAACAATATATCCACAAATGGTAGGACACACAATAGCTGTTCATGATGGAAGAAAACATGTTCCAATTTATATTGCAGAAGAAATGATTGGACATAAATTAGGTGAATTTGCACCTACAAGAACTTTTAAAGGTCATGCAGGAGACAAAAAGACGAAGAAATAAATTAAAATGTTAAATAAAAACAAGGGAGAATCACCAATTCACGAGGGGAGGGGACATTCCTTAAACTAAGTGGAGACGACCAAGAGGTAAAGGTGTGTCCCCTGTCAAAAGGCAAAGGAGGTTATGAAAGTGCAAGAAACAGTTGTAAAAAATGAAGCTAGAGCAACTCTAAAATATGTAAGAATATCTGCAAGAAAAGTAAAAATCGTAGCAGACTTAATTAGAGGAAAAGATATAGACCAAGCTTTAGCAATAGTAAAATTTACACCAAAAGCAGCATCTGAAATAATAGAAAAATTATTAAAATCAGCAATAGCAAATGCTGAAAACAATCATGATATGAAACATGAAAACTTATATGTAGCTGAAATATATGCAAATCAAGGTCCAACTTTAAAAAGAATTAGACCAGCAGCAAAAGGTTCAGCAGTAAGAATTAGAAAAAGAACAAGTCATATAACAATAGTATTAAGAGAAAAAAATTAAGATTAAGATAAAGGGTAATCACCAATTCACGAGGGGAGGGGACATTCCTTAAACCTAAGTGGATATGACCAAAAGGTAAAGGTGTGTCCCCTGTCAAAAAGTAGAAAAGGAGGCTTAGGATTTATGGGACAAAAAGTACATCCAACAGGAGTAAGAGTTGGAATAATAAAAGACTGGAACTCTAAATGGTATGCAGATTCTAAACACTTTGCAGATTATTTAGTAGAAGACCAAAAAATCCGTAAATTTTTAAAGAAAAAATTATATCTTGCTGGAATTTCAAAAATAGAAATCGAAAGAACAGCTAAGATGGTAAAAATCAATTTATACACAGCAAAACCAGGTATTGTAATTGGAAAAGGTGGAGCAGGTGTTGAAAGCGTAAAAGCAGAATTAGTTAAATTAATAGGAAAAGATGTTAACTTAAACATTGTAGAAGTTAAGAACATAGACACAGATGCACAATTAGTTGCAGAAAATATAGCAGGACAACTAGAAAGAAGAATTTCATTCAGAAGAGCTATGAAACAATGTATGCAAAAAGCTATGAAATCAGGTGCTTTAGGAATAAAAACTGCAGTATCTGGAAGATTAGGTGGAGCTGACATGGCTAGAACTGAATTCTATAAAGAAGGAAACATACCACTACAAACTTTAAGAGCTGATATAGATTATGGATTTGCAGAAGCAGATACAACATATGGAAAAATCGGTGTAAAAGTTTGGATATATAAAGGAGAAGTTCTTCCAGAAAAGAAAGTGGAAGGAGGAGAAAAATAATGCCATTAATGCCAAAAAGAACAAAACACAGAAAAGTACAAAAAGGTAGAATGAGAGGAAAAGCAACAAGAGGTAATAAAGTTACAGATGGAGAATATGGAATCCAAGCAGTAACAGGAGCTTTAGTTACAGGAAATCAAATTGAAGCAGCCAGAATTGCTATGACTCGTTATATAAAAAGAGGAGGAAAAGTTTGGATAAAAATTTTCCCAGATAAACCAATAACAGCAAAACCTATCGGAACTCGTATGGGTAAAGGTAAAGGTGCTCCTGAATATTGGGTAGCAGTTGTAAAACCTGGTAGAGTTATGTTTGAAATAGCTGGAGTACCAGAAGAAACTGCAAGAGAAGCTTTACGTTTAGCTATGAATAAACTACCTAATAAAACAAAATTCGTAGCAAGAGAAACTGAAAAGGTAGGTGAAAATGATGAAGATAGATAAAATTAGAGAAATGTCTTCACCAGATTTAGAAAAAGAATTAGGTGAACTAAAAACAGAATTATTCAAATTAAAATTTAGTTTAGCTACAAACGGATTAGATAATCCAATGAAAATAAAACAAGTTAAAAGAGATATAGCTAAAATAAATACAGTATTAACAGAAAGAAAAATTGCAGAAAGCAAAAAAGCATAAACATAGTAATGAAATAAGAGCAAGGGCGAATCACTTAATCACGCGGGGAAGGGACATTCCTTGAACCAAGTGGACATGACGGAAAAGTAAAGGTGTGTCCCTTGTCGAAAAAGAGGAAAGGAGAAATCTAAATGGAAGAAAGAAATCTTCGTAAAACTATGATCGGAACTGTATTATCAAACAAAATGGACAAAACAGTTGTAGTAGCAGTAGAAACAAGTGTAAGTCACAAAATCTATGGTAAAACAGTAAAAAGAACATATAAATTAAAAGCTCATGATGAAGAAAATGCTTGCCAAATAGGAGATAAAGTAAAAGTAATGGAAACAAGACCACTATCTAAAGATAAAAGATGGAGAGTAGTTGAAATTACAGAAAAAGCCATTACAAAATAATAAAAAGCTAAAAAAATAAATAAAGGTCATCCCTTATTCATAAGGGGAGGGAACATATATTATCCCTGAAGAAGTGACCAAGGGGAAAGATGTGTCCCCTGACAAAAAGAAAAGAAAGGAGGAACCATAAATGATACAACAACAATCAAGATTAAAGGTAGCAGACAACACAGGTGCAAAAGAAATCATGTGTATCAGATGTTTAGGAGGTTCATATAGAAAAACATCTAACATAGGAGATGTAATAGTTGCTTCTGTTAAATCAGCAACACCAGGAGGAGTTGTTAAAAAAGGTGATGTTGTAAAAGCTGTTATCGTAAGATCTAAAAAAGGATTAAGAAGATCAGATGGTTCATATATAAAATTTGATGAAAACGCAGCTGTTATAATAAAAGAAGACGGAACACCAAGAGGAACACGTATTTTTGGACCAGTTGCAAGAGAATTAAGAGAAAAAGATTACATGAAAATATTATCTTTAGCACCAGAAGTACTATAGTAATAAAATCAAAAAATTAAAGCAAGGGCGAATCAGTTATTCATACGGGGAAGGGAAACTCTTTAAGCAGAGTGGAAAGTCCCTAGGGTAAAAGAGTGTCCCTTGTCAAAAAGAAGGAGGGAAAACTCTAAAATGAGAATCAAAAAAGGCGACAATGTTCAAGTTTTATCTGGAAATGACAAAGGTAAAACAGGAGAAGTATTAGAAGTTATGCCAAAAGAAGACAAAGTAGTAGTAAAAGGCGTAAATATAAGAAAAAAACATGTTAAAGCAAGAAGACAAGGAGAAGAAAGTGGAATAATACCAGTAGAATGTAGCATTCCAGTTTCAAAAGTAAATGTTGTATGCCCAAAATGTGGAAAAGCTACAAGAGTAGGATACAGCGTAGAAAAAGATCAAAAAGTTCGTATATGTAAAAAATGCGGTGCAAAATTAAAATAAGGAAGGAGGATTAATTAAATAATGGAAAAATTAAGAGAACAATATGTAAATGAAGTAATCCCAGCATTAATGAAAAAATTCAATTATAAATCAATTATGCAAGTACCAAAACTTGACAAAATCGTTATAAACATTGGTTTAGGAGATTTAAAAGAAAATCCTAAAGCATTAGAAAATGCAATGAATGATTTAGCTCAAATTACAGGTCAAAAACCAGTAATAACAAAAGCAAAAAAATCAATTGCAGCATTCAAACTAAGAGAAGGAGCAAACATTGGATGTAAAGTAACTTTAAGAGCAGACAAAATGTATGACTTTGCATATAAATTATTTAATGTTGCACTTCCAAGAGTAAGAGACTTTAGAGGAGTTTCTAATAACTCATTTGATGGAAGAGGAAACTACTCAATGGGAGTTAAAGAACAATTAATATTCCCTGAGATAGAATATGATAAAGTAGACAAATTAAGAGGTATGGATATTATATTCGTAACAACAGCTAAAACTGATGAAGAATCAAGAGAGTTGTTAAAGTTGTTAGGAATGCCTTTTAAAAATTAATTTTAAACTGCGTCTAACGTCGTTAGTCTACGCATAAAAAATCCTCATCGTACACAAAGTACGATTCCGGTTTTTTAGCTTGACTGCCTAGTTATACTTGTTTTAAATTAATTTTGCAAACATAATATAGTTGTGATAAGAAAGGAGTAAACTATGGCTAAAAAATCAATGAAAGTAAAACAAGCAAGACCACAAAAATATAAAACTAGAGAATATAATAGATGTAAATTATGTGGTAGACCACATGCATATATTAGAAAATATGGTATATGCCGTGTATGTTTTAGAGAATTAGCTCATAAGGGAGAGATTCCAGGGGTTAAGAAAGCCAGCTGGTAATTAAAACAGATTAAAAGCAGCAATCTGCACATTTTCGCTATTTATTTCAAACCTCGATGTACAATAGTACACCTTCGGCTTGCAATAAATAACAAAAATGCACATCTCACTACTTTAAATCAGTTTTAACAAATTAATGAAAATAAAAAAAGGGTGAATCATTAACCCTGTCAAAAAGAAAGAAAAGGAGGTTAGTAACTAAATGAATACTACAGATCCAATTGCAGATATGTTAACAAGAATTAGAAATGCAAATAGTTCAAAACATAAAACAGTTGATATTCCAGCATCAAATATGAAATTAGGAATAGCTGAAATATTATATAAAGAAGGATATATAAAATCTTTTGAAGAAATAAAAGATGATACACAAGGTATTATCAGAATAACATTAAAATATGATGAAAAAGGAACAAGAGTAATTGATGGTTTAAAAAGAATCAGTAAACCAGGATTAAGAGTATATGCTTCAAAAGAAGAATTACCAAGAGTATTAAATGGATTAGGAGTAGCAATTATTTCTACATCAAAAGGATTAAAAACAGATAAAGAAGCAAGAGCTTTAGGAATTGGTGGAGAAGTATTAGCTTACGTTTGGTAATTATAAATATAGAAGAAATAAGATTGCAGGGCAATCACCTATTCACGCGGGGAGGGGACATTCCTTAAACTAAGTGGAAGTGAAAAAAGAAAATAAAAACAAGGGCGAATCAGTTATTCATACGGGGAAGGGACACTCTTTAAGCAGAGTGGAAAGTCCCTAGGGTAAAAGAGTGTCCCTTGTCAACCAAGAAGGAGGGAAAACTAAAATGTCAAGAATAGGAAACAAACCTATAACAGTACCAGCAGAAGTACAAGTAAAAATAGATGGACAACACATTACTGTAACAGGACCTAAAGGAACATTAGAAAGAAACATTCATAAAAACATAACAATGGAAATGAATGAAAATGTTATAACATTAAAAAGAATAAATGACGAACCAGCTAACAAAAGTTTACACGGTTTAACAAGAACATTAATTCAAAACATGATTATAGGTGTAACAACTGGTTATAGCAAAGAATTACAAATCAATGGTGTTGGATATAGAGTTGTAAAACAAGGAAATAACTTAAATTTAACATTAGGATATTCACATCCAGTTATATTCGAAGCACCTGAAGGAATCAGCTTTGATGTACCTAATGCAAATACTATAATAGTTAATGGTATTGATAAAGAATTAGTTGGTCAAACAGCAGCTGTTATCAGAACAAAAAGACCACCTGAAGTTTATAGAGGTAAAGGTATTAAATATGCTGATGAAGTTATTAGACGTAAGGAAGGTAAAACAGGTAAATAAATTAATTTTGATTGAAAACGGCAATATGCACATTTTGAATCAAAATTCAAATTATAATTAAAAATAAAAATTTTATTATAAATAAATAGTATAGCTCAATTTTTAGAAAGGAGTAATTAAAAATGGTTAAGAAAACAGATAGAAAAATGGAAAGAACAAGAAGACATATTCGTGTTAGAAGAAAAATATCTGGAACTGCTGAAAGACCAAGACTATGTGTATATAGAAGCAACAGCAATATATATGTACAAGTAATTGATGACGTAGCAGGAAAAACTTTAGCACAAGCATCAACATTAGATAAAGAAATCAAAACTAAACATTCAAATAAAGCAGCAGCTAAAGAAGTTGGAGCATTAATTGCAAAAAGAGCAATGGAAAAAAATATCAAATCTGTTGTATTTGATCGTGGTGGATACATATATCACGGAGTTGTAAAAGAATTAGCAGAAGCTGCAAGAGAAGGCGGTTTAGAATTTTAAGTTAGGAGGGAAAACAAAAACCAATGGAAGATAAAAGAGAATTAAAAGAAAAAGTAGTTGCCATCAACAGAGTTGCAAAAGTTGTAAAAGGAGGAAGAACATTCCGTTTCAGCGCAGTAGTTGTAGTTGGTGACGAAAATGGTCATGTTGGAGTTGGAAATGGTAAAGCTGCAGAAGTTCCAGATGCTATTAAAAAAGCAATCCAAGAAGCTAAAAAGAACTTAGTAGAAGTACCAATAGTTGACACAACAGTACCACATGAATATGTAGGAAAGTTTGGAAGTGCAAAAGTTATGTTAAAACCAGCAGCAGTAGGTACTGGAATTATCGCAGGAGGAAGCGTTAGACCAGTTATGGAACTTGCTGGATACAGAAACATTAGAACAAAAGTTATAGGAACAAACAATCCAAGAAATGTTGTATATGCTACATTAGAAGGATTAAAATCAATGCAAACAATAGAACAAGTTGCTAAAAAAAGAGGAAAAAAAGTAGAAGAAATAGTATAATTAATTGTACAACAAAAAAAGAATAAAAAAGCAAGGGCGAATCAGTTATTCACAAGGGGAAGGGAAACTCTTTATGCAGAGTGGAAAGTCCCTAGGGTAAAGAAAAGTCCCTTGACAAAAGTTAGGAGGGAAAACCGAAAATGAAGCTAGACGAATTAAAACCAGCTGTAAAAAAAGTAAAAAGAAACAGAGTAGGACGTGGAATTGCATCTGGAAATGGAAAAACATCAGGAAGAGGACATAAAGGTCAAAAAGCAAGAAGTGGTGGAGGAGTAAGAAGAGGCTTCGAAGGAGGACAAACACCATTATATAGAAGACTACCAAAAAGAGGATTTAATAACATTAATAGCAAAAACTACACTGAAGTAACATTAAAAATGCTAAATAAATCACAAGCAACAGATGTAACAGCAGAAACTTTACTTGCAGAAGGAATAATCGGAAAAATAAATGATGGAATAGTTGTTTTAGCAACTGGAAAATTAGAGAAAAAATTAAACGTTAAAGCCGTTAAATTTACAGCTAAGGCAAAAGAAGCAATCGAAGCTTTAGGTGGAAAGGCTGAGGTGATTTAATTGTTTAAAACTATAAAAAATGCATTTAAAACACCAGATGTTAGAAAAAGATTATTATATACATTATTATTAATAGTAGTTTTCAGATTTGGATGTTATATAACAGTACCAGGAGTAGACAGCATAGCATTAAGTGATGCAATGGGAAATAATAGTGGTATTGCAGGATTAATTGATATTATATCTGGAGGAGCGTTCTCTAGATTCTCAGTATTTGCAATGTCAATTACGCCATATATCACAGCATCAATAGTAATCCAACTTTTAGCAATGATAATACCAGCTTTAGAAAGACTAACTAAAGAAGGTGGAGAAGTTGGAAGACAAAAAATCAATAAATATACAAAAATATTAACAATTATATTAGCTTTAGTAGAAGGAATTGGATTATATTTATCATATAGATCAGCAGGAATATTTGTTGATGATTCATTCCTTACAGGAGCATTAGTTGTTACAGGATTAGTAACAGGAACATCCATCCTAATGTGGTTAGGAGAGCAAATAACTGCAAAAGGAATAGGAAATGGAATATCATTATTAATCTTTATTGGTATTATATCAGGTTTACCAAGTGGATTAGTAACATTGTGGAATTTAATTATGCCAGCATCAGGATTTAGTACAACAGGACTATTAACTGCAATTGGTATAGTAATTGGAGCAATAATCTTAGTTGCAGGAGTTGTATTTGTACAACAAGCGGAAAGAAGAGTACCTGTACAATATTCAAAGAAAGTAGTAGGAAGAAAAATGGTTGGTGCACAAAGCACTCATATACCATTAAAACTTGCTATGGCTGGAGTTATGCCAGTTATCTTTGCTTCATCATTTATGACATTCCCAGCAATGATAATCCAAATATTTGTACCAGATATAGCAAATCAAACAGGATTTTTAGCAGGACTATATAATTTCTCAATTGCTACATCAACGTCAAATGTAGGAATTGGATATTCTATAGCAAATGCAATTGTTTATTTACTATTAATTATAGGATTCACATTTTTCTATACTTATGCTACATTTAATCCAGCAGAAGTATCAAATAATATCAAGAAAAATGGTGGATTTATTCCAGGAATTAGAGCTGGAAAACCAACAACTCAATATTTATCATCAATAATATCAAAATTAACATGGTTTGGAGGATTTTTCTTAGCATTGATAGCAATACTTCCAATGCTATTAAGATTTACAAACCTAAACATTGCTTTTGGTGGTACATCAATATTAATCGTTGTAGGTGTAGCTTTAGAGACAGTACAACAATTAGAATCACAATTAGCAATGAGACATTATAAAGGTTTCTTAGAAAAGTAAGAAAATTGTGAGTTATAGATAATAAAATATAGTGAACTTAAGATGATTTTACATTATTAATAATGCGAAAAAATCTTAAGTTCACAAAGATTTTAATAATTTTTATCATGTGTATTAATAATAATAAATATGATAAAGATTATTAAATGTTTTAAAGATATAAAATATTTACTTAATCTAAATTAAAACAAAGGAAGTGTTAAAAAGTATGGTAATAATAATGCTAGGAGCACCAGGGACAGGAAAAGGAACTGTTGCAGGTATACTAACACAAAAATTAGGAATACCACAAGTTTCAACAGGAGATATATTTAGAAAACACATAAAAGAACAAACAGAACTAGGAAAATTAGCGGATAAATATATATCAAAAGGACATTTAGTACCAGATGATGTAACAATAGATTTAGTAAAAAGTAGATTACAAGAAGACGATGTAAAAAACGGAATTATACTAGACGGATTCCCAAGAACTGTTGTACAAGCAGAAGCTTTAGATAAAATGCTTGCAGAACAAGGAAGAAAAGTAGACATGGTAGTTAATTTAACTACACCAAAAGAGGAAATAATAGAAAGAATAATAAACAGAAGAATATGCTCAAATCCAGAATGTAAAACAATATATAATTTAATATTAAATCCACCTAAAGTCGAAGGAATTTGCGACAAATGTGGAAGTGAATTAATACAAAGAAAAGATGATAATAGAGAAACAGTAGAAGCGAGACTTGAAAATTATTTAAATGTAACAAGTCCATTAGTAGAATACTATACAAAAAAAGGGAATTTAAGAACAGAAGTTGTAAGCAAAGATATTAATAGATTGGGTAAGGATGTTGCTGAAGATATAGCAAAAGCGTTTTAGTTGAAAAATAAGTTACAATCCATAGTTGAAACAATTTCTTATTAGCTAGGATATTTTATTAAATATTTTTTGTACCTTGTTGTCGCAACAGACCTATTATTAAAAGAAAAATTCATTTTTCTTTTAATAGAAAGAAAGTTGCTCCAATCGCACTCGCTTTATACAAAGCTCGTTTGGGTGCTACGCGGTACTGCAAAACTATTTAATATAATATCCTAGCTATAAAGAATGTATAAAATGACTGTGGATTGTAACAAAAATAAAATTTAGTAACATTTTAAAATCTAGTAGAAATTATTTTTCAAAAAAAGGGAGACGAGAAAATTGGTAACAATAAAATCAAAAAAAGAAATAGAACTAATGAAAGAAGCATGCAAAGTAGTAGCCCTAACATATCAAGAACTAGAAAAAAGAATAAAACCAGGAATGACAACATGGGAGCTAGACCAAATTGCAGAAAAAACAATGAGAAGCTTAGGAGCAATACCAGCAGAAAAAGGATATAATATAGGAATAAAAGGAGTTCCACCATATCCAGCAACCTTGTGTGTCTCAATAAATGATGAAGTTATACATGGAATACCATCTAAAAATAAAGTAATTAGAGAAGGTGACATTGTAAGTATTGATACAGTAGCACTAAAAAATGGATTTAATGGAGATGCAGCAAGAACTTTTATAGTAGGAAAAGCATCAAAAGAAGCTGAAAGATTAGTACAAGTCACAAAACAGGCATTTTTTGAAGGAATAAAATTTGCAAAACCAGGATATAGAATTGGTGATGTATCACATAGAATTGGAGAATATGTACATTCACAAGGATATAGTGTAGTAAGAGAATTCCAAGGTCATGGAATAGGAAGAGAAATGCATGAAGATCCAGGAATACCAAACTATGGAAAAGCAGGAAGAGGAATAAGGTTAGAACCTGGTATGACACTTGCAATAGAACCTATGGTAATACAAGGAAAACCCAATATATTACAATTAGATGATGGTTGGACAATTATAACAGAAGATGGAAGTTTGGCAGCACATTATGAAAATACAATTTTAATTACAGAAAAAGAGCCAGAAATATTGACAATACTTTAAAAATAGTGTATACTATAGTAGTTATAATGCAAAATAGCCCTATTTTGCACAAAAAAAGAGAAAGAAACTTAGAAAAATAGCTCTTTAAGGAGGTTGAGATAATGGCAAAAGAGGATGTTATTGAAGTAGAGGGTACTGTTGTTGAAACTTTACCAAATACAAATTTTAAAGTAGAACTTGAAAATGGACATCAAATATTAGCACATATATCAGGAAAGCTAAGGATGAATTATATCAAAATATTACCAGGAGATAAAGTAAAAGTAGAACTTTCTCCATATGATTTAACTAGAGGAAGAATTACTTGGAGAGCTAAATAGGATAAAGTTAGAAATTAACCCAAAAAAAATATATATAGTACAGAGGACTAAAAATAAATGTAAACACTTAATCATAAGGGGAGGGGACATTCCTTAACCCGAGTGGATGACGAAAAGAAAAAGGAGTGTCCCCTGTCTTTAGAAAAGAGGAGGTGCAAAAAATGAAAGTTAGACCATCAGTTAAAAAAATGTGTGACAAATGCAAAGTAATAAAAAGAAAAGGTGTGATTAGAGTTATTTGTGAAAACCCTAAACACAAACAAAGACAAGGATAGTCTTTAAAAAAGTTCATAACACAAATTTTGGTAGCGGCTGAGAACGAAAAGTTCTAATATCAGATTTGTGTTTATATATATGTCTGGAAGTTTTAAAGAGACTGGGGTAAACACCAGTGGCATTTCACCTTTAAAAATAAAGGACAACCAAAAATTATAAAAAAATCAATGGAGGTGCAAAAAAACATGGCTCGTATAGCAGGAGTTGACTTACCTAAAGAAAAAAGAGTAGAAATAGGACTTACATATATCTATGGTATAGGAGTATCAAGTTCTAGAAAAATCTTAGAAAAAGCTGGAATCAATCCAGATACTAGAGTTAAAGATTTAACAGACGAACAAGTAAATGACATCAGAAAAGTAATTGATGAATCATATACTGTTGAAGGTGATTTAAGAAGAGAAGTTGCTCTTAACATCAAAAGACTTACTGAAATTGGATGTTATAGAGGACTAAGACATAGAAAAGGTCTTCCAGTAAGAGGTCAAAGAACAAAAACTAATGCTAGAACAAGAAAAGGTCCTAGAAAGTTGGTTAGCAAAAGCAAAAAAGCATAACTAAATCGATTGAAAGCAGCAATCTGCACATTTTCGTAATGTATTCCAAACCTCGATGTACATATGTACACCTTCGGCTTGTAATCCATTTCAAAAATGCACATCTTACTACTTTTAATCAATTTATAAGTAGATAATCATAAATTTAAAGAATATACTAAAAATAATAATTAATTAGAATTTAAAGTGAAAATTTGTGTAAGGAGGAAAGAAGCAAAATGGCTAAAAATGTAACAACAAAAAAAGTAGCTAGAAGAAATAGAAAAAACATCGAAAAAGGTGCAGCACATATTCATTCTAGTTTCAATAATACAATAGTTACAATTACAGATACACAAGGAAATGCAATTTCATGGGGAAGTGCTGGAGGATTAGGATTCAAAGGTTCTAGAAAAAGCACACCATATGCTGCTGGTCAAGTAGCAGAAACAGCTGCAAAAGCTGCTATGGAACATGGATTAAAAACAGTAGAAGTATTTGTAAAAGGACCTGGTTCAGGTAGAGAAGCTGCAATCCGTGCACTTCAAACAGCAGGTCTAGAAATAAGTGCTATAAAAGACGTAACACCAATACCACATAATGGTTGTAGACCACCAAAAAGACGTAGGGTATAGAGTTCAAAAATTGACGAAATAAAACAAGGGAGAATCATTTTCTCATAAGGGTAAGGGACATTCCTTAAGCCCAAGTGGGAAAGACCAAAAGGTAAGGTGTGTCCCTTGTCAAAAAAAGAGAGAAAGGAGTAAAATATAAAATGGCAAGATATAAAGACGAACAATGTCGTATATGCCGTAGAGAAGGGCAAAAATTGTTCTTAAAAGGTGACAGATGCTACACAGATAAATGTAGTATTTCAAGAAGAAACTATGCACCAGGACAACACGGACAAAAAAGAGCAAAACTTTCTGAATACGGAACACAATTAAGAGAAAAACAAAAAACAAAAGCATATTATGGAGTTGGAGAAAAACAATTTAGAAAATATTTTGAAATGGCTTCTAATAAAAAAGGAGTAACAGGTGAAAACTTATTACAAATATTAGAAAGTAGATTAGATAATGTTGTTTATAGATTAGGTTTCGGAACATCAAGAGCACAAGCTAGACAATTTGTAAACCATGCACAATTCGAAGTAAATGGTAAAAAAGTAGATATTCCATCTTACTTAGTAAAAGCAGGAGATGTAATTACAGTAAGAGAAAACAAAAAGGATAACGCTACTATCAAAATAAATGTTGAAGAATCTAGCAAAAGACCAGTTCCAGCATGGCTTGAAAGAGATAGTGAAAAATTAAGTGGTAAAGTAATCAGATTAGCTGCTAGAGAAGACATTGATATTCCAATCGAAGAACATTTAATAGTAGAGCTTTACTCAAAATAATAGAACAAATATATAAAACATTAAACAATTTACTTAAAGAACCAAAAAAGGTTTTAAAAAGTTTGAGATATATTCTCGAATATTAGGAGGTAAAGATGATAGAATTTGAAAAGCCAAATATTGAATGTCTAGAAGTTAATGATGCAAACAATTATGCAAAATTTGTATGCGAACCATTAGAAAGAGGTTATGGAGTAACAATAGGAAACTCTCTTAGAAGAATATTACTTTCATCACTTCCAGGATGTGCCATAACAAGCGTAAAAATAGATGGAGTTTTACATGAATTCTCTACAATACCAAATGTTGTAGAAGACGTACCAGAAATCATAGTAAACTTAAAAAATGTAAGACTAAAATTTAACGAGAATGAAGAAAAAATATTAAGAATTGATTTCAAAGGTGAGGGAGAAGTTACAGCAAGTGACATCATAACAGATGGAACAGTTGAAATTTTAAATCCTGAATTACATATAGCTACAGTTTCACAAGGTGGAAGCCTAAAAATGGAAATGACAGCTGATAGAGGAAGAGGATATAACTCATCTGAAAAAAATAAAAAAGAAAATCAAGACATATCTGTACTTCCAATAGATTCAATATACACACCAGTAAAGAAAGTTAATTATCAAGTTGAAAACACTAGAGTTGGACAAATGGTAGACTATGATAAATTGATTATTGAAGTATGGACAGATGGTAGCTTAAAAGCACATGAAGCATTAAGTTTAGCTGCAAAAGTAATGACAGGTCACTTAGAATTATTTATAGACCTATCAGAAGCTACAAAAAATACACAAGTTATGATTGAAAAAGAAGAATCTAAAAAAGAAAAAGTTTTAGAAATGTCAATAGAAGAACTAGAATTATCTGTAAGATCATTTAACTGCTTAAAAAGAGCTGGTATTGCAACAGTAGAAGATTTAACTAACAAAACAGAAGCGGATATGATGAAAGTTAGAAATCTAGGTAAAAAATCATTTGACGAAGTAACTGCAAAACTACATTCATTAGGATTGGATTTTGCAAAAGATGAAGATTAAAAATAGTAAAGTAATTAGAAAATGGGCGAATCACCTATTCACGAGGGGAGGGGACATTCCTTAAACTGAGTGGAAGTGACCAAGAGGTAAAGGTGTGTCCCCTGTCAAAAAGAAGGAGGGAAATAAGTTGGCTACTAATAGAAAACTAGGAAGAACTACTGACATAAGAATGGCAATGTTAAAAACTTTAACAACAGATTTAATATTAAATGGTAAAGTTGAAACAACATTAGCAAGAGCAAAAGAAGTAAAAGCAATAGCTGATAGCATTATTTCACTTGCAATAAAAGAAAAAGATAATTTTGAAATGGTAGATGTTAAAGTAGTAAAAGCAAAACTAGATTCAAAAGGAAATAAAGAAACAGAACTAGTAAAAAGCAAAAACGGAAAAGAATATTTAAAAGTAGTAAAAGAAGAAACTACTGAAAAAAGACAAAAAGACATGCCATCAAGATTAAATGCAAGAAGAAAAATAATGAGAAAAATAAACAAAGTTAAAGATAGCGAAGGTAAAAATATAGACTTACCATCAAAACTATTTAACGAAATTGCTCCAAAATATGCTGGTAAAAATGTAGGTGGATTTACACGTATCATTAAAGCTGGTCCAAGAAGAGGAGACGGAGCAGAAATGGCAATATTACAATTAATCTAGTTTTAAAAATAGATATTATAATAATTGTGATATATAAATAAAAAGATACTATGTAAGATTTTAGAAAATATTACATGGTATTTTTTTGTATTTAAATGTGGAAATAAACCGTAATAAACAGAGGAGAGAATAACGAAAATGAATGGGTATGGATAGAAGTACCGAAGTCAATATATACAACAGCAACATTTAACACCGATTATACTAATATAGAAAAAGAAATGTAAAATTATACTAAGGATTATAGGATTAATGGTTATGAAGACAGATGGACCTCAGAAAAACAACATAGATTTGCCACTTCAAAAGACTATGATAATTATAAAAATAACATGTGAACAAGCACAAATGTTATCTAATCAGTTGGCACATTTAAACTGTATTCCATCACTATTCCATCGTTATTTTTATAATAATTCTTCCTCAAACCAATATTTTTAAAACCAAACTTTTCATACAAATGAATAGCAGGATGATTATCTTCATTAACTTCTAAAGATAAAGAAAGTAAATTTAAATCTTTACAAATAGACACAAGGTTGTTTAAGAGCAAACTACCAACACCTTGATTTCTCCAAGACTTTTTAACAACGATATTCATTATATCAGCAGTGTTAATAATAATTTTAATTCCAGCAAAACCAATGATTTCACCATCATTGGTTTTTGCTATAATATATTTAGAATTAGGACTTTCCAATTCATCCTTCAAAATATTATAATTCCAAAAATCATCAAAATCAGAAATAAGAATATCTTTAATTTTTTCCAAATCATTTAAGGACATTTCTTGTATATCAATCTTTTTCAACATTATAGACAACTCTCCATAAAATAATATAAAATTTTAATAAATTAATTAACACTAATTAGATAATTTCATTTGTTACTTTCCGTTTTCTCTTTTTCCTCTAATAATCTTTGAGCCTGAGGCTTCTTCAAATATAAAGGTAAAACATCTCCAATATCTATGTTTTCATTATAATGCACTAGACCTGCAAGACCAAGACTATATGAATTTAAATCATTCATACCATCATCTACAAACATTGCATTTGAAAAATAATCTTGTATTTTACCTTTATAAATTTTAGAACCATCACCAACAAAAGTAATAGCAGCATTTTCAAAATCTTCAATACTATCTTTACAATAGCTATCTAATATAGATAAAAGACTTTCAATACTTTCAGCTTGAGGTTCAATTAGCTCTTCAAAAATTCCATCTTTATTTTCATATAGGGCAAAATAACAATTATCATTTTTACAATCAATAATACTACAAACATAAGAATTATTTTTAACAACATTTCTTGTATTGTAAGCTAAAGCTTCTAAAGAACTAATACCAATATATGGAATATCAAAACTATCATGAAAAGCCATAACAGTTGCAACACCAATTCTAATACCAGTAAAAGAACCAGGACCTTTGTCACAGACCAATAAATCTATATCTTTTAAAGATAAATTAGATTTAGAAAAAGCATTTTCAACCATCGGCATTAAATTTTCAGAATGAGTTCTGCCAGTATTACTATCTAAATTGCAAATTAAATTTTCATCTTCTAAAATAGAAACTCCACAAATATCACTTGCAGTATCAATACTTAGAATTTTCATTATTATTCCTCCTTGAAACAGTCAAAATTCTTGAATTTTCATTATTATCATCTTTTTTGAATGATATATGAATAGAATTTTTAGGTAAAGCATCTTGTATAATTTCTCCCCATTCAATTAAACAAATACCTTTTTCAAAATATTCTTCTCCACCAATTTCATAAAATTCAGAAGAATCTTCCAAACGGTAAACATCAAAATGAAAAATAGGGAAATCTTTATAATCATATTCATTAACAATAGTGAAAGTAGGACTTGAAATTTCATCTTGCAAACCAAAATATGATAAAAAACCTTCAACAAATTTGGTTTTACCAGAACCAAGTTCTCCGGTCAAAACAACTACATCACCTTTTTTTAACTGAGAAGCTAAAGTTTTTGCAAATTCCATAGTATCAGTTTCACTATTTGAAATTATTTCAAAATTATTATTATCATTTAACTTATCCATATGTAAAATCCTATAATTAAATTTAGGTTTTTTAAAGGAAATACCTATAAACCAAATCCATAATTATTATAATATAAAAAATAAAAAAATTCAATCAAAAGCCTTGATAAAATGGCAATATTGTAATATAATTGTAACGAATTTGTAATAAAAGAACAAATTTAAAAGAAGGGAAGATAGAAATGTTTAAATTTGGCTTAGGACAAGATATTGGAATCGATTTAGGAACAGCGACGGTAATTGCATATGTAAAAGGAAAAGGAATCGTATTAAGAGAACCATCAGTTGTTGCGGTAGATAACAACACAGGTGAAGTTTTAGCAGTTGGACAAGAAGCAAGAAGAATGTTAGGAAGAACACCTGGAAATATTGTTGCAACAAGACCTTTAAGAGATGGAGTAATATCAGACTATACCGTAACTGAAAAAATGTTAAAACATTTCATCAATAAAGTATGTGGAAAATTCATATTTGCACCAAGAATTATGATATGTATACCTTCACAAGTAACAGAGGTTGAAAAAAAGGCAGTAATAGATGCAGCTTCACAAGCAGGTGCAAGAAAAGTATACTTGATAGAAGAACCAATTGCTGCAGCAATAGGAGCTGGAATAGATATATCAAAGCCATGTGGAAATATGGTTGTTGATATTGGAGGTGGAACAACTGATATTGCAGTAATATCACTAGGTGGTTCAGTAGTTAGTACATCTTTAAAAGTTGCTGGAGATAGATTTGATGAATATATAGTTAAATATATAAAGAAAAAACACAATATAATGATAGGAGAAAGAACTGCAGAAGATTTAAAAGTAAATATCGGATGCGTATATCCTAAAATTCAAGATGCAGAAATGGATGTAAGAGGAAGAGACTTAGTTACAGGACTACCAAAAACAGTAACAATAAAATCAAGTGAAATGCTAGAAGCACTAATCGAGCCAGCAATGATGATTGTAGATGCAGTACATTCAGTATTAGAAAAAACACCACCAGAACTTGCAGCAGATATAAGTGATAAAGGAATATACATGACAGGTGGAGGCTGCTTAGTAGATGGATTAGATAAACTACTACAAGAAAAAACAGGAATAAACGTAATGATAGCACAAGATACGGTATCATGTGTAGCATTAGGAACAGGAAAAGCTTTAGATAATTTAGATGCCTTAGAAGGAAGAGGCAAATAAAAAAATGTCGTATTGGGGACGTTTCTCATGCGACATTTAATTATGTAAGGAAGGTATTTTGATGGAAAAAATAAATGATAGAAAAAAAGTTGCCTTTGTAACATTAGGTTGTAAAGTAAATCAATATGAAACAAATGCAATGATACAGCAATTTAAAAATAAAGGATATGAGATAGTAGAACATAATGAAAAAGCTGACGTATATGTAATAAACACATGTACAGTAACAAATATGTCAGACAGAAAATCAAGACAAATGATAAGAAGAATGAAAGAGCAAAATAAAGATGCAACAATAGTTGCATGTGGATGTTATGTGCAAGTTGCACAAAAAGAAATAGAAAATATAGAGGAAATAGATATAGCAATAGGAAATAATGAAAAAAGTAAAATTGTAGAGATAGTAGAAGATTACGAGAAAAAAACTTCTGGAAAAACAGAGCAAAAAAACAGTTTTGATGTAATAGCGCAAGATGTTATGCAACAAAAAGAATTTGTAGACTTAGGAGATGTAACATATACATCAAAAACAAGAGCGACCATCAAAATTCAAGATGGATGTGATAGATTTTGTTCATATTGCATCATACCATATGCAAGGGGAAGAGTCAGAAGTAGAAAACCAGATAAGATTATAGAAGAAGCACAAGATATAGCAAGAGAAGGCATAAAAGAAATTGTAATAACAGGGATACATATAGCATCATACGGAAAAGACTTCAAAAGCGAATACAAACTAATCGATTTATTAGAAGAATTAAACAAAATAGAAGGAATCGAAAGAATCAGATTAGGTTCAATAGAACCATTATTGATAACTGAACAATTTGTAGAAAGACTTAAAAAACTAGATAAAATATGCCATCATTTTCACTTATCTTTACAAAGTGGATGTGACGAAACCTTAAAAAGAATGAATAGAAGATACACAACAGAACAGTTTAAAAATATTGTTGATATATTAAGAAAAAATTATGATGATGTGATTTTAACAACAGATATAATAGTAGGATTCCCACAAGAAACAGAAGAAGAATTTGAAACAACATATCAATTCCTAAAAGAAATAAAATTCTATAAAATGCACATATTCAAATATTCACAAAGAAAAGGAACAAAAGCAGCACAAATGGAAGGACAAATTGATGGAAGTATAAAAGAAAAGAGAAGTCAGAAATTAATTGAACTATCAGACAAAAATGAAGAAGAATATAATAAGCAATACATAAATAAAACAGTAGAAGTTCTTTGGGAAGAAGAAAAAAATGGACATTATCAAGGACATACAAAAAACTATATATTAGCATATACAAGTAACAATGAGAGTGCGGATAAAAAAGATGGTATAGAAAATAAAATAACAAAAGCTATATGCAAAGAAGCAAAAAAAGACCATATAGTAGTAGATATATAAACAATATCTCTGCAAAGAAGAAAATAATAATTGATAGAAATAAAGGTAAAAAGTAGAAAAATAGGAACAATGTAACAAAAATGTAATTTTGCTGTAACAAACATTTAATATAAAAATTAACGAAAACACTTGATAAATAAAAAAATATATAGTATAAATAAATTAATAATTTGTGTAATAACTACAAAGGAGGAAAAAACATGGCAGATTTAGGAGAAGAAAACAAAGTATCAGGAGTTTTCGGAGGAGTAGAAATAGAAAATATAGGAAAAGAACCAGAAAATGCAGGAACAATCAGACAACCAGAAAACAACAAATTAGTAAAACAAGGATTCTGGAGCAAATTCAAAGCATTCTGGTTACAAGAAATCGACTGGAACAAAGAAATAAAAGTTGAATTAACACCATATCAACAAAAAGTTGAAGATGAAATCAACGAATTTTTACACCAAGAAATCACATGGGAAAAAGTTCATGACTTCTTATTCCAAGAAATCTCTTTTGGAAAAAAGAAAGAACAAGCATAATGTCCGTTTAGGGACGTTTCCGTTTGGACATTTTTGTCCATTCTGGGACACATCTTCTTTCACATAATAGGAAATGGATATGTCGTAAAAATGTAACTTTTTAGTGAATTGATAAAAAAAGTATAGCAATATTTATAAATATATGCTATACTTTTTATGTTTTGGGGGCAAAACATATTTTTTAGGGGCTGAAAATATTAATTTAAGGAGTGAAGTGTATGCCCCGTTCGGCACGACAAATTAGTAATACTAAAGTTTATCATATTATTTTAAGAGGCAACGATAAGCAAGATATATTTTATGATGAACAAGATTATAAAAAATTTATTAAAGAAATTCAAGAAACTAAAGAAAAATATCAATATAAACTATATGCGTATTGTCTAATGAGTAATCATACACATCTTGTTATATATGATAAGGAAGAGCAAATTTCAAAAGCAATACAAAGTTTAGCCATTGCTTATTCCAGCTATTTTGCAAAAAAATATGAAAAAGTGGGACATTTATTTCAAAATAGATTCCTAAGTAAAAATGTTGAAACGAGGGAATATTTAATTAATGTATGCAAATATGTTCATAGAAATCCATTGGGAGCAGGAATATCAAAAATAGATAGTTATAAATGGAGCAGTTACAGAGATTTTATTACAAATAATAGTGAAATTGTGGATATAAAACCTATTCTTTCATTGTTTGGTAAAAATCAAAGAGATGCAATAAAAAAATTTATAAGTTTTCACAGTAATGAAAAAGAAGAAATAAATGATGAAATAGAATTCGAAATGATTGAAAATTTATCAGATGAAAAAGTAAAAGAAAAAATTTTAAAACTCTTAGAAATCAATAATGTAAGAGATTTACGTGCATATAGTAAAGAAATAAGAAATGAAAAAATAAAGAAATTAGAAATTATAAAAGGTACTACAAAAACACAATTAGCAAGAGTTTTGGGAATGAATAGAAAAATAGTAGAAAGAGCGATGAGATAATGATATAATAAAAAAGTATTAAAATAGAAGGAGGAAGTGGGGAAGATGTGTCCCAGAATGGACAAAAATGTCCAAACGGAAACGTCCCCAAACGGACATGGCAAAAAGTAAAACAATATTTGTGTGTAGTGAATGTGGAAATGAATCCAGCAAATGGCTTGGAAAATGCCCTGCATGTAATAGTTGGAACACATTTTATGAACAAAAAGTAGTTGAAACAAAATCAAGTGGCAGAAATGCAAGTAATTCAGAAAAAATAAATAACAAGCCACAAACACTTAATTCATATCAAGCAAAAGAAACTATTAGAACTTCAACAGGATTTAATGAATTGGACAGAGTTCTAGGTGGAGGATTAGTTAAAGGTTCTTTGGTTCTTTTAGGAGGTGAGCCTGGAATTGGTAAATCTACACTTATTTTACAAATTTGTGATAAGGTCAAAGGAGAAGGCAAAGTTTTATATGTTTCAGGGGAAGAGTCTGCTGAGCAAATAAAAATGAGAGCAGATAGGCTTGGAATTAATAATGATGATATCCTATTTTTAGGTGAAACAGATATAGATATAGTAAATCAAGCAATAATAGATATAAATCCTAAACTTGTAATAATAGATTCCATCCAAACAATGTATTCTGAAGAAATAACTGCAGCTGCAGGAAGTGTAAGCCAAGTAAGAGAAATAACTTCACAAGTAATGAGAGTTTGTAAATCAAGAGCGATTACAACTATAATCATCGGACATGTAACAAAAGAAGGAAATATAGCAGGGCCAAGAGTTTTAGAACATATGGTGGATTGTGTTTTATATTTAGAAGGAGAAAGATATTTTACATATAGAATTTTAAGAGGTGTAAAAAATAGGTTTGGTTCAACAAATGAGATAGGAATGTTTGAAATGAGAGAAGAAGGCATGTGTGAAATAACTAATCCTTCAGATATACTTATTTCTGAAAGAGAAGATAATCCCGCAGGTTCATGTATAGTATCATGCATGGAAGGTACAAGACCTATACTTGTAGAATTACAAGCATTGACATCTCAAACAATATATGGATATCCTAAAAGAACTGCAAATGGTATTGATTATAATAGATTAGCATTATTAATTGCGGTATTAGAAAAGAGAGTTGGATTACAACTAGGTTCGCAAGATGTATATTTAAATGTAGTTGGAGGTTTAAGAATTAATGAGCCATCAATTGACTTAGGTATTGTTTTAGTTACAGCATCAAGTTTTAAAAATGTACCAATTCCAAAAGATATGGTTATAATGGGAGAAGTAGGTTTAACAGGAGAAATTAGAAGAATTAACAATATTGAAAAAAGGCTTAAAGAAGCGGAGAAATTAGGTTTTAAAACTTGCATAATACCAGAAAGTAACAAAAGGGACTTGAAAGATAAGTTTAAATTAGATATAATATGTGTCAGAAATATAAATGAGGCAATGAAGAAAGCCGGATTATAAAAAATATAAATAAGTAAAGTCTAAAATGAAAAGGTGAAGAATTTTGAGAAAAGGTAAAGAAGATAACATTACAGAAATTCTAAAATTAATAGCTCCAGGAACACCTATAAGAGATGGACTAGAAAGCATATTAAGAGCGAAAACAGGAGCATTGTTATTAATAACAGACAATGCAGAAGTGCTAAAAGAAGTAGTAGATGGAGGATTCACAATTAATGAGGAATATACATCATCTAAACTATATGAATTAGCAAAAATGGATGGAGCAATAGTATTAAGTGGAGATTTGAAAAGAATATTATATGCAAATGCACAATTAATACCATCACATGAAATACCAACATTAGAAACAGGTACAAGACATAGAACGGCAGAAAGAACAGCAAAACAAACAGGTGAATTAGTAATTAGTATTTCACAAAGAAGAAGTATAATAACAGTATTTAAAGGAAATGATAGATATATATTAGAAGATACAGATGTAGTATTAAATAAAGCAAATCAAGCAATACAAACACTAGAAAGATATAAAAAGGTATTTGATAATAAATTGAACTTATTAAATGAATATGAATTTAATGATATAGTAACACTTCAAAATGTAATAGTTGCAATACAAAGAGCTGAAATGGTAATGAGAATTGTCGAAGAAATACAAAGACAAATCTATGAATTAGGGAATGATGGAAGACTTGTTAGTATGCAACTAGAAGAATTGATAGGTGGATTAGAAAAAGAAGAAATACTAATAATCAAAGATTATATAGTACCACATGGAAGAAAAAAACAAACACCAGAAAAAGTAATAGAAGAATTAGAAAAATTACCATATGAAGATTTATCAAAAGATGCAATAATAGCAAAATTATTAGGATATGAAACATTTGATAATTATGATGAAGTAGCAGTTTACACAAAAGGATATAGGATTTTGAGTAAAATACCAAGAATGCCATCAAATATAGTAGAGAATTTAATAGAATCATTTAAATCATTCCAACATATCTTAGCAGCAGATATAGAAAGTCTGGATGATGTTGATGGAATTGGTGAAGTAAGAGCAAGGACAATAAAACAGTCTCTAAAAAGAATGCAAGAACAATTTATATTTGACAACTTAATTTAAAAAATAAAAAAGAAAGCTTATAAAAACGAGTAAATAAAAAGAAAACGAAAGGAAAGATAAAAAGATGAATAAATTAAAAAATATTTTATGGATTATAGCATTAATTTTAGTAATAGCATTAGTAGCAGGAGTTGGATATGGATATTATAGAAATGCAACAATGGAAGTAACAAACCCAGTAGCAACAATGGAAATAGAAAATTATGGAACAGTAAAAATAGAATTATATCCAGATTTAGCACCAGAAACAGTTGCAAACTTTATAACACTTGCAAATAGAGGATTCTATGATGGATTAACCTTCCATAGAGTAGTAAAAGACTTCATGATACAAGGAGGAGACCCAGAAGGAACAGGACAAGGTTCAGCTAAAATATCAGACTTAAAAGATGGTGGAGAAGATACTGCATATTCTATAAAAGGAGAATTTGTAGCAAACGGAGTAAATAATACATTAAAATTTGAAGAAGGAGTAATAGGAATGGCAAGAAATGATTATACGTCATACTCATCAACACTAACAGAAGAATCATATAACTCTGGAAGTTCACAATTCTTTATAATGACAGCAGATAACACATCATTAAATGGATATTACACAGCATTTGGAAAAGTAATAGAAGGAATGGACGTTGTACATAATATAGAAAACGTAGAAGTAAAAGCAGCAGACGATTCAGAAGAAAGTGGAAATACAGAAGTAAGTACACCAGTAAACACTGTAAAAATAACATCAATAAAAGTAGAAACAAATGGAGTAGACTATGGATTACCAGAAACATTAACACCATTTGATTATATGAGTTGGTTATATCAACAATACGGATTAGATCCAAGTACACTAACATCAGAATAAAAATTTTTTAAAAAAGGTTGACAAATGGGGTAGAAATTAGGTATAATATTAACTGTGCTTAACTTATAACTGTGCACGTAAACAATGGTGGATGTAGCGTAGTTGGTTAACGCGCCAGTTTGTGGCACTGGAGACCGTGGGTTCGAGTCCCATCTTC
>CALXCF010000006.1 GCA_944386755.1 uncultured Clostridia bacterium | reverse complement strand
TAAAGTGTTGAAAGCAATAGCATTTAAAGAATTAGAAAAAAAGATAAAAAAATTGCCTACATTTACTTGACACATACTTTTTTGAATTGCTCTATATATATTATTTACAAAATCATCTCTTTACTTTATAATTTATATAAAAATAGAGTAGGTGATTTTATGATAGGAAATCCTGTTAACTATGACAAAAAATCCAAAGAAAACTTTCCAATATTTCCAGCTAAGTTAGACTTAGAACTAAAAAGATATTTAAATTTAGTACCTGAAAAAGAAGTATTAGATTTAGGAATTGGACAAGGTCGAAATTCTATTCCTCTAGCCGAATTAGGTTTCAATGTAACTGGTGTAGATTATTCAACTAAATGTCTAGAAATCTGTAAAAATACTTGCAATAAATTAAATTTGGTGCAAAGTGACATTAGAACATTTGATATAGAAAAAGATAAGTATGATATTATTCTTTCTGGATATGTATTACATTTTTTACACAAAAACGACAGCTACCAAATTATAAAAAACATCAAAAATAATCTTAAAAACAATGGTATAGTTTATATTTCCGTATTTTCATTAGAAGACCCTAAATTTAGTAAATATTCTACATCTTCTGATTTTGAAATACTTGATAATAATATTTTACACAATAAAGTTAATGATACATATGTTAGTTTCTTTTCAAAAGAAGAGATTCTAAGTTTATTTAGCGATTTTAAAACACTTCTTATATCTGACTCATACTGCTTAGAACAAAAAAGACAAATTCCTCAATATGCTGGTGTTATAAAATATATTGGTCAGAAACTATAAAATCTTGCCTTTCTCCCCTAAAAATATTGTAAATTTTTCTCAATTACTATATAATTTTATCGAAAGGGGAGAAAGTTGAAAAAATTATATTTTCCAACTAAATCAGCTCCTTGAGAAAGGAATGATATCAAAATGAATAAATTAAAAAACAAAAATGGCGGAAAACACTCTACGGAAACAAGCAAAAGCAAAAAAGAAACAAATAACGAAAATCCAGAAAACAAAAATCAAAAGACAAAAGTTAAAAAGTCACAAACAAAATCTCACAACAAAACTGCAAAAATAGTTATAATAGCAGTTATTGTTATTCTAATTTTAGCAATTCTAGCAATTATTTTATTCAATATATTTAGTAAAAAAGTAAAAGACCATGTGCAACTTGAATTAGGCACACAAGAATTAAAAATCCAAGATTTCCTAACAGATGAAAAATACGCAGAAAATGCTGAGTTTGTAACAGATATTAGTCAAATAGATTTAAACAAAGTTGCAACTTATGAAATAACTATAAAATTAAATGACAAAGAATATACATCAATTTTGGATGTCAAAGATACAACTGCTCCACAAGTTAAATTTCAAGATGTTGATGGATATACAGATTATCAAATAAATCCTGAAGATTTTATTGCTGAAAAAACTGATGCAAGTAATATGGAAGTTTCTTTAGGTAATGAAGTTACAATTAATGGTTTTGGCGAATATCATCCTTTAATTATCGTAAAAGATGAATATGGAAATGAGACAAGCCAAGAATGTTTATTAAATATTTCATATATTAAATCTAAATTCATTTTAGAGTATGGAAACAAACTAACTAAGGAAGATTTATTATTCAATGTTGCTGAGTATCAAGATACTATAAATCAACAAGATATAGATACAATTAATTCATATGATATTGGCGAATATGATTTGAAATCTGTTTATGATGGGCAAGAGAAAATAACTAAGATTACTATTCAAGATACAATTGCTCCTGAATTAGTTTTGAAAGATGTTACTCTTTATACAGAACAGTCTATTACAGATACAAATCAATTTGTAGAAAAAGCTGAAGATTTAGCAGGTGTTACTTTAAATATTTTAACTGAAATTGATTATTCTATTGTTGGTGACCAAGAAGTAACTATTGAAGCAGTTGATGGTCATGGTAATAAAACTTCACAAACTGCAAAATTGACAATTAAAGAAGATACTGAAGGTCCAGTATTTTCAGGTATTTCTGATTTAAAAGTTACTAAAGGTGGTACTGCTGATTATAAAAAAGGTGTTACTGCAAAAGATGGTAAAGATGGCGATGTTGAGTTTACTGTTGATAGTAGTAGTGTTAAGTTAGATACTGCAGGTACTTATTATGCTACTTATACAGCTACTGATAAAGCTGGAAATACAACTACTTCAAAAAGAAAAATAGTTGTTTCTGAAAAGTCTACTGCATCTAGTTCATCAAGTAGTTCTTCAAGTTCTGGTGATGTATATGCAAAGGCTGATGAATTTATTGCAAAAGCTACTTCAGGTGTTTCAGGAACTGCTAATAAGATACTAGCTATTAAAAATTATTTGAGAAATAATATAAAATATAGTCATAGATATAATGCAAGTAATACAGGAAGTGTAAATGCTGCTGCTATGAAGGCTTTTACAGCATATGAAGGTGATTGTTATATCCATGCTGCTGCTGCTCAAGTAATGTTCACAAGACTTGGTGTGCAAAGTATTATTGTAAATGCTTTGGATTATACTCATTATTGGAATATGGTATATATAAATGGTGGATGGAAGCATGTTGACCCTACTCCAGGTTGGGCTTATGCTGATGTCGGATTTATGAATGATGCTAAGAGATTGGAAACTCTTAGAAGGATTAATGGTTATGAGTATAGAGATTGGGATAGAAGCAAATTTCCAGTAGCTAATTAAATTTTGTGTTACAATTCATTGCTATTTTTATGATTTCTATATTATTTTAATTGCTATGAATTGTAAAAATGTTGTAGTAAAAATTTTGAAATAAAAGGAGTAATTTATGAGTTTAGTATCAGGTGCATTTATTGGAGTTATGATTATTACAGCAATATTGTATTACTTATCACCTAAGAAATTCAAACCTTATGTTTTATTGATAATAAGTGTATTAGTTTATTCAAGTTTAGGTGTTAAAAGTTTAGTTTATATTGTTATAAGTACAATTACAACATATGTTGCTGGATTATTGTTTGATAAAAACAAATATAAAAAATTAATTTTAGTAGTTACTTTAGTAATAAATTTAGGCATTTTAGTAGTTATAAAAAGTGAACTTGTAAAAAATATTATTGTACCTCTTGGAGTTTCCTATTATACTTTCCAAGTTGTGTCATATTTAATTGATGTATATAGAAATAAATATAAACCCGAAAAAAATATTGCAAAATATTTCTTATATACAATGTATTTCCCATATTTATTTATAGGTCCTATTAATAGATATGATGATATTTCAAAAACTTTATTTGAAACTGATAAGAAATTTAATCCTCAATCTGCATATAATGGCATTTTGAGGATTGGATGGGGATTTTTTAAGAAATTAATTATTTCTAATAGGATTAATGTTCTGATTTCAGCAATTACTCAAAATCCTTCTGAATATAATGGTGCTTTTGCTCTTTTTGCAATGCTTTTATATTCAATCCAATTATATGCTGATTTTAGTGGTGGAATAGATATTGTATTAGGATTTTCAAAGGCTCTACAAATTAACTTGAAAGAGAATTTTGATAATCCATATGTGTCTCAAAATATTCAAGAATTTTGGAGAAGATGGCATATTTCTTTAAGTTCTTGGTTCAGGGATTATGTGTATATTCCTTTAGGTGGTAACAGATGTAGCAAATTAAGAAATTATTTTAATACAATTGTAGTTTTCTTATTATCAGGTCTTTGGCATGGTGTAAATTATATTTTATGGGGATTATTCCATGGAATTTTCTTAATTATTGGGAAGTTCATCAAGGTTAAAAATAAGTACATAAATATTACTGTTACATTTTTAGTAGTTTCATTTTTATGGTCATTCTTTATTTGGCCAACTGCTATACAATCTTTACAAATGATTGGCTCTGTATTTACTATTTTTAACTATCAAGAATTGTTTAGCAATATCCTTAATTTAGGATTAAACTTAGCAAATTATATTGTGTTAATTATTGCTGTTATATTATTAATCACATATGATTTGAAAAGGGAGAAAATCAATTCTAAAATTAAGAATTTGTCAACAGAGCGTAAATTGATTATTTTTGCAGTTTTAGTTTGGGTAGTACTTGTTTTTGGAATGTATGGTATTGGATTTAATGCAAGTGATTTTATTTATAATAAATTTTAAAATTTGTGAAAAGGAATGTTTTAGTATATGAAGAAATTTTTGAAAATATTAGTTGTACTTATATTAATTACGATTGTCTTTTATTTAACAAATAAATTACTAATGCCAAAATATATGGATAGTTTAGTTGAAGGAAGTATGATTAGCCAATATTATGATGAGGAAAAAAATCACGAAGTTATTTTCATTGGAGATTGTGAAGTATATGCAAACTTTTCACCAATGGTAATATATGAAGAAACCGGAATTACATCATATGTTAGGGGGTCATCTCAACAACTTTTATGGCAGTCATATTACATTTTAGAAGAAACTTTGAAATATGAAAAGCCAAAGGTTGTAGTGTTTAATGTAAATGCTATGAGGTATGATAAGCCTGTTAGTGAAGCATATAACAGATTGACTTTGGATAAAATGAAATGGTCTAAGCAAAAGTATAAGATGATAAAGGCATCTATGACAGATGAAGAAAATATGGCATCATATATTTTTCCAATATTGAGATATCATTCAAGATTTGACCAATTGACAAAAGAGGATTTTGAATATTTGTTCAAAGAGAAAAAGAATACATATAATGGATTTTTAATTAATAAAAATGTTAAACCTGTTGAGTCTTTACCAACTAAGAGAAGATTATCTAATTATCAATTTTCAGATATTACTTATAGTTATTTGGATAAAATGACTGCTTTGTGTAAAGAAAATGGTATAGAGCTTGTTCTTATTAAAGCTCCTAGTGTTTATCCTTTCTGGTATGATGAGTATGATGCTCAAATTGAGAATTATGCAAATAGGAATGATTTAAAATTTATTAATTTTCTTGACAATGTCGAAGAAATTGGTATAGACTATACGCAAGATACTTATGATAGCGGATTACATTTGAATTTGTATGGTGCAACAAAGTTAAGTAAGTATTTTGCAAAGATTTTACAAGAGGATTTTGATTTGACTGATTATAGAAATGATGAAACTGTAAATAGTGTTTATCAAGAAAGATTGAATGAGTATCATGAAGAAACTGGACTATAATTTTATTAAGTTTTTAAGTTTAATTTTTATATTTTATTAGAAGAAAGGGGTTTTTATATTATGAAAAAATTTGGAGTTGTGCTAGCAGTTATTGTTGTTATCGCTTTAGTTGTAGTTGGTGTTGTTTTTCTAAATAGACAATCATCAGAGCCTACTGCAGTTGTTGAGGATAATAAGGATGCATCTCAAGAAGCTGAAAGTACTGAGGATGTTTATGTATTTGATGATAATGGTAAGAAATTGACTTTAGGTGTTGAGTATTCTTCTTTGGATTTAGGTGAACCAAATGACTATTATGAAGTTCAAAGTTGTGCTTTTGATGGTATGGACAAGATTTATACTTTTGATAATTATGAAGTTCATACTTATCCAGATAACGGAACAGACAAGGTTTTATCTATTTATTTTTTGAATGACCAAGTTTCTACTACTGAAGGTGTTAAGATTGGTGACAGTCTTTCTTCAATGTTAGAGGTTTATGGTGATGGATATGAGCAATTGGATACTCAATATACTTATTCTAAAGGTCTTACTCAATTGAGATTTATTGTTGAGAATGATACTATTACTAGTATAGAGTATAATTATAATGTTTAAAATTCAGCTCAAAAATAATTACGGTTTTTGCTATGTTAAAATCCAGTAATCTAAAGGCTAAGGCTTTGTGATTACTGGATTTTTATTTTTCCTTGCTAATCTTTTTTAATCAGATTCGCGTCTTAGAACTAAACTTATTTTATTAAGTTTACAACTTGTGATTTATCTATTAGACCTACTGAACGATTAACTTCTTCTCCATTTTTGATAACGACTAATGTAGGTATTGACATTACTTGGTATTTCATTGCTAAATCTTGTGAATCATCTACATTTACTTTTACTACTTTTATGTCAGAGTTTTCTTCTGCAATTTCATCTATAATTGGTGATAGCATTTTGCATGGTCCACACCAATCTGCATAAAAATCAATTAGTACTGGTTTTTCGCTTTTTATAACCTCTTCTTCAAAATTTTGACTGTTTACTTTTATAATTTCCATTTTATTTTCCTCCTTTTACATTTTTATTACACTTATTTTTATAATGTTAGTATTTATACTGTATAATAAGTGTTATTATTATACCATAATATTATATTTTAGTTAATATCTAAATATTATTTTATATGAAATTAATTTGGATTTATTCGATTGTGTTTTGCAAATCTGCATAATCTATTTGCAAAACTTTGGTTAATCCTATTAATTCAAAGTCTTTTATAATCATTCTATTTGTTTCCATCTTATTTAATGCTGTTGGACTTATATATACAGCATGAAGTTCTAATTTTCTGGATAGTGCTGCTTTTGATAGTCCCTTTTCTTCTCTTTTCTTTTTTATTAGTTCCCCTATTACGTTAGTTTTATTCTCATATTTTTTCATTATTTTTACTCTCTCTTTTTTTATTTTTCCTGATTATATCATATTTTTTTGTAATTTTTACTTCTGACATAATTTTTCTTTTGTAAAAAAAATGCACTTGACCAACTAGTGGTAAGTGCTTGAATTGGTTGCGGGGGAAGGACTCGAACCTTCGACCTCAGGGTTATGAGCCCTGCGAGCTGCCAACTGCTCCACCCCGCGATGTTTCGACAGTATTTATTATACACCTATTTGTATTTGTTTGTCAACACTTTTAGTTAATTTAAACGGATTTTGTGTTGTTCGTGCATTCAAAATTCTGTTGAAACAACAGATTAGTATATATTTTCTATTTATATTATATTCTTAACCAATTATATTTATTCCTATTTTATTCATTTTTATCTATTTTTATATCAAGTACTTGTCTACTTATATTTGCAATTAATTCATCTGCATTTGGTACATTTTGTGTATATACCCCTATCAAATATGGACTATCTGCAAATACAATTCCATAATCATGTACATTACCTGCATAACTTCCATATTTATGGGCCACATCATATTCTGTTATATATTTCTTTAAATATTCACCAAATGATGATTGTTTCATATAGCCTATCAATTCTTGATAGTTTTCTTGATTTTGATATATGTGGTTTATTATATCAAATCCAAATGATGCTTTTGTTAAGTTTGATGTATAAAAATCATCTATAAATTCCTCATCAGAATATTGAGCCATTAATTCTCTAGATTTTCTGTATCCAATTCCATCTATTAATATATTTACTGCTGTATTATCACTATTTATTATACTTTGTTCAAGTAAAAAACTAATTGGAATATAATTTCCCACATTATATGTTGATGCAGTTGTTCCTCCTCCTGCTTCATAATCATCACTTGTATATTGTAAAGTGCTTTCTTCTGTTAATTCTCCATTTCTTATTTTGTCATAATATATCATTGCAACAGGTACTTTTACTGTACTTGCACCTTTAAAATATTTGTCTTGGTTATCAAAATAATATTTTTGAGTTTGAGGATTATAGTAGAAAAATGCAAAATTATCAGCTGTTAGGTTATTTGCTGTTTTTATTTCTGTTATTAAAGTTTTTATTTCTTCATCTTCTGTTGGAGTTACTGGTTCTTCTTCAACTTCAGTTTCTGATTTCTCACTACTATCTGTATTGCTTCCTTCATTTTCTTCTTGCTCTTGATTTTCCGCTTCTTGCTGTTCTACACTTTTATCTTGACTTGCACTTACTTCTCTATTTTCATTTTGTGTTTGTATTATAATTACTATACAGATTAAACATATTACAAGTATTATTAATCTTTGTGCTATTTGTTTTTTTGCTCTCTGTTTTATTTGTTCCTTCTTATCCATTGCATGTTTTCCTTTTTCCAAAACAAACCACCTCTAAACAGATTATCTCACATTTTTTCGAAAATGTCCATTCAGGGACGTTTCTTTTTGGACAAAAATGTCCAAACGGAAACGTCCCCAAATGGACATTATTTTAAAAATCCATTTATTATTTCTTGTTCTGCTTCTTCTTCTGAAAATCCTAAAGTCATTAATTTTGTAATTTGCTCTCCTGCAATTTTTCCAATTGCTGCTTCATGTATTAAATTTGCATCAACATTGTTTGCTGTTACTTCTGGTGTTGCTGTAACAATTGCATTGTCTTTTATTATTGCATCACATTCACTATGTGAGAATGATTTTGCATTTCCATATATTTTAGAGATAAAATATTGTTTTGAGTTATCTGTTGCAACTGACCTAGATGTTACATGTGCACTTGAATTCTCTCCATTTAATTCTACATCAAATATTGTTTTTGCAAATTGTTCTCCATGTGTCATGATTTTTTCTGTTACTACAAAGTTTGTGTTTTCTTCTAAGATTCCTTTTGTTTCTCTTATTGTTGAATCTACTCCTTTAATTTGTGTGCTTTCCATTTCCATGCTACTTCCTGCTTTTAAATATACCTCTGTTACAGGATTTAAGATTTTCTTTCCGTCACCATTTCCTTCTCCATAGTGTTTTTCAATGTATTTTACTTTTGCTCCTTCTTCTAAGAAAAATCTATGTATCCCATCATGTTGTGAATCTTTGTGATGGTCATTGTGGATTCCGCATCCTGCAACTATTATGACATTTGCATTTTTTCCTATATAAAAATCATTATATACAACGTCTGTTAATCCACTTTCTGTTATTATTACTGGAATATGTATAAATTCGAATTTTGTGTTTTCTTTTACATATATATCTATTCCTGGTTTGTCTGTTTTAGTTACTATGTTGACATTGTCTGTTACTTTTCTTTCTATTCCTTGTCCATTTTTTCTTATATTATATGCTCCATTTGGTATATTTTCTACATCTGATATTTCATTTAATAAGTCCTTATCTATATCATTGATTTTTTCACTCATATCTGTTCTCCTTTCTTTTGGTGCATTGGGGACGGCCTCATCTGCACTTTATAGTGCAATAGGGACACTCTAATCCCCATTAAATTTTATGCCTTGCACTTATTTGCCTTGCAACACTTCTTATTTACCATTTCTTTTTCTAGTATGTCTTTACTAGTTCCTCTATCTACAATTTGTCCTGATTTTAGAAGTATTACTTCATCTGCGATATTTAATATTCTTTCTTGATGTGAAATTATTAATGTAGTTCCTTTTATTAGTTCTCTCATATTTTCAAATACTTCTATTAAGTTATTGAAACTCCATAAATCTATTCCTGCTTCTGGTTCATCAAAAATTGTTAATTTTGATTCTCTTAATACTACTGTTGCAATTTCTATTCTTTTTAATTCTCCGCCTGACAATGAGCCATTGACTTCTCTATCAACATATTCTTTAGCACATAACCCTACTTTTGATAAAACATCACATGCTTCTTTTTTTGTTATTTTCTTTCCTGCTGCCATTTTTAATAAATCATAAACTGTTATTCCTTTAAATTTTACTGGTTGTTGAAATGCAAATCCAATTCCTAATTTTGCTCTTTCATTTATTGGTAAATTTGTTATATCTTTTCCTTCAAATATGATTTTTCCTGAATCTGGTTTTTCAATTCCCATTATGATTTTTACTAATGTTGATTTTCCAGATCCATTTGGTCCTGTTATTGCAATAAATTTTTCTATGTCTAGTTCTAAGTTTATATTTTTTAATATTTTTTTGTTATCTCTTTCAAAACATATATCTTGTAATTCTAATAGCATTTTTCTCACATTCCTTTCTTAATTTGTAATTATTCTTTAACCGTATCCTACTTCTTTTACTATATTTTGGTGGATTGCATTGGTTTTTTTATCCTAATATTCTTATATTTTATCTACATTTTAATGTCGCTGCCTTTAGCTTTTTTTAGCCTTTCCCTTGCGGTTATTTTGATGCAACTCCTACATTTTTCGTTATTCATATCATATCCGCATTTTAAATCTCCTAAGTCCAATATTTTGGTAATGTAGTTGTCTAATTTTTCTATGCTTTCTTTTGACATTGCATGTTTTATTGCTTTTGCTTCTTCTTCTGCTTGTTTCTTTTCTATTTCTAATATTCCTATTAAAAATATTTCTAGTGTGTCTTGTTTTTTTATTATTTCTTTTGCATTTTGCCTACCTTCTTTTGTTAGCTCTATATTTCCATATACTTCATAATTAATTAGTTTTAAATCTTTTAATATTCTAAGTGCTTTGTTTACACTTGGTTTTGTTATATTCATTTTTTGTGCAATGTCTGTTACTCGCACTTTTTGTTGGTTTTTTTCTAATAAATATATGGTTTTCAAATATTCTTCTTGGGAGTTGGTTAGTTTCATAATTATTTTCCTTCCTAAGGCATAATTTTTATTTGGTCTTAATAATTGTTTGTTTTTGTTAGCCTTCGCTAACATTTTAATATGTATTGTGGAATTTGTCAAGTATTTTTCATTTAATTGTAATTGAATCTTTTATTTTCTCATATTTTGCATCACCAATCCCTCTAACCTCTTTAATTTCCTCAATGCTATTAAACTTGCCATTTTGTTCTCTATAATCTATTATTTTTAACGCAATTGATGGTCCTATACCTGGTAATGTATCTAATTCTTCTTGTGAGGCTGTATTTATATTCACTTTTACACTACTTGCAGTTGATTTACTACTACTTTGTGTACTATTTGTATCTTCTTTTGAACTTACTCCACTAGATGAAGAAGTAACATAGCTTTCAGTTAGCGTGTTTTCATTGTTTTTATTTGCCTCTGTTTCTTCTTTCGTTGGTATATGTATTTTCATTCCATCTTCTAACAGATATGCTAAATTTATATTTGTCATATCTGCATTTTCTTTAATTCCTCCTGCTTTTTCAATTGCATTTGCAATTCTGCTTCCTGCTTCTAACTCTACAATGCCTTCAATATTTACTGCTCCAGATACATGTACTACAATTGTCTCCTTGCTTTCTTTCTCTGTTTGATTACTTTCTTGTGTATTATTAACTTCTAAATCTTGATTACTTATTTCTTCTGCTGTGTCTCTTAAATAGAAATAGTAATATGCAATTACTACTAAAATAATTAGAATGATTGCTATTATCTTTTTTTGTTTTAAATTTAATTTTTTCATAAACATCTTCCTTTTTTGTTTTTTATTTTTTAAAAATTGATTGAAATTTTCGACATAATACGATATATTATTATAAGTTACGAATTACGAGAGGAATGATATTAATATGCTTAAAAATAGATTACAAAAGATATATGTTATTATAATATTTTCACTAGCATTTTTATTTTGCAATGTAATAACCTTAAACACATATGCAGCCAATGAGCCAACAGTTTCAGCTGGTAGTGCAATTTTGATGGATAATAGAACCAATAAAATTTTGTATGGCAAAAACGAGAATGAAAGAATGTATCCTGCAAGTACTACTAAAATTATGACTGCTATTTTATCACTTGAAAATGGTAATTTAGATGATGTAACAACTGCAAGTCATACTGCAGTTACTTCTATTCCTAGTGGTTATTCAATAGCTGATATTCAAGTTGGTGAGAAATTAACTATTGAACAGCTTCTAGAAATGCTTTTAACTCATTCTGCAAATGATGCTGCAAATGTCCTAGCCGAATATGTTGGCGGCTCTATTGATAGCTTTGTTTCTATGATGAATACAAAGGCAAATGAGCTTGGCTTAACTGGCACACATTTTACAAATGCTTATGGATTACATGATGAAAATCACTATTCAACTGCTTACGATTTAGCTAAATTGATGCAATATTGTATCAAAAATGATGATTTTAGAAAACTTGCTGGTATGGCTTCTTGTGCTATTCCTGCAACTAATATGCATGATAGCCGTTTATATGCATCTACTAATTATTTATTAGTTCCAGAAAGTCAATATTATACTTCTTATGTTACGGTTGGTAAAACTGGTTTTACTACGCAAGCAGGAGATTGTTTAGTTAGTGTTGGATATAACAATGATATTGAATTGATAAATGTTGTACTAGGTTGTCCTTCATCTAATTCAAGATTTGCAGATGTTATATCTTTATATGAGTATGGATATAATAATTATTCATTGAAAACTATTGCAAGTGAAAATAGCGTTGCGACTCAAATAGAAGTTTCAAATGCTACTAAGGATACTAAACAATTAGATTTATTGGTTAGTGAAGATATTAATGCTTTAGTGGATAATTCTGAAAATAATGATAATATTGAACCTAATATTGTCTTGAATGATGATATTAAAGCTCCGATTTATGGAGGAGATATGCTAGGGAAAGTTTCATATACTGTTAATGGTGTTGAATATACTGCTGATTTGATTGCATCTCACGATGTTGATGAGTTTCGTATTCCTACTTTTATTATATATATTGCTGTGATTTTTGTTGCTTTACTTTTGATTTATAAGAAAATTGGACGTTAGCGAAATCAAAGATTTCGACGTCCAGATGTGTAAAATTGCTTCGCAATTATTACACTTGTCAATGTAAATTAACCTTTTTGTATACGGAAAAATCAACATTAATGAATTTAAATATTTCAATGTTAGAGAATGTCGCATGGGAAGCGTCCCCAGTGCGACATTATTTATAATCTCTTCCTATTACTACTGTAACATCTGCTTTACTTGAACTTGATTGTGAATTTGATATTGTTCCGACTCTAAGTATGGTTTGTATATTTTCTAATATTGTGTCTGCTGCATCTTTTTTATTAATTATTGTTGTTTTGGAAGTAGAATTTGTTGTTCCTGTTCTATATACTTCATATCCTGCACTTTCTAATTCATCTACTACTTTTTGTAGATTTCTACTGTTTCCACTTCCATCTAGTATTTCTAATTTTATATCTGCTTTACTTACTTTTGAACTGCTTGTTTGATTTCCTGTTGTGTTTCCTGTACTATTTGTTTCATTACCAGTTGTATTTCCAGCTTCTTCAGTTGGCTGTTCTAAATCTCTATCATAAAATAATTCTTGTATTAAAGCTGCTGTTTCATCTTCATCATGTACAAATATCCATGTTCCTGATGAGTTTTTATTTGTGTTTTCTCCTGGTAATACTGCTGTTAATAAATTTTCTGTGCTAAATTCGACTGCATATGGAATGTAATCTTTTGCCACATTAAAGTCAATATTTGTTAATACATTTTCTTGTGCCACTTCTAATATTTGTCCTAATTTGAATATGTTTTCTACTTTAGCTGTTTGCTGAATTACTGCCATTATAAATTCTCTTTGAGTTCTCATTCTTCCTGTATCATTGTCTCCATATTCTTCTGGATATGAAGTTCCATCATTATTATGTCTAAAACGTACTAATTGTTCTGCTTTATCTCCGTCTAATTCTTGAACTCCTGCTTTCAAATGGATGTGTAAGTCTTGTGATGTGTCATCATAGTCCATATCTATTGGTACATTAAATGTTACTCCTCCAATTGCATCTACTAATTTAATGAATCCTTCATTTTTTATTATTATATAGTACTTTAAATCTAATCCTGTTATTTCATTTACTTCATCTAGAACATCTTGTGGATCTTCATGTCTACTATATACTGAATTGATTTTTTCATATGCTGTTGCTCTTGATGGAGTATTTCCTGTATAAGTGTCACGTGGTATTGAAAGAAGTGTTGCTTTTTGTGTGTTTGGATTATATGATGCTACCATTATTGTGTCTGTTAATAATGCCCCTTCTTCGTCTGTGCTTATTCCTAAGACTAAACATCTAAATTCTCCTAGATTTTTCTTAGTATTTTCATCATGTCCTACTGCTGTCGCTAGCATTCCTGTTAATCCACCACCATTTTTGTAGGTTTTATATGCGAATACTCCTCCTGCGATTAATATAATTAATAAAAGTACCAATACTATTTTTTTTCTTGTTGACATTTTTTTCTTTTGTTTTGTTTTTGTATTTTTTGTGTTTTTAGCATTTTTTGTATTATTTGAATTTCTATTTTTATTGTTTTTTACATTCCCTTTATTTTTCGCTGTATTTGTTCTTTTGTTTGTTTTTTTATTTTCCAAAATACTCACTCCTAAAATTTCATGGTAATAGTATAACAAAATTCATCACAAAACGCAATAAATTTAGAATAATTTATTTAATAATTAGTCAAAGAATATATTGAATAAATTATTCTCATACATTATTTTTGTTAATGTGGTTTCATTTATACCCTGTGTTGCTATATTATTAGGATAAAATTCTCCAACAAAATATATAATTAATAATACTAAATAAATTATAACTATTCCTCTTAATAATCCATAAACTGCCCCACCTACTTCATTTGCTTGTTTTATAATAGGTAATTTAGCTATTAAATTAGCTAGAGAATTTACAAATATCAATATTATTCTAACTACTACAAATAATACAATTGCTGTTCCTGCATATACAATATTAATTGACAATTCTCTTGCTGATTGTTCTAACATTCCTTGTTTTGCACTTTCAATTAAGTCACTTGTTAATTCATCACTACTATCTTTTTGCATTGTTTCTGTTACTTTGTTGTATATACTATCTTCTATACTTTCATCTATACTTGTTGTATTTATTATTAAATTTCCTATTGGTCTGTATAATACAAATGTAATTAGAATTGCAATTAAAAATGCACATAATTTTATTGCAAGTGATACAAATCCTTTTTTGTATCCTAAAAATACTGATAATACTAAAAATGCAACTATTAAAATGTCTATAATTATTCCAACCATAACACTTCCTCCTATAAATTTATGATTTCAATCTTATCTCTATATACTATTCCAGCTATTGAATCTGACATTACGATATTAGTGATTTCTTGATTTGCTATATATCTTTTAACTAGCCATCCATCTGTACTTATAAATTCTACTTCTGTTCCTAGATTTAATGCTATTTTATTTCCATATGTTACTATCTCTTTTGCTACACTTTCTGCAGTATATGTTTTTGTTTCTTTACTATCTGTACTTACTATACTAACTTCTGAATTTGCAGTAAATAGTCCTGAAGATTTTTCTTCAATTGATACTGCATTATTTGTTAATTCTACAGATTGAAATATTACTTTTTTATTATTGTTGTCTATTAATATGGTTTCTTCTCCATTTTCTATTATTGTAATTTCATCTGTGTACATACATAATAACCTGTCTTTATCTTGGTATTGTATGTTTGTTATTAATTTATCATTTTCTCCTTCATATGTGTTTTCAACAGAATTTGTTGGGTCTGTACTTGCTTTTTCAATCGAAATTACTTTTATGCTTGATTTTATTATTGTACCTGATGTGTCAATTTCTGCAATTGCTAAGTATTTATTATCATTTGAGATTGTTATATCAACTGCTCTGCTTGATGATAGATATGTTTTGAATAGTTCTTTTCCTTCTGGTGAATACATTGCTACTACTGTCTTGTAACTTGTTCCTGTAATTGCTACTGCAACATATCCATTTTTGTTCACATTTATTTGTGATATATTTCCTTCTATTTCTGTTTCCCATTTAATTTCTTTATCTTCTATTAAATAGAATTTTTGTCCTTGATTTTCTGCAATTGCTAGAAATCTATTTGCTGAATTAAATAGTGGATTCGATATTTGTATATCTAGTTCTGCTTCTGTATTTCCACTTTGGTTATATATGTTTAGTTTTGTCCTACTTAATATTCCTATGTATTTATTGAATGCGTATATATTGCTTTGTTCATCTTTTAGTTCTATTGTTGTTGCATTGTTTTGTAATACTTCTTTTCTTAGTATGTTTTTATCAATCCATTCTCTTGCTGGTTGATTATATATATATATTAATGAAGTTGTGATGACTGCTATTAATATTATTATAATTACTGTTATTATTAGTATTTTCTTTTTATTTATTTTCTTTTTTGTGTTTTCACTTTCTACTTCTTCCCAAAAATCTCTCATTTTATCACATTCCTTATCTTTTTTGTATGCTGTTTTCTTTTGCTTTTTATGGCTTTATTTTACTATATAAATTGAAAAATAGCAAGAAATTCTTGCTAATTGATTTATGTTATAAAATGTGTATTTTTTACCGCGATTTTATATATTTGCAATAATCCCAAATAACCAAAAACTGGATAGAGCAAATTCACCAGATTAGAAAATCCAATTTTTGAAACCACAACAGAAGTTATACACATAATTAACGCAATATGTGAATAACTCTTTTCATTTTTGCTTGTATTTTGCAAAAAGCTCATTCCTAAAGAAATTGTGGTTGTAAATATTGAACCTAAAATTACAAATCCATACAAATATTTTAATATATAAAACATGTTTGAAACCACATATACTGCTGGCATTTCTAACTTTTCAATATCTACATCTACTTTAGTTAATAGTAAAAAAATTAATGTTGACATTATTGCAATTATTACACTACTTAATATGCTAATTTTAATTATTTGCTTTTTATTTTTTATATATTTATTTAATGTGATGAGTACTGGTATAAGTAAAATGCTATTATAGCTTGCATATAAAACTGCTTGTAATATAAATTCTATATTATTATTTGGTATCATGTAATTTTTTATTTGCAATAATGGCAAATTTTTTATATTTAATATTCCTATTATTCCTACTAAAATAATTAAAATAGGTACTATAATCCCATTCGCCTTTACTACTCCTTTTACACTTGTGTTTAAAATGATATATGTTATTGTTGCAAGTATAAAACTTCCAACTAATTGGTTTATTCCGAATTCTTGTGCAAAATATGTTCCAAATCCTGCTATCATTATGAAAAATGTTACTAATGTAAATGTATTTACTACTAAATTTATTACTTTTGCAATACTTGAATTTTTATTATATTTTGTTGTTTTTTTGTATATTATTCTGTCTAGAAATTCTTTATAATTTTGTACATTATATTGTTTTATAATTTTTAAAGTTTTATATATTACATATCCCATTAATATACTTGATATTAAGATTCCTATAAGTCCATTTATACCATAAGAAAAAAAGAACAGGTATATTTCTTGCCCTGACGCAAAACCTGCTCCTATAAATGTACCTATGATTACAAAAACTACTTTTATAACGTTTTTCATTTGCTTAGGTTCTCCTTTTGTTTTTGTAATATTTTATGATATTTGTTAGTATTTTATTCTTTATTTTTCAACTATTACTTTTTTCTTCTTCTAACTTGCCATACTACTATTCCTACTATAATTATTAAAGCTGGAACTGTGAATATAATTGCTCTAATAATAGTATCTTGTTGTTCTGTTGCAGTATAAGTAACTGTTCCTGTATCTTTTCTTGCAGTAATATCTTCTTCTCTATCTGTTAAATATGCGATAGAATTTAGTACTAAGTCTTTGTTATATGCTAGTTGAATTGCACCATATTGAGAGTTTTGGCTTAATTGATAATCAGATATGAAATAATTTTCTCCAAATATTACTAATTTTGATTCAATTCCTTCTGTTCCTGCTTCTTCATCTGCTTCTTGGATTGTTTTTACCATTTCGGCTCCAACTACAAATGTACCAGTTTCTTCTCCATCTGCTGCTCCATTTTGTTGATTATTGAAATCTGTTCTAAAATATGAACCTTCACTTGCAAGTAGTAAATCATTTTCTTCTACATTTAGTTCATCTAAATTGTCTGTATCTACATTGATTTTTATTGCATTTACAAATATTACTCCAGTTGTATTATATATATCTTTTGTTATATCTGAATATTGTATTTCTGGCATAATTAAATCTGGTTGTTCTGATACCATTTTGCTTGTATCTGTTTCTCTTATAATTCCTACTTCAAATGGTTTTATTCCGTATGTTTCTAGCACTTTATTAACATTTGGAAAATCTACTTCTGTGGCTATTGCTGCGTTCATCCATAATATGTTTCCGCCTTTGTTTATATAATCTAATATAGCATTTGTTGCAACATCATCAAAGTCTTTGCTAGGTGAAGTAATTACTAATGTATTACAGTCATCTGGCACTTTTCCTACTGATAGTATGTCTAGTGTATTTGTTTCGTTTACTTCATTTCCTAAGTAGATGCTTAACATATACATGTTTTGTGATAGTGAAAAGTCACTATATCCTTCTAGGAAATATACCTTTGGTACTTCATCTGCTGTTACTGATAATATACTACTTGTTAATTTTTCTTCAGCTATGCTTATTGTTTCATATGTTGATGTGTCATATGTTACTAAATCACTTGCTGTTAATACTTTTGACCTTTCTCCACATTCCACAATTATTCCTTCTGATCCGCTTTCTATTCCATATGTTTGTGATAAATCTGGTCTAGTACTTACATCTTCTATTGCTTCTACATTAATTCTTTCATTTGCTTTTCCATATTGTTTTGCTAAATCTACTGTTGAATCTTCATCTGTATATCCTATAAAATATATGTTTACATCTTTATCTATGTCTTTTACTCTTTCCTTGCTTTCATCTGTTAATGTGTAAAGTTGTTCTTGTGTAAAATCAAGTGGTGTTAAGTCTAATGCTTGCATTCCAAGGTTTATTGCTATAAATACCGCTATGATTAATAAAACTAATATTGTTATTTTTGTTCCATCTATTAACCATTTTTTCTTTATTGTTTGAATAAATTTATTTGGAGCTTTTTCTTTTTTGGCTTGTTTCTTTTGCTCTTTTTTTGCTTTTCTATCTTCTTTTGTCTTTATTTTTTCTGCTTTCTTATTTTCTTTGTCTTTATTCTCTTTCAAACTTTTTCCCTCCCTACATTTTTTCTATCTTACACTTTTTCTTCTTTGCATAAATATTACTGTTAATAATAAGCATGCAATTGTAAATGTAATAAATGTTACTGTATCTGCAATATCAATTTGTCCTGCTGGGAATTTTGAGAACATATTGATAAGCGAGAAGTTTGTAAATATGTCGCTAAATGATGGTAGAAACCATGTTAAAATGAAAAATCCTATTGTTATTACTCCTGCTATTATTTGATTTTCTGTTATGCTTGATGCTAGTATTCCAAATGCTATATAACTCATTGCTAATAGTAAAAATCCTAGTAATGTTACTAATGCTGTTGTTATATGTGGTGTTCCGAAGAAACTTAAAATTGCAAAATATAGAAATGTACAAAGTTCTGTAATTATTACTATTAGTGTTGCTGCAATGAATTTTGCTATTACTACTTTTGTTATACTAAGTGGTGATGTTAATAACAATTGTTCTGTTCCTGTTTTTCTTTCTTCTGCAAATGTTCTCATCGTTAATATTGGTACTATAAATGTTAGTATTGTTGCTCCTGAATAAAATATATATTCAAAATTTGTACTTTGATATGTAAATACATCTGTATAGAAAAATATACTAAACATTATTAAAAATAATCCTATAAATACATATCCAACTGGAGAATAGAAATATGATTTAATCTCTTTTTTTATTACTGCCCACATTATTTATTTTCCCCTCCTTCTATTAGTTTCATGAATGCATCTTCAAGTGTTGTATCTGCTTTTTTCATCTCGAAAATTGTTATACTCTCTTTTGCAAATTCTGAGAAGATGGTTTTTCTTAAGTCTACATCTTTTTTTCCTTCTATCATATATTCTTTTGTTCCATCTTCATTTTCTTCTACTAATTCTATGTTTTCTATGTCTGCTATTTTATTTTTAATATCTTTCATTTTGTTTTCAGTATCTTCTACTGTTACATATATGCAATTGTTGCTTGATACTTTGTCTTCTAGATGTTCTGGTGTATCTACTGCAACGATTTTACCTTTATTTATTATTATTACTTTATTACATATTTGGCTTACTTCTGATAAGATATGTGAACTTAGAATAACTGTATGTGTTTTTCCTAATTCTTTTATTAAATTTCTAATCTCTGTTATTTGTTTTGGGTCAAGTCCTACTGTTGGTTCGTCTAGTATTAATATTTTAGGTTCTCCAACTAATGCTCCTGCCATACTTACTCTTTGTTTATATCCTCTTGATAGGTTTTTGATTAATTTTTTTTGAACATCTTTTAGTCCTGTTTGTTCAATTATTTTTTCTACTTTTTCTTTTCTCTCTTTTTTATCTACTTTTTTTATTTCTGCCATGTATCTAACAAATTCTTTTACTGTTAGGTCTGTATATAATGGCACTCCTTCTGGCATATATCCTATTTCTCTTTTTGCTTTTTTAGGCTTTTTTAACATATCATAATTGTCAATTATGATTGTTCCTGATGTTTGTTCAATAAAGCCTGTTAGCATGTTCATTGTTGTACTTTTTCCGGCTCCATTTGGTCCTAATAGCCCAACTATTTCGCCGTCATTTATGGTAAAGCTAATATTGTCTACGGCTGTAACTTTGCCATATTTTTTTGTAACATTTTTTACCTCTATCACAAAATATTCCTCCTTTTAAATTTTGTTTTTTCTTGTTTCTGGCTTTTTATTTTCTCGTAATCCGTATTTCCCTAACATATTATCATTTTCTTTTTTTAAAGTAAAGCAATTCACAAAAAATTTACATTGGAACTTCAATTGTAACTTTTATCTGATATGTGAAGTAGTTTAGATATACTTGTAATAAAATCTAAGTTTCCTTATTATATTTAATATAGAATAATTATAATAATTTGATTGGAGTTTGTTATGGATTTTCTATACCCTTTCTTTGTTGCTTTTTCAATGATATTTTTTGCTGAACTTGGAGATAAAACACAGTTACTGGTTTTGTCTTTTTCTGCAAAAAATAGAGCTTATAAAATTTTGCTAGGTGTCGCTTTAGGTACTTTTTTTAGTCATGGAATTGCAATTTTATTTGGTAGTAGTCTTGCTTCTTTTTCTAGCTCTTCTTTTCAATTTTATTTAAAATTTTTTACATATTGTTCTTTTATTATATTTGGAATTATTGGCTTTTTTCCAGAAAAGGAAGTTTCAAGTTCTTCAAGTAAATCTAAAGTTTCGTTTTTGAATAAACTTTCTCATTTTTCTTTTGGCGCTATTATAATTGTTGCTATTTCTATTGTTATTGGAGAATTAGGTGATAAAACTTTTTTGGCCTCATTGGGTCTGGGATTAGAGTATCCTTCTTATAAGTTTTCTTTGATTTGTGGCTCTATTTTTGGTATGTGTATGAGTAATTTGCTTGCTATTTTTTGTGGCAAGTTTTTGTCTAAGCATTTAAAGTCTTCTTTTGTTTCTCTTTTATCTAATATTATTTTTCTTGTTTTTGGTTTGTTTGGCATGTTTAGCTTATTTTTTTGATTTTTTTCTTGACATGGCAATATTTTTGTGCTATTATATTTATTGTCATTGAGTTATGGGTCAGTAGCTCAGCTGGATAGAGCACATGCCTTCTAAGCATGGGGTCGGGGGTTCAAGCCCCTCCTGGCTCACCAAACACTTGATGCTGTAAGATTACAACAATTTGTAATTTTACAGTATTTTATTTTTCCCGACTTTTTCCCGACTTAGTTTTTATATAGACATTATATTGTTCTATGTTAATGATATTTTTCTTCTTAAAATATTTTTCAAAATCCTTTTTACTAATAATTAATTCTTTCATTACTTCATTTAATACTACATCTTTCATAAAATAAAACCTCACTTTCGCATAAAAATTTGACTTTTACACTCAAAGAGGTTATACTCTATGTATACATACTCATTGAGTGTGACCTTTGAGAGATAGAGGATTGTAGTGGGTCATCTATCTCTCTTTCTTTAATTATATTTATTTTAAAAAATCCGTCAAGGATTCTACCGTCGTTTTCGACAAAAAAAGTCGCAAAGCCTTGTGCCATGCGAAAAAATTTTTTAAATTTCTAAATTTAATTCTCTTTTAACTTTAATTTCTAAATAATTCCAGTCCAATTTTGATATATATTCTAATGATATATGACTTAAACAATTATTTTCTTTTGCAAAGCTAGTCCAGTCTAAAATTGAAGGAAATTTCTTTAATTGCAACGTTACACTTTTTAACATTTCATAAGATTTCTTATAATATAAAAACATATCTGAAAAATCTGGATATTCTACTGTTTTTATACTATCGTAATATTCTTTTATTAGTTCGTCCATTTCTCTGCTTATTTTTTTAGTTTCATTTGAATTTAAACCATATTTTTTTATGTTTTTATCTAATAGTTTTCTCGTTCTCTTTATTCTTTTTAAAATATCAATTTTCATTTTCTTTTGTATCACCGTTTCTTAATTTACACAATTTTTCAATTTTTTTCAAGCTTTTCGGAGGAATTATTATAAAAATCTCTTTTAAAAATTCAAATCTATCTTTGCTTCTCATTATCAGTAATTTTAGTGTTTCATCTATTATTTCGTGACATTCTAATGTAAATGCACTAGCTAAGCAGTTTCGGTGTGCATAATTATCCCATTCTTCTTTAGTTGTGTACGGATTTTCTCTAATATATCTTTTAAATTCTTTTTTACTTTTCTTATAAAAATTCATATGATCACCGTTTTTAGTTTTTGCAATTTTTATGTTTTTATGCAAAAGAAAAGAAGCTTGCTAAAAGCAAACTTCTTATATTATAATATTATATCTATTTTATTTTATCTTTTGTTTATATTATAGCACTTAATATTTATCTTGTCGTGCGAAATTTGTCGAAAAATTTTGTCATTTTATCATTTATTATGTCAAATAGCTATTGACTATGTAGTATAATTTTTGATATAGTATGAGAAAGTTGTTTTTGAAACCCCTTTTGAGTTGGGTGCATAGATTAGTATTTAACTTCTATGTCCAACTATGTAAATATTATTTTATGCACCTGACTTTCGCTGATTGTTTGGTGCAACTAAAGAAGAAAGGGGGATATCACGCCATGCTAGATTTAATTCTTAAATGGTTGATAGGTGTTGGTATTTTCGCTTTGCGGAATGTGCCTTCTGGTACATATTTGCTCAAAAAGTAAATATTCGTTTAAATATGAATCTGTAAAACGAAAATTTGAGCTTTATCCCAATTCCAGAGATAAAACTCAAACTCCTAAAAAAACAACTCTCGATTAAGGGCTTCGGCTCTTAATCTTTTTTATTAATTCTATAGTAATAAATTTATTCTTATGTGTCAATAAATATTACAAAGTTTTTTAAAATGTAATATTAAAGTAAAAGAATTGTAACATTTCTTTTATTATCTGTCAATATTATAGCACAAATTTCTAAAAATTGCAAATTTAAAAAATCTTTAATTTTTCTTGAAATATCAATAAAATATCGGCTTGCGAGGTTCGATTTTAATGGATTTTTATTTTGAATCAATATACTTGCATAGCTTGATTTTTAGCTATTTTCGAAGAATTAAATATAAATTATTGACATATTTAAAAAAATAGTTTATTATAATAAAAATAGAATATATTATTGTCTAATATGAGATTAATAAAGAGTAAAGATAAATAATTTCTTTTCTCTTTATTTTTATGCACAAAAAATAGCTAGACTAGAAATTAATCTAATCTAGCTTTTGTGTTTTATTTCACTCCACCTGTCCATTTAGCAAAGCCTATTTTATAGTTATTAGAACCATCTACTTTATATCTTACCATAGGTCTATTTTCAAAAATCCCAAAACAGTCACATTCTTCTCTTGGATTTAAATATCCTATTTTCTTAGTCAAAGATGTATCTGCGTATATATTCTCTATTGTGCTTCCATTTACGTACTTTCTCACTTCTTCATCACTTCCTCCACTATAATCTTTATTATTTTCTATCGGCTGTGTTTGTAATCCTAATTGTTCTCTTATTTTATTTAGGAATCTCTCCCACCCCATATCTAGCGTTCTATGAGGGCAATATTTCCCACTATAATCTTGATGTTTGGAAACTTTTTCTATGCCCCAACCATACTGTTTTAATAAATATGCTATATAACATGCTGCTAAATTTTCAGCTTCTTCAAAACGTTCTCCACCAGATTTAGAGTAACAAATTTCTATATTAATTTTATGTGCATTTCCACTTCCATATCTTCCATCTCCTGCAGCATAACAACTTCTATCAAAAGGTAATCCTGTTACAACTCTCTCATCATCTATTGCTGCATGAAATGAAACTTTATTGTTATTCCCTATCATATATGAAATTTCACTCATAGCACTTGCATCATTTGCTGTATTATGTACGCATATTCCATCTTTAGTTGTTACATCTGGGCATTTGATAGAATATTTTGAACTTGGACATATTACATTAGTTATTTGCATTGTCTTCACCTGCCTCATATTCAACTTCAAATGTATTTTCTGCTATATTCTTCTGATATAATTCTTCAGAAAACTCTACTGTTTCTTCAAAAATATTATCTTCCATAATTATTCCTCCTTTTGAGTTATTTTCTTTAAATCTGCTATACCTCCAGCAGACATTGTTCCAAATATACATGTTACTATTGTTTCTAAAACAGACATATCTTCTACTTTAAAAGCAATGCATACTATACTTGCTATAATTGCAATTATAATGTTTTGCAAAGGTATGTACTTGTTATCTAAACTTGTTAATTTTGTTATTTCTCCTGCTATTAAAGTTAATGCTGTTATTATTATTGCTACTGTTATTTCCATAGCCATTCCCTCCTTTTTTATAAAAATTTTGATATTCCTAGTACTCCTGCTATTATTGTCAAAATAGCTGTAATAATCCATGATATTACTTTGCTTTTTGAATTTCTCCAATTTTCAGCATCTTTTCCTATTGTTTCTTGTTCAATTTTAGTATCTAATTTTTCATATTTCTTTTCTAGTTCGTTGTACTTTTCCTTTAATATCTCTGTCTCTTTACTATTTGCTGTATTACTTCTCATTATAGCTTCTTTAAAGTTAATACTTGTTGTTTTTAAATCTTCTGCTATATTCTTTATTTGTTCTACTGTTACAGAAAGTGACTTGTCCACATTATTCAAAATTCTTTCATTTTCATCCATTCTTCCTTCTACTTCATCTAATCTTTTAGTATTAGACTTACTTCTTTCTTCTACAGCTACAAGTCTTTCTAAAAATTGTGAATCTTGCATACTAGCCCTCCTCTGTATCTTCTGTAACTTCTGTTACTTCTTCTTCTACTTTGTAAACATCTTCAACTTTTAAAGTTAAATTTGTGTATTCTTCATCACTTATTTTACTCATTGCGTAGAATACATCTAACTTATTTTGTATTTCTTCTTTATTTTCGTAAAATTTCTTTGTGATTAGATTTTCTAATAATGTTGCTATATTCATTTTATATCACCTCACTTTCTAAATCAGTTTGCATATTGTCTAATAGTAAAGCACTTGTTCCTGTTGTACTTAACAATTCATTTATTGTACTTATTTGTTCTTTTAGTGGTTTTATTTCGTTTATAACCCAAGTTTCAGTATCTGCAACATATTTAAACTCTAGTAATGCTGTATCAGTGAATACATTTGTTACTGTTTTATAAGATAATACATTTTGTAGTTTGTTATATGCTTCTTGTTGTGCTGGTGTGTATGGTTCGATTTCTTCTTCTGCAAGTTCGTACTCAATTGTTTGTCCAATTAATTTATCTTTTATTTCTGCGTACGTTGTTCCTTTTTCTATTCCAAGCATGAAATGTGCATATTGTAGACGACATGTGTATTTGTTTATGTAATTAGCACTATCAAAAGTCCAATCTGTAAATTCTTTTGCAAAACTTATTAATGATATGTTAGCTTTCGGATTATTATAACCAGCAAAGTCAGTTGGTTTTTTAATCCTGATATAATCTAAATTTGTATAAGTAGTTACAATTCCTTGTATTAACATATCTTCTGTTATTGTTATTTGTTTTCTCTTATGATGTATTCCGTCATCTGCTAATTTGTCTCCATCTGCTAACCTTTGTCCTTCTTGGAGTGGAAATGTTATTGTTTGACCTTGATTTTTTATGTATTCTTTCTCTGTTGTTCCTTCTGTTATTTGTATAGTATCTAAATCTATACGACAATTACCAGATAAATATTGTACACAAACCTCTTCAACTGTTGCATTTGTCTTTGTATATATTACTACTTTTTGCCATTCTCCTGCTATTAAATTTTGTACACTTCCCATCGAACCGTCTGTGTATTTAATAGCGAAATTTCCTTGCATTGTGCTTGGTTTTATATAGAAACTTATTACATATCTAGTATTCTTTTTGAAAATATATTTGAAAAAGTATGCATCATCGTTTTGATAACCTGCATCTGCATTATAAAATAAGCATTTTCTTCCGTCTGTTTCTTCCAACCTGGCTTTAGAGTTGTTGTTTACAACGTTTACAAATCTTTCAGCCCAATCAGCAACTGCTAAATTTTCATTAGTAGTTATTACGTTTATATCTCCTGTAACATTTTTAATTTCAGAAGGAATTTCTGGAGATGGTGTTTCGCCTGCTTCTTCAAAAGTTTCATCTTCTTCTGTTGCTTCTAATATCATTATGTTTTCGAATTTGAATGAGCCTTCTGGTTTGTCTTCATCTGTATAATATGTATATCCAATCATTCTATAACTTGTTAAATCTTCGGGTGTTGTAAATGTTCTAGTCATTTTTTTAGTTTCGTTTAATGTCCAATTATTTTTTTCATTTGCATCGTTCGTATTACATATAGAAATTTGATTTGTTCCATTGTATAAGCATAGAAGAATATTATGATTTGTTCCGCTCTTTATATTATCTGGTTTTGCTAGCAATGTTACATCTGCTACACACTTGTATTGTGTTGATGGTTTTATGTCTTTTATTATATTTTTATTTGATAGAATTTGAGTTACCCATGCGTTTGATAACGTAAATGTTCCTGTTGTGCTATCTTTTTCAGTAATTTGGCTTATATCATTTAATTTGTTTATATCAAACTTGTTTTTTCCACTTCTTGTTTCTTGTGAACTTGTCCCAAACACACCGATTTTAGCATTTAAATTACTTGAGTCTTTTACATTTATATTACTAGATTTTTCTGTTGTTATATTTATTAATGCACTTTGTGTTCGTTGTAATAAGTCGTTTTGAGTTAATTGCTCAGTTTCTATTGTTTCTATTTTTTCGTCTTGGTCTGTATTTTTGGTTTGTAGGTCTGTTATGTTTTGTTTTATTTTTGTGTCGTTGTATTTATTGTCTTGGATATTTTTATCAATACTTTCAGCCATTGTTTTTAGATCAGATGGTATATCTGCTGCAGCATTATAATCATTTGGATAATAAATTCCGTTTGTTGTAGTTGCCATTTTACATTCCTCCTAATTCTTTATAACTAAATGATTTAACTTCGTTGTACGTCTTAGGCTTAAGTTCTTCATAAGTTGCATATCTTATAGCTTTTATTTTTAATTTAAAAACAGAACCAACATAAACTTTGTTTGGCTCTGTTATGATTTCTACTATTTTATTTTCCATTTTAAACTCCTAAACTACAAATATTGTTATATTGCTGTTCTCTTTTCCACTTCTTACGTATGGATTCCCTGTATCAGAAGCATAATCGATTGTCATGGTTATCAAATCATTAGCTTTTAAGTCACACACAACACCAGCATCGTTACAATTAGTATAATATTCGCCAGAAATTTCTTCCAAACTTCTTGATAAAGCATTATTGTTTTTATATATTATAGTCATTACATAACCAACTCCACCACTTCTATCAACAAAGAGTTTTGAACTTATTTTAGCTCTACAGTCTTTCAGTACTTTAATTTCGTTATTGCTTGTTATATCAAAATAATTTCCATCAAAATCTGCAGAGTCTAAAGCAAATTTAATTCCTGTTCCTTGCGCTATGTTTTGATTTGATGCCTTATAAGCACAAATTGAACTTCTTTCATTTTGATTTATGTATATTCCATAATCAACAATTGATCTTATATCTTTAAAATCTTGAAGTCCTTGCTCTGTAATTCTAAATTGTGCAAAGGGCAACTGGTATATCGTTCCACCATTATCTAAATCTTCTTGTGTTAAATCTGGATAACTACCTAAAGATTTTACATATTTATAACTTCCTTGATTAAACTGGTCCTTTGTGTTTGTTTTAGATAAATCTATTTCATATACTAACTTATAATATCCTGCATCGCTTGGTATTTCATTAGCTGTTCCTGTTGTTTCTCTTAGCAAACCTCCTTGAATAAAGAAATAACCTTGTCCAATTGTTATATTTTGTGAGTCTTTTGTTACTTCACAACCTGAAGTAATACCAGATTGTTTATTAGTAAATACATTTATAAAATGTCTAAATGCTTCACTTTCAAATACTTGTAGATTAAATGTTTCTCCTTTTACCATATCAATTTTTCCTTTCTTTTAATAATTTATCGATAAACTTAACTCTTATATTTCCGCAAGTGTATTCAAAAAATTTTGCTTGAGTAAATTTTATTGCTGAAATATAAGTATCTAAAATAATAGATTTCTTAGTTTTTATTGCGATTGGTGTACCAATTTTTATATATTTATCTGCTAAACTAAAAGTGATGTTATGATTATAACTATTACTTTTCATAACATCTAATGCTTTCTGATTTGCATCTTCCATATTTTCTGTGTAGACCGTTTCTACTGTTCCATCTGCTCTATTTTCGTTGTTCATATCTGTTGTTGTTGTCCTATCGTTTAATAAATATAAATTATATTGACCTGTGCTTGTTAATACTGTTACTTTAGCAACTACATCTGTTTCAAACACTTCACTGTAATTCGATATTGCCTGCGCATTTACATCTATTAATTCTTTTTCTGTTTCTTGTACTTCTATTGTAATTACGAGTTTTCCGTTTAAAATAGAAAAATCATATACAATATTGTAGTTTTGTGTGCAGTTTGTCATCCAAGTATGTAAATTGTAAATTCCGTCCTGAACATTAGATACTGTCGTTTGTTTTGTTGTATGTGTTTTTACATTTAGTTGAAGATATGTTTTATTCAAGAACGTATCTTCATTTTCTATAAAATTATTTGTAATTGCATTTGCTATAAAATCTTCAACCCCTGTTGTTTTTATTAATTCTTCGTTTTCTAAGATTACATCTTGATTAAACATATTTGTTATGTATTTTGTAGTATATTCATATAGTTGTTCTCCGTCATTATTAGAAACTTCGTTAATTATCCCCCAGTAGACAGTTTCATTATTTTTCTTAACTGCAACTATATCTCTTGCTTTTGCTCCTGTGTCTTTCAAAACTCTAATAGTTGAATTTGCGTTTGTTTCTTCGTCTATCGTAATTTCATAATCTGCTATTTCTACTATATCTTTAATAGAGAAGTCTTTATAATCAAAAATCCACATAAACATCTTTGTCATGTCTAATTCGATTTTTTGAATTGCTAAAACTTGAATTACTTGTGAATTTTCATATTCATTATTAAATAAATCCGTAAAATTAGCTTCCACCTCATATATTCCACCTGTTTGAGGTGCTGTCAGTTCTATTTCATAATATTCTGTTTGTTTATTGTAGATTAGTGTATAATCTTCATTGTTAAAAGTTATTGTCAATTCATTCATCTAAGCACCTCCTACACACATTTGTACTGAGGTAAGATAGTTAGTTTTGCACTTGTAATTGTGTTGTCAGCACTTAATCTAATTTCGCAAGATTTATTCTTCGGAATACGAACTACAATATCATCTTCAAAATTTATAACTCCCCATTTAAATAGCTTTTCTTTTGTGCCGTCTGTTTTTATTCTTGAAATTTCAAATTGATTTTCTCTACTGTTATAAATTAATTTTTCATATTCCAAAATATTAGTATTTATTGATACTGTTTGATATAAGATTCCTTCAATAAATAGCTCAATTTTTGGGTTTGATACTGCTCCATTAATTTCAACCTCGATTGGTGCTTCTACTTGTCCACTGTTTAAATATTTTATATTTGTTGAGTTATTATCATTAAAGTAACTATCCCAATAAAAATCCCATCGAAGTTCATTCTCCATTGGTTCTATTGTGTATTCTATTGTATTTTCTTCGTACCATAAAGAAAGACAATCAAATGTGATTGTCTCTTTTAATATTCCGTCTGTTTGTTTTTGTGTTTTTGTTATGTTTTGAATTTGAACATCTTTAAAGTATTCTTTAGCTCCTGTATAGTACGGTATCTTGTATGCAAATCTTAGTTGTTCAGAGTTTTCTACGAAGTCTATTAATTTTCTATAATTATCATAGCTACTAAAATTAGCTGTTCCTGATATTTGACCTTGTTCCATTTTTCTTAAATTAGTTAAGAATGTGTTACCTAGTTGCTGGTATTCTGTTGAATAAGAATATCCTAATCCACTTGGGTCACTCAAAAAACAATAATTATATAAATCCATTAAAGAATATTCTTGACCTTTTTCATTTATTAGTTTAAACTCTCTAACCATATTATTTCCTTTCTAACAATAAAAACACTTTAAAAGACAGCCTCGTTAGACTGCCCTTTAATCTATTTTTATTATGCTTTTAATTCTTTTCTTAATGTTTTTTCATAATCTTCTAATTTAACTTGTCCATTCTTAACTTGAACTGCCATATTTACTTTTAGTAGTACTTCTTCCTTTTTTCTTTTAAGCTTTTCTTGTTTAGTCTGTACTTCTTCTATTTGACTTTTAGTTAACAAATCAGGTCTTGAAATGTCTATATACTTTGTATTGTTGCTACTATCTCTTATTGCAAAACAATCTCTTATTCCATTTTGGTCTTTAAAACTAGATATTATTCTATCTGCTTTTGATTTATAATGTTGTTCTACTAATTTATCTATATCTGGTCTATCATCTAACGCCTTTACTAATTCTACTACATAATCTTTATCTAAATTTCCACTATTTTTTATTTCATCGTGGATTTTTAATGTTACTTTTCTATCCATATTATTTAATCCTCCTTATTTGGTTATTCTTTAACCATATTTCTTTTATAAATTCATATTTATTGATTATTTCGTCTATATCGTCTATTAAAGTTTCTTTTCTATAATCTTCTAATCCATCAAGCCATATTTGCACATTTTCTTCATTAACTTCAACTGTTTGTATTTTATAAATTGCTTCATGCATTCTTATTTCTGTACCTTTTATTCTTTCGATTTCTCTGAATTGTTCTCTTAGATACTCTGTATCTCTCTCTTCTTTTGTTTTTTCTTTTACTAATTGTAATACTCTTGTTCTTGTTGGTATGTCTTCGTTTTCCCTTGCTTCTGCTTTTACTTGTTCGACTATATCTTTGTTAGATGCCATCGTTTCAAATCTATTAGCTTGGTCTTTATTAAATCCTAATCTTGTTATTACTTCTTGTTTGGTTTCTTTTTGCTTTTCGCACTGTTGCGAACTGCATTTGTCATATTGATTTTTAGCTTTAGGTATTTGTTTTAATAAATCTCCTATTCTAACCTCTGCATCTATTAGAGCCTCTGCTAGCATTTGCGCTTCTTCTTTTTTCTGTTCTCTTACTTCTTCTGCAAGTTCTAATTTATTAATTGCTCTTATTTCTGCTCTAACAGATACTAACTTTTCTCTACCTACTAGAACGAATTTTGCAAGGTCTTCTATTTTGTCTGGCAAATTTTGATTTTGAATAATTATTCCTTCTTCCATATCTTTTCCCTTCCTCTCTTCCTTCTAAATAGGCTAATATTGTAACTATAACCATTGGAACATACATACAAAAGAATATTCCCCATATGTTTTCTATATACATTCTTCAGCACCTTCTTTCGTTGCTTTTCTTTCTGCATATACATCATCAATGAATTTTGCCATCTCTTGTTGCCTTGAATGAAGTAATGAATGTATATTTATTAAATATCTTTCTAATCTGTCATAATTATTTGCTTTAATATACAAATCTTTTTCTTTTGTTGCATAATAATCTTCATACACTAGCCATAACATATCTGTTATTTCTTCTAGTTCACATTCTTTTCTTTGAAATTCATCAAAAACTTTTTCTTCTTTCCTTTCCATATTTTCTTTGTCTATTTTATCTAGTTCTTCATCAGTTGGAATTTTTGCATTTAAGCTACATTGCATATTTTGAATTATAGTATCATCATTTAAAATCACACCTTTTACAAATCCATTTTTCCAACCCATTCTTATGTGTTTAATTCCATTTTCGATAATCATAATAAAAAGAGTCTCCTTTCAATTTATACTTGAATTAGACTCTAATCTGTGATATAATTATATACATATAGAGTTTAACTCTGTTTGTTGAGATAATGTTGTAGTTTGCCGACCGCACATTATCTCTCTTCTTTTTTTAGCAAATCTTCTAATTTTAAATTATAGAATCTTGCTAGTTTTTCTAATACATTTAGCTTTACCGCTTTGTATTTTTCATTTTCGATGCTTGATATTACGAATCTTGTCTCTCCTATTTTTTCAGCTACTTGATTTTTGTTTAAATTAAGTCTAGCTCTTTCCATTCGTATCTTTTCTGCATCAACTTTGTATGGTATTAAAACTTCCACTTATCCACAACCTCCTTTCTCTTTCAGTGAAATAATATCACACCTTAATAACGTTGTCAACATTTTTTTATAGATTTGTAAAAAAAATTTACTTTTTGTAGAATTTGTGTTATTATCGTATCAAGAGGTGTAGTCATGTCAACAATATCAGAAAAAATTAAATTATTGCGTGAAGAATTAAATTTAACTCAGTCGCAACTTGCTGAAAAACTAGGAATTGCCACTTCTTCAATTTCTCAGTATGAAAGCGGAGATAGGATTCCAAGCGATGATATCAAAATAAAAATGGCTAAGTTTTTTGATGTCTCTTTAGATTTCTTAATGGGATTATCTGATATTAGAAATCCATATGTTTTCTTTACCTTGTCAGAGTACTTTAATAGTTTGACAGAGGAAGAAATAAATGAAGTTATTAAATATATAATGTTTATCAAAAAATTTAGAGACAATTCTTAAAGCCCTTATATATAACTCATCTTAGCAGATTAACTATTAAAACTACAACTGATAAACCAAATACCATTCAATCTAATGTATTTGGTTTATGTTTATTGCATTCTTTTTTCAGTTTCCATTCTCTTCTATATAATAAAACACCTACATTTCTGTAAGTGTTTTACTTGTTTAATCTATTTCAATATATTTTCCATAAACAAGAGGTAATGTTACTGGTGCTCCTAATGTACTTGTATATGTATAATCTCCTTGTGATGTTCCATATATTGTTATAATATCATCTTCTAATATTTTATCTTCTCCATCTTCTGGGTAGTATACTACATATATTGTATCTGTATAATATGTTGTATAACTTCCTTGTTTTGTAATGTTTACTCTTAAATCAACACCTTTACTTCCATAAAGTGCTTGTATTACTTCACCAGTTATTTTTACATTTGTTCCTTTGAAATTTTCTGGATTTCTTGCCATTTGTTCAAAAGTGTATGTTTGGCAACTAGCTTTAAATTCTATCTTTTCCTGTTCTTTTTTTGCTTTTTCTTCCTCTTCTTTCTTTGCTTCTTCTTGATTTACTATCTCTTGAAAAGCCGTATCTAAATCTTGAGTATTATTTGCATATATTAAATTTAAGTTGTTATTCGTGCAACCTGCTAAATCAAATTCACTTTTTAGTTCACATACTAAATTTTTATCAGTTTTTGTGCATTTATAAGTATATAATTCCTCACTATTTTTATCCTTTATTGTAAAGTAAAAAGCTTCATTATCTTGTTCATATAAACCACAATATCCGTCATATTCTACTTTTGACTCGGTTGGTATAGAATCATTATATTTGTTATATTTTATTTTGCAATTTCCTTCACTGAATGATATCGCTCCTATTGCACTGAAAGCATAGCCTGAACTATTATCGCTACTTAGTGAAAATGTGTAAACACCATTGTATTCTTGTGATGACTTATATGGGTTTACTTCCAATTTATTTGGACTATCTTCAGCGGTTTGATTATCATTATTTAATGTTTGTTGTGTGTTTAAATTTTGATTGTTTGTTCCTAAGGCCATTATTAAAATAATTACAATAATTACCCAAAACCACCATTTCTTATAAAATGTTTTTTCTTTTTTTGTTTCTTTTTCTTCCATAAACATACCCTCCTTTTATTTTTATAAAAAGAGTATATACCATATTTTTACATTTTGCAACATATTTTTTCATTAATACTGACTTCCAAATTTTCTATTAATAAAATTAAAGCATTCTTGAAGGTTTTCTTCGTTCATTTTTTGCACATTAAAAATAATTTGTGGAGTCGTAAAAATATTTCTTGTTTGTTGTTTAATTTGTCCATTTAAAGATTTTATATTTGGAATATTTAAACTTTTAGCTGTAACAAACGAATTGTCAAATCCTTGAGCGATTCCTTTAGCTAAGCTTTTAGCTTCATTAGTTAAACCTCTTTTTCTTTTAGAAAATACTGTTGAAATAGGTTGTAAGAAATATTCTGCCATCCTTTCCATTAATTTTGATGGAGAATGTTCATCCCATTGTATATTAAACTGACTTGCTACATTTTTAGCTATTTCTGCTGCTTTATTGATAAGATTTTCTCCTAATGTTCCATTGCTTAAACCATTATAAAGTCCTTGCAATACATTTTGTCCGCTTGTTTCATAATCTCCATTTTCAAATTCTTTTGCAACTTCATCTGCTCTGTCTCCTACTGTCTGTTGTAACAATTGTTTCTTTTCATCGTCATTTAATCCTTCATAAAATCCTTGTAAATTATTTAATGCACTTTGTTTAGCTGTATCGTTTTTATCAAAATTTTCTGCAACTTGTTGTCCCATTTCTCCTGCACGTTTTGCAAATTCTGGTGTATTTGCTATTACTATTCCTGTAGCTTCTTGTATTTTTGTTTGCATTTCAGGACCTAATTGACTAACATATTCACTATATATCCCAAAAGAGCCACTCGCTAAAGCTTTCCATGCTTCTAATTGTTGAGGAGTCATTTCTTCAGTTGTGCTTGTCATTGCAACTAATTGTTGGGCTAATGTTTCTAATTGTTTCTGGCCTGCTTCTATTTGAGCTTGATTTTTTTGTGCATTATATGTATCTTGATTTTGTAGGTCTTGGTCGTATGCTTGTTGATATTGTTGCATTTCATATTGAACTTGTTGTATATTATGATTTATTGTTTCTCCTACGTCGTTTGAAGATTGTTGATATGTAAAGGTCCTATTGTTTATTAATTCTTGTATTTTCTCGTTGTTTCCGCTTTGCACTATTGCAAAATCATTTTCATAAGATGCAATATCATTTAAATAATCTCCATGAATCTTTTTTGCATCTTCATAATTTTGCTTGTAACCGTCAACCCATTTAGCCATATAATCTTGTGTATTTTTTGTTGCCGCTTCTACTGTATAACCAGCATCTATATAGTTTTGTTTTAAATCTTCAAAGTATTGTTCGTATGTTTTTCCTTCTAAGGCCTTGTTATACTCATTTTGAGCATCTATCATTTTTTGATATGCGCTTTCTTTATTGTTTAAAGCCTCTGAATATTTTGCTTCTTCATTCTCAAGAACTACTTGTGCTTTTTTCTTTAAAATTAATGTATCTATTTCATCTTGTAATGTCTTGTATTGATTGATGACATTTCCTGTCATTGAGTACTCTGTTCCTAGTGCTTCATTTAATTCTTTTAATATGAAACTTACCCTGTCTTTATATGCTTCTTTAACTCTACCATTTTCATCTACTAATGTAGATAATTCATTTCTTAATTTTTCTACATTAGAGATTTCATTCATATTACTTGCTGATGTTTTGTCTATTTCTTCTCGAAAGCTTTGATGTTCTTCTTTGTACTCCTCCATTTCTTTCATTGCATTTTTAAGTGAGGTAGGAATTTCATTTGCTTTTTGGTTCATATAAATAAAAGCACCTGCTAAAGCAGTTGTAGCAGTTATTGCTAATCCTACTGGACTAGTAATTGCACTTATTCCTTTTGCTAAACTATTTACATTTTGATTGGTTGAAGTTGTTCCATTTCTAAAAACCACCATTGCTTTTGTGAAAGTCCCCAATCCTTTAGTTGTAGTACCTAATCCTTTTCCTAAAGTCCCTAATATTTTTACTGCAGGTCCAATTGCTGCAACCAACAATCCTGTTCTAACTATATTTTGTTTTTCTTCATCGCTTAAGTCATTGAAGTCATCTACTAAATCTTGTATCCATTTAGCTAAATCTTTTATTTCTGGTGCTAGAGCTTGTTGAATTGCAATTCCTGCACTTTCTAAACTTCCACTAAGTTCTTCAATTGAACCTTTTGTATTGTCTAGCATTGTATCAGCCATATCTTGAGCTGCGCCATCACAATCTTCAAAAGATTTAGTCATGTCAGCTAAATCTCCAGAGCCTCTATTTATTAAAGCTACCATACCAGATAAACTTTCTGTTCCAAATAAGGTAGTTAATGCATTTTGTTCTTGTTCATCTGTTAAATTTGCTGTTGCGTTTTGTAACATAGAAATCATTTCAGTTAAAGATTTCATTTTACCTTCATTATCGTAAAAACTTATACCTAAGTTTTCCATGACTTTTACCATTTTGTCTGTTGGTTTTGTTAATCTAGTTAATGCTCCTCTTAAGGTTGTTCCCGCTTGTTCTCCTTTAATTCCTGCATCAGACATAATTCCTATTGCTGCTGCTACTTCTTCTATTTTTAATCCCATAGTGTTTGCTACTGGTGCTATGTATTTCATTGCATTTCCCATATCTTCTGTTTGTGCATTTGTTCTCGCTGCTGCCTCTGCAAACACATCTGCTACATGAGCAGATTGATTAGCTTCTAGTCCAAAACCTCTAATTGCACTTGCTGCAATTTCAGATGCTGTTGCTAATTCTGCTCCACTAGATGCTGCTAAATTTAGCAGTCCTGGCATTGCTTCCATTATTTCATTCGTTGTAAAACCTGCACTTGCTAGGTTTTCCATTCCTGCTGCAACCTCAGATGCACTGAAACTTGTAGATGCTCCCAAATCTATGGCTTGATTTGTTAGTTGTTCAAGTTCATCTTTTGTAGCACCTGCGATAGCTTGAACTCGACTCATCTGAGCTTCAAAATCGTTTCCTGTTGTTACTGCTGCAGTTCCAATTGCTAGAACTGGTAATGTTAAAGAAGTTGTTAGTGTATTTCCTAAATTATCTATCTTATTAGAAATATTAGTCACTTTAGTTCCAAATGCTTCTAAGCTATCTCCTGCTTGTGTCCATTTCGAAGCTTGTACTTGTAAATCTTTTAACTTATTTTCTGTATTTATTATTTCTCTTTGCAAATTTCTATAGTTCTCAGGAGATATCTTATCAATATCTTGATTTGCCATTTCTTGAACTTTTCTTAATTCTTCTAATTTCTTTGAGGTTTGTTCTATATTTTCTGCTAAGACTTTTTGCTTTTGAGAAACTAATTCTGTATTAGAAGGGTCTAGCTTTAATAAAGAGTTGATACCTCTCAGCTCTTTAGTAAGGCTAGAGGTAGCAGTATTTACGCTTCTTAATGCTTTTTGAAGTCCTGATGTATCTCCTCCAATTTCTACAATTATTCCTTTTATTGTTCCTGCCATTTCTACCTCCTACATTCTTGCAACTAAATTTTGAATTTCTTCTTGTGTTGCATCTCTTGTTTCATTTTGCTCTGTGTCCTCGTTTTTATCGCAAAAAGAAATAAGGATTTTTAACACATCTACATATGTTAAAATCTTTAAATCATCTATTTTTAACCCCATTCTCAAACATGAAACTAAAAATTCGTGTTCTGGAAATAGGCTTTCTTTTTGATTTTTATTATCTTTGTTTATTTCTTTAAGCTTTTCAAATACCTTATCGTCCACAAAAGCAGTTTACGGCAAGTTCCGTTACCTCAACAATCCACATATCGTTTGTATTAATTCTTGTTAAGCCTTTTAGCCATTCTTCGTACTCGCCAATTTTTTGATTTGCTGTATAACAGCATATATAAGCTATTCTAGTTAATGCTTCTACATAATCGTCCATGTATTTTATTAGCTGTCTAGATGTTTCTTTTATTATTTCTGCTTCTGTTATGTTTGGATTTTTAGCTTTTAACTCTGCTGTTAATAAAACTTGCATAGTTGTAAAATTATTAATTGTTTCAAAATCCTCGAATATTCCATTTTCTTTAAATTTCTTTCTGTATTCAACATAGGTAAAAGCATTGCAATCTATATCAAATTCTTTTCCGCAAATATCAACTTTTTTCATTTTTTGCTCCTTTCATAAGAAAAATCAGTATAGAAATTAATCTATACTGATGCTTCTTTTGGCTCTGGCACTTCATCGAAAAATGCATCATATTCAGTTTTATTTGTGTCACTCAATGCTAATTTATATCTAACCTGACCATTATCTTCTCTAGCAGATGTAGTAATAGATAATGTATCAGTGTTTGGTGTTTTTGTATCCTCTGTTGTTGATGCCTCAGTTGAAGGTCTAGATACTGTTGTATTGTAATAACAAAATCTAGTTCCTGTTTCGTCTCCTTCAATTTGATACATAAAAGCAAAAGGTGATATTACATCATTTATTGTCTCTAATACTCCTCCTGCTGAATCGATAGTTTGTCCTAAAATTTCTTTTAAGAACTCATCTGGAATCTTAGCTATTTCTAATTCTCCAGAATAACCATTATTTGCATAAGATTCGTAATATTTCATGTTATCTGCATAAAATGGCTCGTTATCTCCTTCAGCATCTAAACTAAGGTTTACTGCTCCTGGAATTTTAAAAGGTGTTCCATATGTTATAGCACCATTTTCACCTTTTGTTATCTTTGCAACATGTACGTTACTAAGACCAAATTTCACTTTGTTTTTTTCACTCATTTTTATTTCCTCCTATTTTTAAATTTCAAAAAAATAACTTATCTGCCAAATTTTTTCATCTGACAAATAAGTTGGTTCTGTTTTATTCCAATATATATCGTATAAAATTTTGTTTTCGACTTTGTCTATCAAATCAAAGTCTATATAATCCATCGTTAAATCTAACTGTATTAGATTTTTTCTATAAAAGACTATATTGTCTGCACCAAAATTATCTGTTTCTGTTTCTAGTGCTACTACATGTGGAGGGCTAATTGGTTCTTGAAAAACTCCATAAGTATACTGTATTTCTTCTTTTTCACATCTTTCTGCTAGTTCTTCTAAGTTTTTCATGATTTTGACCTCCTTGTTATAACTGCTTTTATTTCTTTTTCGTATAATTTGTTATATTTTTCTTCTACTGGTCTTATATGTGGTTGAGCTTTTGTTCTTCCACCATTTCTGGTAGCATGTCCATTTTCTAATAAGTGTGTTAATTGATAATTAGTTTTGTTGTGTATTTTCATTACATATCTTCTTTTGCTTTTAGTGTCTTTTTTTCTGGTCCAACCTTTCCAATAAGGATTTTTTCGTGTTCCTTGCCTTCTAGGAGATGCTTGTTTTACTTCTTTGACCGCTTCTTTGGATAATTTATCTGTAACTTCTATTACACCTTCTTCAATATCTTCTACATAATCTTCTAGATAGTTCATCACTTCTTTTTGTAGATTTTCAATTTTAATAGAATTAGACATTTTTGATTTTCCTTTCACAAACCAATATAAGCTCATCTTCGTTTTTCTTTTGAGGGCGAATTATAGAATATTTAGTGTTCATATATATTAGTTCATCTTCATTGTTGTAATTTAAAATACTTATAACTAGTCTTAGAGTTGGTTTATATCCTTGCTGATTTGCTTGATAATATTCATTTGCATATATATCTTCTTCGTCTATGATAGGTATTTCTTTTTCTGTTGTTCCAGTAGGAATTAAAACACCCTTTTCATTCTTTTTATAAGTTGTAGATAACAACTTGCAACTAACATCACGCATTGCTATCTACCTCCTCTTTTGCTCTATATTCTTCACTAAACTGTAATTCTCTTAAATTAGCTTTGTATCTTTTTAGATATTCTGTTCTTTTGTTTATGTCTCCATCTCCAAAATGAGCTTTAACATAAATTATGATTGTATTTTTTAACAAATTATCTTCTATGTGTCCTTCAACATCTATTTTTAGTCTTTCTAAGTCAGATATAGCAGATTGTATAAGCATAGTGATTTCCTTATCTTTTAAGGTGGAAGAATCAACTATGCTTAAACATTCTTTTGCTAGTTTTAGAAGTTCTTTTATTGATTCTTCCATTTATCTTTCCTCCTATACGCTTGGAGTAGTAGTTATATACGCATTTACAAAGGCTTCCTCATCTCTGATTTTACAATCCTCTCTTTCAATACCTCTGAATAATGTTAAATCTTCTTCGAATGCATTTAATTCTCCGATTGCTGCAACATTTGAAGTATTAATTGTTAGTTGTTTTCTATCAAAGAATCTTATACCTTCTTTTAAATCTCCAATTATAAATGGTATTTTGTTTAAAGTTGTTGCTAAATCAGCGTTTGGTATTACTTTAACTGGTACTGTTACTGCTCCTGCTGATAATCTCATTTCCATTGGATTTGCTGGGTTTGGTTGTAATAAATATTTTCCGTCATTATCTTTTAATGTGTCTAAATATTGTAAACCATCATCATTAGTAACGATTACTGAAGTAGCTTTAAATGCACTACCTAAAGTTACATTTAATACTTTCTTAATATCGTCTAATCCTTCTAGTTTTGTTTCGTCTTGAGTTTTTATTAAATCTAAGATTATCTTATTTCTTGTAACTCTTGATTCGTCTCCTAACCATTCAACGATTATATTTACGATATTTGTATCTGTATCTTCTAATAATTCATTTGTTACTGGTAAATATCCAGCATATTTTGAGATTGCATAATCCATTCTTTCGAATTGTGGTGTTGAAGTAGATGTGATTTTTCCACCTTCACCAACTTTTGTAAATCCAGTTTGTTGGCTTCTTTTTTTGAATGTTCTACTACCTTTGTTTGTAGATACTGTTTCAACACTTACTAAATCAATTAAAGAAGCTTTAGCTTCTCTTCTTTCTTCTACCATTGTAGAAATATCTTCAGGAACTGTATAACCACCATCGGCTGGTGTTCCTTCATTCATTCCTTTTGCAATATTTCTTATTTGTTTAGCAAATTTTTGTATTGAATCTTCTTCTTTGTCTTCTTTTTTGTCTGCTATATTTTTTTCTATTTTTGCTACATCTTCTTCATTTAATTTTGCAGATTCTTTCTCACTTTCAAAAAGTCTTTTTTCTATTTCGTACTCTTCTTGTAATTTATCTATTTCATTTAATATTTCTTTAGCCTTTTCTAAATCTTTGTTTTCACCTTCTGTATATCCTTTTGCTAATTCTCTTTTGTTTTCAATTTTTGCTAATAATTCTCTCATTTTTTTGTTCATAATTTATACCTCCAAATTTTCTTTTTCTGTAAATAAAAAAGAAGCTATATTTTTGATTTTTAAATCAATTTCTGCTTCTTCGTTATTTTTATTTTTTTCTTTTTTATTTTCTTTGCCACCATATTTTTTTGTAGTTCCTGCTCGTGGCTGTGCTGGAACTGCTACAAAAGATACTTCATAAGCCTCTTTTGCTCCATCTAATGTAAAATAACATGTTTTTTTACCATCTTGTGTTTCATATTCTTTTCCCCACCAATGTGAACAGTAATTTTTCATGTTATCTAAACCACAAATTGAACAATACGCATGTTTTGGTTTGCAACTTGTTGATACTTCTTTTTTAATTCCAGCTTTTATCTCTGCAATTAAATCAGCATTTTTTTCAGTTTTAATCATGTAGCATTTAGCAATTAATTTTGTGTAAATTTCTCCAGTTTTGACGGTTTTGCTACTGTCTTGGACTAATTCAGTATCATATACTCTTGCGATTTGATTGTCTGCTGTTCTTCTGTGGTCTTTAATCATTGTTTTTCCAATGTATAATTTTTGCAAATCTTTTAAAGCATTTAAATTGAATGGTTCATAATTTCTGTCGTCCAGTTCATTGTCTCCCATTATTAATTTAAAAGTGAATACTTCTTCTGCTTTTAAAGGAGTTAGTGTAAATTTGTTGATTTTCTTTAGTTCATCATCTGTAACTTCTTGATTTTCAACTCCTACCGCCTTGCAAATTACACCTTCTTCAACAATTTTGTCAGTATTTTCTCTATTGCCTGTTCCATCCATTGTTTTTCTTCCTCCTTTCCTTTAAGATTTGTATATTGTGCTCCTGCGAGTTCTACAGGAATACTAGCACCATTTCCTAGAAGTTTATTTCCTCCTGGTACTGCTGGCTTATCCAATAAAGCTCTCGCTTCATTTGGTGTGTATATAAAATTAGATACTGCTTGACTTAATGTTTCTATTTGTGTTTTTAAATCTGCTCTTAATAACACTCCAACATTAAATTTAAAGTAGTATCCATTATCAATTTCTTCTCTTGATAAAAGTTTATAATTTAGTTCTTCCTCATACTGTTTTAATATGTATAATAGTGTATCAACATAAAAACTTAATTGCTGTGCCTCTGCACTTGCGTAACTAGATTTCTCATAGTCTCCAATTTGGTTTGGTTTTATTCCAAATGCAGATGCTATTTGTAAAGCACTATATTTTTTTACATCTATAAATTGGCTATCTGCTAATTTGACGTTTAAAGGAGTTAATGTCGTTCCAACTGGAATTGGAATTATGTTTTTTACTTCTTTATCGTCTAAATCACTACCAGCAAAATCTTCTATCTTATCTTTGAATTTTTTTAGATTTTCATCTGATAAATCTGCTGTGTATTGAACAACGGCTTTAGCTGTAAATCCACTTTTATACATTTGATTTAACATTTTTTGTGATTTTATATTCCCACTAATTGTAGATTTAAGTTGTTCTCTAACAGGTATTCCTTTTATTCCATCAAAACTACTTGATGTTTTTAAATGTATTATTTGTTCAGATGAAAATTTATATAATTTTCCACCATAAGAATAGATATAGTAAATATCTGGTATATCACTCAATATTTTCTGGTCATCGTACCAAATTTCTACACTTTCAGATGGTAAAATCCATAGCGACGTTTTTTTACCTGCTCCTTTTATCCATGCATAAGCGTCCCCATGATGATTCCTATTTTGCTCCATTGTCGACCAAAATGTTGTTGATGTCATGTAAGGATTAGGTCTGTCATGTAATGCAAAATATAAAGGATGTCCTCTTGCAGTAACAACTCCACCGTCTTCATTGTGTTGTAGCAATTTTAATGGTAATTTTCCGACAGACTCACTCAAAACTTTTAAACAAGCAAAATAAGTAGCTTCAGATAACGCCTTTTCCTTAGTGTCATTTAGTCCTAAAAAATCTATTAATTGTTGCATTGCCATATCTTTACTTGCTTTATTGGTTAGCACTCTATATGCTGTTTTAATTCTTTCTTTAAGTTTCACTTTTTCCTCCTAATTCCAGCCCATTTTTTCTAAATAGTCTTCCATCTCTTTGTTGTAATCTACTTCTTCCTTTTCTTTGAATTTCATTTGTGTAATATGTGCATCTATTACTGCATCTACTGGGTCTATTCTTTTATTTTTTGAATCTTTTTCTTTATCTATTTTCTTTTCTCCAAAACTGTTTCTCACTATTTTTGCATTAGAAACACTATAGCTTAATAATTCTTCTTTTTTGTTGTATTTTATTTTTCTTGATTCGATATTTAGTTGCATATCCTCTGTTCCATCATGTAAAAATCTAGCTGATTGCTTTATTTCTAAAAGTGGTACTCCAAATTCTTCTAAATCTGCTAAAAAACCATCTGCATTATGAGGGTCATATCCTATTGCTTGTAAATCTAAATCGTATTTTTCTATCATATCTCTTAAAAACTTAACTATAAATTTATAATCATTTTTGTATGTGGCTTGTCCGCCTGTTACTGTTATAAGCCCTTCTCTTTCCCACAAATCGTATGGTGCAATATCTGTCGTTATGTGTTCGTTTAACCTTGCTCTCGGCATGAAAGAATGTGTAAAAATAAAAAATTCTTCATCTTCTAAAGGTATTTCGATTGCTACTGTTGTTAAGTCTCCTCCGCTAGATAGGTCTAATCCTGCATAACACTTTTTGCCTTCTAAATCTTCTAATTCTAAATCAGATTCACATTTCTTCCATTTTTGTGGACTTGTAAATCTATCCTCTGTATTTTGTACCCATAAATTAAGAGACTTTGTCATAAAGTCCCTTAGTTCGCTCCCTCCCATATCTCTTGCAGTCTGCATGTCTGTTTTTAGATTTTCTAAGCCTTGTTTTGTTGATGCAAGATATGGGTTTGCTTTTATTAAATTTTCAGGATTAAAAACATTATCTTTTTCGTCTAATGCATATATATCAACAAAGAAATCATTTGCAGTTACTATTCCTTTTAAAATATTTATACAATATTGGTCCATTTCAAAACATGCACTGTTTAATTTATCTCCTCTTGTTGTAATAATACTTATTAATGTCTCGTCTAGTGCTCTTGTTCCGTTATAAATAGCTTTATATGTTTTAGCATCTGGGTGTTGATGATATTCATCTATTGAAGCAAATATTGCTCTAAATCCTTCATCTAGTCCACCTTCTCTTGATAGTGCTTCAATTGTACATTTAGTATCGTTTGAAATTATTAGTGATTTATAATCTTTTATTTCAAATAGCTCTTGCAAATCTTTATCGGCTTCAATAAATTTTTTCATTTCTTCCCATGCTATTCGAGCTTGTCTTTTTTTAGTAGCTACTGTAAACAATTTTCCGTAATTGTATCCACTAAATCCTGCAATATAAGTTCCTTTTATACCATTTTCAAATGATTTTCCATTTTGTCTAGCCATAGATTTATATGAACGTCTAAATCTTCTTTTGCCATTTAACTTTAACCAGCCAAATGGACATCCAAAATCAAAAATTTGTCCACCAACTAATTTTACTTGTTTCTTTTCAAATCCTTCGCCAATTGTTAGTGTTTCCGCATATTGTATTATTCTTTCAGAATTTTCTGGTGACCAAATATATGGAAATTCTTTAGTTCCTTGTCTTTTTAAATCTTCAAGATGCCTTTTGCATGCTAGAATATGCAATTCTCCCATTTTATTTTCTTCGATAGTCTTTTTTGCATATTCCGTTACTCTATCTATTATTTAGCCCACCACCTTAAATTTAGAAAATTTATTTTCTTTTACTTCTTCTTTTGGTTTCGGCATCACTAACTTAGCTCTTGAAGATATTGACAATCCTAAATCATTTGCACAAGCTCGACATTGTTTTAAAGCTCTGTCTTGATAGATTAAATATAAATCTATTTGGGACATATATTCTTTTTTCTTGTCTATTTTTCTTGTTTTTGATAATTTTGTATTTAGTTCATTTAATTTTTTAGTATACTCTATATAATTTGAGTTTGAAATTAAATAATGAGCTAGGCAATCTTCGTCTAACTCAGTTATTATTCCTATATCTAATAAGATTTTTGCAATTCTATAAAACTCATCTTTTTGCTTTTCATTCAGATATTCTGGTGCAGTTACATTGATATAATTTGTATGAATTTCTGTACTTTTTCTTTCTTCTATTTCGGCTTTCGTTAAATGTTTTTTTCCTTTCGCTATAATTAGGTCTATCGGCTGTTTTTGATTTCCTCTTGGCATATTTCCTCACCTTCTTAATTTTATCAGTTCAAAAGCGATTTGAGGGACTTTTTTGTACAAAGAGGAGGGACGCACCGTTCTCTACTAATACCTTTAATACTTTTTTATGTACCCCCTATCGCTTCTAAATATCTTTTTTATTACTTTTTTCTATAAAATTGATTTTAAATTATATATTCTTCTTATTTAGTGTTATTATATTATTTATATCTTGTCTTTCTATTGTATCTCTATATTTACATTCCATTACATGTTTCTTCTTTTAAATCTATTATGTATCATATCATGATGCTTATGGCATAATGCTATTAGATTGCTTCATTCTAGTCTTCTGAGCCAACCTGTTGGTGTTTGTATTGGCTCTTTGTGATGTACTTCTTCTGTTAGTTGAACACTATATTTATTGTCTTTATTTGCTTCTTCTTGACACTTTTCACATAAGTAATGCTTTTCTTTATATGTATCTCTTAATAGTTTCCATTCTTTGCTATTGTAGAAGGCTTTATATTTTTTATCTCTAGTCTTGTTATATCTACTCATACTTTTTTGTTTATTAATTTCCGCTTCTTTGTTTACTATTGTTTGACATTTAGGACAGTATCTATTAGGAGCTTGTATTACTTTTTGACATCTAGCACACATCTTTAATAACATATTTATTCTTCTTTCTTTTTTCTAGTTCTTCTTGTCGTTTTCTTAACTGTTGTTTCTGCTTTTACTTCTTTCTTTGCAGTTTCTATTACTTCTTCTTTCATCTCTTTAACTTCTGCTAATCCAGATTCTTCTATTTCTTTTGCTCTTGCAGAATCATTAATTAAATAAATATCATTTTGCTTTATAATTGCATTGCCTTCACCGTTGTATTTAACTTCTTTTCCTTCGTTGTACTCTTCTATAAGCTCTGGTCTTTTATCTGTATAATCTTGTTTTGCTGTTATTCTAAACATATTTTTATTCCTCTCTTTCTTTTTATTTAACAACTTAATCCAATCTTTTTCAGTGCATTTTTCTTTATATTCAAATTCTTTTGGAATATTGTTAACTATTTTTTCTATATCTAAATTCTTTAGATTCATGTCCAATATATAACCATTTACTCTATCTTCCACGCTTTCGTAAACACTTGGAAAATTTGTTGTTATCACTGGTGTTCCATACTGCAAACATTCATTTATAAAATAACTATAACCTTCTGTATCTGATAATTGAACTCCATAATCTGCTTCTTTAATATAATCCCAAAAATCATAGCTTGGTTTCATGTAGACTACTTCTTCTAAATCAAATGGCTTTTGATTGTATAAATCTAAATCTGTAAAAATGGTCCATCTAAATTTTATATTTGCTTTCTTCAATTTTAGTGCCAATTTTAACATTCTGTCGTAACCTTTTTCTTTACTTACTCTTGTTGCACTTATTAATTTTAAGATTGGTTTTGTTTCTTGTGTTTCATCTAAAATATTATAAATTCTTGTTATTTTTTCATTTGGATACAACTCTTTGAATATTTTACATACATGTTCGCTCACACCGATATGTTCTGTTGTTTTGAACCATTTGTGATATGTAAAATTTACTTCTTTTGCTCTTATATAGTCTGCATGTACCATCTGTATGTATCTTCCGCTTTTTGCTATAACTGTTTCTGGATATTGTCCCCAAGCAGATGCACAAATACAAACATCACATATATATTTTTTATCTTTATTATATTTTTCTGTTTTTGTAAATTGTTTAATTCTTTTAAGATTTTCTGTGTCTGCTATTGTATATAAAAAAAGAATGTCATAATGCTTTGACATCTTCTTTATAAAGTTATAAACAAATGTATCTACTCCGCCAAACTTCAATAAGTTGTTATGATATAGTATTATTTTTTGCATTTTCTTCCTTCTTTCATTTTTCTATTTTAAGCAACATTTGTCTTTTATCATGTATGAACAATATACTTTCTGTTTGTCTAAATCTAATATTTGTAATAGACTACAATTTTTACAACTTTTTGGTAGTTGAGCTTTTATCTTCTCTACTTTAAAATCATATTCTTTTTCTTCTAATCTATCTATCATTTTTATAGTTTCCTTGCATTCATCTAGTTTACAATCCTTGCATAATTTATTGCAGTTATTACAAACTATATTCGTTTCTAAACATCTTTCCATATCGTATCCTCTTATGTTTATTTGGCTTGGGAATTTAGATTCGAACTAAAAATCGTAGAATCAAAGTCTACTGTGATACCATTTCACTATTCCCAAATGTTTTAGAACTCACTAATAAAAAGAACAAACATTAATAATAACGTCTGCTCTTCTTTAAATAATTAAATAAAAATAAAAGGGATGCTTTATTTAATATTCTTATATTTTGTCTTTCGACAATTTTACTATTGTTATTATACTATATATATTTGTATATTAATACGAAATATTTACGAAGTTTTTATGAAATTTTTATAATTTTAACATTTTTTTAGTGGCTTCTTCTATTATCATCTGTATTCTTCTAGGAGACCTTGTTTGACTAAATAATTGAAAGTACAATTTATTTCCAATCTCTTCTGCTGTTCTACCTTCTACATAATAAGCCGTTAAAATTTCTCTTTCTTTGTATTTTAGTCCTGTTAATCTATCATCAACTGCTTCTACTTTTTCTCTTAGTTTTCTTACTGTTTTTTCTAAATCTTCAATTTCTTTTTGTAGTTCAATTCTTTTAGTATCATTTTGTTCTATTTTATCTAATACTTTATTGCTTATTTTGTTTTTACTATGTATATCTTGATTGATTCCATATGACGTTGTTGAGTTTGTTTCTAGCTCTAAATGTTTTAACTTTATTCTACAATTCTTTAAGTCTTTTAGCTTTATATTTAATTTAGCTTTGTTTTCTTTATAATCTTTTAATAATTGTATTAACTCTTCTTTGCTCATTTGTACCTCCCAAATTTAAAATATACTTTGAAATTCTTTTACGTTGTTATCAAATGTTATTTTTACTTTATTTAATTTTAATAATTTTCTTGTCTCTTCACTTAGTTTGTTATATACTTCTTTTCTTATTTTTATTTCTTTAGCTCCTAAGCTTATTGATTGTTCTATTCTTTCGTTTAGTTTCATTGTTTATCACTTACTTTCTTGATTTAATTCTTCTTTTATGTTAAAATCAATTGTATGGAGAGGTGGCAGAGTGGCTTATTGCACTTGTCTTATAAATAAGCATACTATATAGTATCATGGGTTCGAATCCCATCCTCTCCGCAGAGCACCTATGTTTCTATAGGTGTTTTGTTTATTTTCTTTTCTCCTTCTATAATATTTAATATTTCTAAAGCTAAATTCCACTCTGAAAAATCAACTTCTTTTTGATTTTCGGAATTATATTTTTCTGCGTTTTCTGTTGCCACTTTAGTTGCAAACTCTGTTACTTTATCTAATATAGATTCTTTTTGCTCTAAATAATTTATGTATTCTAATAACAAATGACAAACTTCTCCATTCATTTGTAATCCTGTTTCTTTATCGTTTGTTGTAAAATTAAGCATCTTTTTAATTTCTTCTATATGTTCTATTTCTTCTTTTTCCATTAGCTAGTTCTCCTTACTTTAATATTGGTATTCCACAAGCATTACTATCTTTTTTCTTTAATCCTTTTCTATCTAGCTTGAAATAACTCATATTTTCTCCAAGTGGTCTTGGCTCTGGTAAATCTATATCATTTTGCCAATTTATATGTTTAGCCATTCCTCCACATTTACATCTTATAATAAATGGACATGGCATTATTTTATTTTTTCCTTCAACTCCTACTTCAAGCCACATTTTCCAAGTCTTGCCACATTCTTCACATTCATAAGTCATTGCACCGTGTACCAAGGTAATTCCCATTTCTTCTTCTACTTTCGTTAAAGTCTTTATTTTTTCTTCGTTTTCTAATCTTTCTTTTTGTAAGTTTTCATTTCTCTGTTTCTGCAATTTTTCTATATCAATAATATCTATTCTATTCCTTCTTCGTTCCTTTGCTCTTTTATTTCTTGCATAACTCATTCTTTATTCTCCTTCCTCGTATTCTTCATCAGAATATCTCTCTTCACTTGCTACTGTCGTTTCAATATTTATGTAATATGTATTTTCTACATTTTTTATGTAATTCTTTATAAATTTTTGTATGCAATCTGGACATATGTTATAGTCTCTTATACTATCAATGCTATCATTTTCCCACAAATGATGTCCTGTTGTTACTTCAAAATATCTACTTTTCCTCAAGTCTTTTGTTTCATCAAAATTAGGTATTTCTTTTTGACATACATCACATTTTGTCTTTACTACTCTTTCTAAATATTTAGTTACTTTCTTTGTTTCTTTTATATACATCTTTTACTCCTTCTTTAAGATTTTTTCTTTAAATTCTTTGTAAGTCATTTCTGATATTTCTTTTATGTTTTCTAGCATTTCATCTAATGTTATTCCTCTACCTCTTCTATCCTGGTATCTTCCTATAAGTGTTCTATCTCCAAAAGCTCCCACTTCTTCTACTTGCATTATTCCTGTTTTAGTACTGTAAAATATTTCATACATAACATCATTACTTCCAAATGTGTTTGCTTCTGGTTCTTCTTCATAAAACACCACTGTATAATTTATAATATTGTTTACTGATTTATTGTTGTTTATATCTCTCATCTTTCTTTCTCTACTTTCTCGACTAATCCTGCTTGGATTAGGTCGTATATTACATCTAGTTTATCTGTATTTGTGCTTTTTAAATTTTGTATATATTCATCTTTAATTCTAGTTTCAATTATAATTCTTCTACTTTTTTGTACTTCTATATAACAATTATCCATATAGCTACTTTTAAGTTCTTTTTTATATACTCCTGCTACAAAATTAATTTCAAATCCAAACTTTTCTAATTCTTTTAAATCTACGTTATCTTTAATTTTTAACATTTTTCCTTCCCTTCTACTGTATAACAGTTTGCTTTATACAGTTCTTTTGTTAGTATTGTTCTAATATCACCTTCACACACACATTTAGCATTTGTTTCATCTCCTGTTGTTTCTAGTACAGGCTTTTCCCCATTAAATAAATACTTATCAAGTACTTCATTTCCATTTACATAGTCTCCTAATTCTATTAAATCAATTATGTTTTTGCTGTGTTTTACTATGTCATCTTTATTTACTTCTAAGCCACTATTAATATAATAATTTATTGCTATAGAAATCTTATCCTCTTTATCATCATATTTTGTAACTGTTCCATATCTATTAATTGTTTTTATCCTATCAATAATTCCATTTTTAGTTCTTACATATTCTCCTACTTCAATCATTTTTTCACTTTCCTTTCAAAATATTGTTTTATACATTCTTTTCTTAATTTAATACCACTTAAATTGCTTGTGTTTTTTATTTTTTCGTATATTTCTATAATTCCCTTTACTTCATTATTCTTAAATACATCAGTATAATTTTCGTTTAATTTATCTAATATTAAATCTATTTCCTTGTCTTTCTTTTCTATCTCTGCAGACTTCTCTGCAAGCTCTGTGTTTTTCTGCTCAATCTCTGCAGAGTTATGGTCCTTATCTAAATTCAAGCAACGTATTTGTTCAAGAAGTTCATGTCTAAATTGCATATCATAATCTTTTTGTTTTTTATAGTATTCTATCTTTTTATCTTTTTCTTTTAGCATATCCTGTAGTTGTTTTATAAATAGTATTAATTCACTCTTAGTTTTGTTTTCTAAAGTTACACTGTATTCAGCTACCATTGCTTGTCCTCCTTATTAACTTATTTATTTGCTTCATAAAAAGCCTCTGCAAATCCGAGTGGTGTCATACTTCTTAGTACTGTCCTTTTGCTTAAACCTGTTTTTTCTAAATATCCTTCTGGTATTTGTTTTAAATCTGCAAAATGTTCTACACAGCTCACAAAATCCCTGGCACCACAATTGTGCTGATATTCTCTTGGTTTTACTATATGCTTCTTTGGTTCTTTAAACTCTCCCCATATTGCTGTTTTCTTAGTATATGGGTCTCCGTATTCATATGGGTCAAATATTAACGCAGGTTTTCCCAAAAATCTTTTTAAATATCCACTATATGGATTTTCTAATGCCCAAAAGTGTAATCCTTGTCCAACTCTATAATTCTCATATAAGCATGTATGTATTATTCTTAAACAAGCATTTACTATTTCCATACCACCTTTCAAGTCTCTTGGTTTTTTTGCTGTTTTATCATTTCTTGCTATACTAAACATCGTGCATGGTGGTGCTGCTAATATTCCATATACGTTTTTAGGTGGTTCATAAGTAAGTACATCATAATCTGGTAAAGTTATTATTCTTACATCATATCCATTATCTTTATAATATTTTGACCAACTACCTGTTCCTCCACATAAATCTAAGATTATTTTATCTTTGTTTGTATCTTTCATATTATTTATCCTCTAATAATTCTTCTAATTTTCCTATAAAAAATCCTAGTTGCTGTTGCATTGCAGAAAGCTCTTGAAGTTTATATCTATCGTAATCATCTTTACTTTTTTGTTCCAAATGCAATCAAATTGTTCTTGTACTTTGTTATATTCTTTTTGTATTTCTGTTAATACATCTTTTACTTTTTGAGCTGGTACGCTATTCTTGTAATGTATAAATAGCTCTACATTTTTATTTTTAACTTTTAATAGTGCTTCTTCTAATTCTTTTATTTTTGCTTTATCTTGTTTTCGTTCTGCTAAGATATTTGCCATAGCTTGTGGTATCTCTAAATCTACAACCTCCCAGCCACTTCCCTTAAAGAAATTGTTGTCTTTTTCTTTGTATACACTTCTATTGAGATAGTTTTCTATTATCTTTATATCTTCTTCTATGTCACTCATCTTCATCATCCTTTCTGTTTATGCTAAAATGTAGAATCAGAGGAAGTAATAAGCATAGCCACCAATCTTTAAAAATTGCAATTGCGAAACATAGTATTATTATGATTAAATTTGCTATGCAACAAGCTATATTTAATATTAATTCCTTATTGCTCATTCAAAACACTCCTCTTCTTTTCTAGTTCTAATTGATAGCTTTTCTCTTTTTCGCTATCTAATTCTATTTGTAAATCTGTTATTTTTTGTTGTTGCTCTTTTATCAAATTGTTTCTGTAACTTATATTTCCTATCAAAAACATTATTAGTAAAAATAATATTATTAGTGTTAGTGTTATTGTTCTTTCGTATTTTTGCATTTTCTTTTTCTCTCCTTTCCGCTTCTTAATGAAGCTTTTATTATTCTTTATAATTTAATCTTGGTTCTTAATTTTTTAATTATTCTGCTGATATGTGGTTGAGAATAACCTACTATTTTCGCTATTTTGTCTTGTCTATATCCTTTTAAACTTAGTTCGAAAACCATTTTTTCTTTTTCGTTTAACTTGCTATTTCTTATTTGAGAAATGTAATTTTCTATATCTAAACTATTTTCTAGTTTTTCTATGTAATTATTTTTATCTGCTAAAACATCTTCTAGTGTTATATCTTCTTTTATTTCTTGTTTTAAAGATATTGTGTTATAATGTTTCTTTACTGTTCGTAAATAACAATTTATTTCGTTAGATATTACTGTATAAGCATATGTGCTAAAAGCATGTGTATTGTCAAATGTTGATACTGCTTTCCACAAACCCATTAATGCAAGTTGTTTTATATCTTCATATTCATTAGCATAATTTGTTAAATATCTATTAGCTAGTTTGTAAGCTATTTTTATGTTCTTGTTAAACATTTCTTCTTTTGTCATATCTAACTCCTTTATTCTGTTTCTTTTATTTTAAAACTATCTAACAGTTGTTTTAATGTTGTTCCTGCCATACATACCGCTTCTGTAAACTTTTTAAAATCAGTTTCTATTGATAGTTCTATTCCTTTTCTTGCTTCTATTCTGTCTATTTGATTTGCTTGTAAATATGTTACTTGATTACATTCTTTTCTGCTGCAAGTTAGAAATTTTACACAATTATTACACTTACCCATTTTTCTCTCCTATTTTTCTATCTTTTAAAATCCTTGGTTCGTATTGTCTATTGTTTTGTCTTTTTTGTAGTTTATATAGCTCTTTAATTAGTGTTTTTATTTCGTTCACTATAAATTTATTGTTGTATTTGTCTGTAAAACTCTTTATTGTTTTTACTCTTTCTATGTCGTTCTTTATTATTCTTCTCTCTTTTCTTACTTTCTTTAAATCTATTGCTACTTTTGTTATTTCTACTGCATTTAAATTGTTTAATTCTAATTCATGCAATAAATCTTGTTGTTCTGCTTCTTTGTTCGTTAACTCTTGTAATAAATTACTATGTTCTATATCTATTCCTTCAAAAAACTCTTTCATTATCTTTAATATTTCTTCTGCTGTTAATTCCATTTTTATCACTCATTTCTTCTTGTAAATTGTTACTTTCTTTTTAGTTAAACTATCTTCTTTCGTTCCGCACTCTTCAACTAATTTAAAATCTTTAACTAGCTCTGTTAGTCTTGGTCTTACATGGTTCATGTCAAAATAAGAAGAATAATCTTTTCTGTTCATTTCTATTTCTATTTCTCTTGCCGTCATTTGCTTATTTCCTAAAATTTCTAATATTTGAATATATTTTGTTTTTCTTGATGATTTTATATCTTCAAAACTTAATTGCTTTGTTTCTATCATTTCTTAACACCTCACTAATGTGTTTTTATATCTTGTGTATATACTGCTTGTCCTTTTATGATTTTAATTAATATCTGGCATCTTTCTATGTCATTTGCTTTTCTTATATCTTCTTCATTTATTACTTTTTTCATATGCTTTACCTCTCTAAATTTATAAATTCACTGTTTATTTTGTTAAACTTTAGTCTACTTTTACCTGTATTTCCTGCTCTTTGTTTTTGTAAATCTACTGTTACTATATTGTTTTCTACATCTTCTTGATATAAAAAGATTACATTATCAGCATCTTGCTCTATTGATCCACTTTCTCTGATGTCTGCTAAAGTTGGTTCATTTTTTGTTGCATTTCTATTTAACTGGCAAAGTGCAATTATTGGTATTTCTAATTCTAGGCTTAACAATTTTAATGTTCTTGAAATATCTGCTACTTCTTGTTCTCTACTTTTAAAATTCCCTAAATTTTTAACTAATTGTAGGTAGTCTATGATTAGCAAATCTAGTTTTCCTTTGTTCTTTAATTTTCTTACCTCTATTTCTATTTGTTGTATAGAATTTAATTTTGTATATAGCAACAAAGGTAAATCACTAATCTCTCCACATTTAATATAAATTTTATCTAGTTCTTCTCCTGTTAGTTCTCCATTTCTAATTTTTCTAGAGTTTACTCTTGCTTTTCTTGATAGAATTTTTTGTATTATCTGTTCTTCTGACATTTCTAAACTAACAAATGCTACACTTTTGTTATAACTTGCTATTCTTTCTGCAATCTGTAGTACAAATGTTGTTTTTCCAACTCCTGGTCTTGCTCCAATTATTGTTAACTCTCCTTTGTGTAGTCCATCTGTTAAACTATCTAAATCAAAAAATCCTGTGTAATAAGACAAATCGTTTTTTCTTGCCATGTTTTTTTCGATTAGGTCTGTTGTTCTTGCTATTAGATTTACAAAGTTCTCATTTTTTTGTGTTTGCATTTCTATTTTTTGCAACTTAGATATTACTTTTTCTATGTATAAATCTGTATTTTCTGCTTCTCTTATTTCTTTTTCTACTTCTTTTGCAACTAGAAATGTTTCTCTTTTTTTAGTTAATTCTTTTATTTCTTTGTATGTCCCTTCTGCTGTACTTCCTATTGTATATGTCCCCAAATTTGATAGATAACTTATAATATCTTTCTCTTTTTCTAGAATATTTGCTATATTTATAATGCTTATTTCTTTTTTCTCTATTTTTAATTTGTTTATAGCTTTTATTATGTTTTTGTTTGTTATATTTACAAAATCATTTTCTGTTAAATTAACTTCTCCGTTTTCAAAAATTATGAAGTATAACATTGCTTTTTCTAGTTCTTCGTTATACATATCTTTTTCCTCCGCTACTCATTTTTTGTTTGTATTCTTCTTCTGTCATTTTCACTTCTTTGTATTCTGCTTCTATTCCTTGCTTTTCTTCTTCCTGTTCTGTGTAGTCTAGTATTGCTTTATTAAAGAATGTATCGCCATGTTTTATATATTGCTCTTCTGTTCTGTTCTTTTTACATTCTTCTTTATATTTTCTTGCTGCGTTTTCTATCTGTTCATTAGTTAGTTTTTTAGTAATACCAGATATCTTTCTGCCTTTTATCCATTGTTTATAATATTCAAATGCTTTAGCCTTTCCTTTTTTATGTGGATATTCTTTCCATATTTTTTCGAAATTCTCCTGCAAAATATTTTTTGCAGTATATATATTTATATTATTAATACTTGTAATATTCTCTTTGACATTTTTGTCAATAGGCGTTTGACAATTTTGTGGATAGGGTATTGACGTTTTTGTCAATACGTAGTTACCTTGATTTTCCTGACAAGGGGTATTGATATTTTCGTCAATAGGTATTTCACTCTGTAAAAATCTGCTTATAGATATAATTCTTTTATCTATTTCTTTGCTATCTTTTTTGTAGAACATTTTTATAGCTATGTATTTCTTTTTTGCTAATTGACTAATCCACCTAGAGATAGTTTCTTTGCTTGTACTATATAAATCAGCAAAATATTGGTTAGAAGCCCAACAAACTCCTTTTACGTTGCATAGAGCAGTTATTTCTCCATATAATAATTTCGCATTTGGTGTTAATTCTTTGTCATACCTAACTTCAGATGGAATTACTGAATAATAATTTGGTCTTTCCACTTTCCTACTTCTCCTTTCTTTAAAATAACAGGCTAGATTATTGTGTCTAGCCTTAGTTGTTTATATATAATATTTTCCAAAAACTTCTAAAAATTTTTCTTTTGAATATAACTTGTAAAATTTCTGTTTTGCTTCTTCGCGTACTTTTTTCTTTATTTGCATATCTATTTCCCATAGATCATGACATCCTCTACAAATTGGAATTACCAATCCCCATTTCATACTTGTTTGTCTGTTTGAGCCTTCAAAAATCTCATGTAGGTCATCTTTTCTTGCTTTGTTGCAGATATAACAAATTTGCATATTATCTGTTAAAATACTAAATCTCTTAGATTCCAACTTTTTTAATTTATTACTTTTCTTTTTTAGTTCTTTTACTTGTTTAAATTCTTTGTGTTTACATGTTTTACAATTTTTAAATTCAATTTCTTTCCTGTTCTCTAGATAATTACAATATATGTATTTTTTATAATCTTTTGTTCTAATTCTTAAATGTATGCAGTTCATCTTTTACTACTCCATATTTTCAAAATTGAGTCCACATTTACTGCAATAATTATCAGTATGAGAACACTTTTTTAAACATTTTGGGCAATATGTGTCCAAACATTTTTTGATAACTATTTCGTTATCTTTCTCTATTATCTCTAAGCCATCTCCTTCTTTAATGTCATATGCTTTTCTAATTTCAGCAGGAATTACTATTCTTCCTAATTCATCTAATTTTCTTACCATATTTACATTTCCTTCCTTGATTTCTCTAAGAAAATTTTGTATAATATTAGAGAAATCATATATTTATTTATGTATTTTTGAGTTATCTAATTGCTTCCATATGTGTTAGATAGCTCTTATTTAATATTGTTCTTATCCTATTTTTTAGATTTTCAACACTGCTATAATCTTGTTCTTGTAATACTTTTTCAATTTCTAGTAATTTTCTATGATTTTTATAATTTTCTAAATGTTCATTTTCAATCTCTTCTCTTAAGTCTTTTTGAGATTCTTCTTGCTTATCTATTTTTCTTTGCAATTCCCTTATTTCATCTTCTTTTGCACTTACTATTTTGTTGTGCATTTTTTCACTTATAAACATATTTATCCCTCCAATTCTTCTAGTTTTTTTAATATATTTTTCAATTGTTCGATTGCTTTATCTTCATATAAATAAGCTATCAACTCAATATCCTTTTCTTTATTCTTTTTCCAGCCATTTAAATAGATATTAATTTCTATCCATTTTACATGTCCAGAAAAACTCACAAATACAGTATGTTCTGTGTTTTCGTTTACTTCATATGCCTTTAATATTATTTTTTGTAATAATTCTTCCATAATTTTCTCCTTTCTATTTACATTCTTTGCAATAATAATGTCCTTGTTTGTTGTATAAAGTAAGGTCAGTTCTACCGCATTTTTCACAAACTATTCTTCTACTCATTAATGCTAATCTTTTTGCTTCTTTTTCTTTATGACTTTTGCTATTTGTTTTTGGTTGTTTGTTTAATATTTTTGCTGCTGCACTCATATGTCCCATTCTATTCCACTCCTTTCCTTGTAAAATTTTGTTAATTAATGTATAATATCCTCGAAAGTGAGGTTATTATTATGTTTTCTAATTTTGATGTTGATAATTTAGTAGCTATAATCACTTGTTTTATTAGTGGTTTCTTTGGTTATAAAGTAAGTCAAGTATCCTTTAAGAACCCTCAAAGAACTAAAATCTTAGAAAAACAATTATATTGTGTGTACTTACCATTATTTAAAAAAATGGAAATTAGTTTATATAAAAACATTTCTCCTCAAATAGCATTAGAATATATTAATTTTTTCAATAATATAAAAGTTAAATATTACGAGTTGATTGATGGAGACCTTATAAATGTTTTTCAAATTTTTCAAAATACGACTAGTGAAAACTTTGTTTCTTATACAGCTTACGAATCAGTGTGCCAAAGGCTAGAAAAATTATTTGAAAATACTCGCCATAAATTACATTTGCCTACTAGAAGTATTTCTTATAAATTAAACAATAAGCAATTTCCAAAAACTCGTCAAAACTCCATTAAGGCTTTTATTTTAAGTCTATTAAGGTTTTTTATGTTTATTTTAACAATTGCCTTTATATGCTTTATTGTAACTGTTTGCCAAAGTTTAATAAACTGGATAATTTCTATTGTTTAAATTTACCAAAAACATACCCTATTCCAAAACAAACTATATTAATAAGTATTAGCATTGCTAAATTCATCTTCTCTTCCTCCTAATAAATCGTGTTTTGACAAAATGCCCAAATGCTTCCTACTACTGCTACAAAATATATTGTGCTATATACTACTGCTCGTCCAATAAAATTGTATATTTTGTTCTTATCTAGTTTTCTTTTCATTTGTTTCACTCCTTTCAATTAACTTGTTTTGCAGTATTTATTATTGTTTCTAATACTGTTTTTAATCTTGTATTTTCATCTTTTATAGCTTGGTATTTTTCTATTGGAACAGAGTTGCTGTCTACTTTTATCTTGTAATATCCTCCTTCTGTCATGTAGTGTTCTAATTCTCCACTTCTGCAAAGTTTTTTTACTTGTTCTACTCCTATTCCACTTTGTCTACTATATTCTTCTGCTGATACATATTTTGGTATTGGCATTTTTTTACCTCCTTTTAGTTTATTGTTTTCAAACTTTTAGCTTAAAAAAATTTGTAACGGGTTCTTTTAATAATTTACTTATCCTTAATGCTTGTCCTATCTTAGGCTCTACTTTTCCTGTTTCTATATTATAATATGTTGCTGAACTTTTTGCTCCTAAAAATTTAGACATATCTCTGTGTGAAAAACCTTTTAATTCTCTAGCTTTTCTTAGTTCATTTGTATTAGTTATTAATACATCATTCATTTTTTTCACCTCCTAGTTTGTTGTTTGTGAACTTATTATAGTTTATTATGTTCAAACTGTCAATAGTTTTTATCGAAAAAGTTTGAGCGCGGCAATCTATTCTTACAGACTCTAATAAAAAAATTTTAAAGTGTTTACTTTCATTAAACTTTATGTTATAATTTATACATAAAAAAGGAGTAATAAATATGGAAAATAAAAAAAGCATTCTTTCTATGAGAATTAAAGAATTAAGAAATGAATTGAATATGACACAAGAAGACCTAGCTAAAAAGTTAGGCTTAAATAATAAATCTAGTATTGCTAATTATGAAAGTGGATATAGTATACCAAGTGATGAAATAAAGCTTAAGATGTGTAAAATTTTTGATTGTTCTATGGACTATTTGATGGGAAAAAGTGAGAATAAAACCCAATCTTCGTTAGAAGATATTAAAAAATATTATGAAGAAAAAGCCGAAATTTTGTTAAAAAACAAATATATTAATGAATTTTCAAATTTAAATTTGTCAGATTTTGAAATTATGAGTTTAATGAAAATAATAACATCTGATGATGTTCAAGTTGCTAAAAACTATTCATCTTTATTGAACGGTATTATTTCTATACTATCAATAAATCATAATCAATCTATAATAGAAAAAGTAAAGCAACTAATCATTGAATATAACAAAGAAAGAATAAGCTTACTTCATGAAGAAATGAATATCTATAAAAAAGAAAAGCAAAAAAACGAAGAAAAAATGAAAAAAGAACATATTGATAAACTACATCCTTCTATATCTGGAAAAAAATCTGCTACATTGGAAGAAAATCTTGAATCTTTAATTAATTATATGGATAAAAATAATATGAATGAAGTATTTCTTATTCCTATTCTTGGTAAAATTACAGCTGGACAACCAATCTTAGTAGATGAGAATATAGAAGGTTATTTGCCAACAGATCCTAATATATATCATTTAACTGATCCAGATGGGTACTTTTATTTACATGTAGCAGGTAATTCAATGGATAAAATAGTCAAAGATGGTTCTTATGTATTAGTAGAGAAACAAGATTATGCTGAAAATGGAGATATAATAGTGGCAATAGTTAATGGAGATGAAGAAGCTACTTTAAAGAAATACAAACGAATAAATAATGATTTAATAGTACTAGAACCACAAAGTGATGATAATTCCTATGAACCTATTTATATTGATAAACATACTAACTTCAAAATAATAGGAAAAGCAATAGGATATTTTGGAAAATTTTAAATTAAAGATAGGTAGAAATACTTATCTTGTTTTATAAGGAGAACACATAATGGCAAAAAAATATAATTATGAAAAAAATGGTATACAATATTTTAGAAAAACAAAAACAATTGGACATGATATAAAAGGAAATCCTATAAAAAAAGAATTTTATGGTGATGGAGAAAAGGATTGCGACAGACAAATTGAAGAGTACATGAATAATATCAAATCTGGACTTCCAGTAGGTTATGAAAAAATCACTCTTGAAATGGCAATGCATAGTTGGTTATTTGATGTTCTTTTTCATGCTGACGATTTCAAATCCGCTTCTTTTGAAAAACATGAGACAAATTATAGGTTGTATATTAAAAACTCGCCTATCGCCATTCTGACGCTTTACAATATGGTTTCTTTACCAATCCAACAATGGTACAACTCTTTATATGAAAATGGAATGTCTACAACTAAAATAAAAGATATAAATAAAACATTAAGCACTTTCTTTTCATATGAAATAACACAAAATATGTTAAAATATAATCCTTGTACAAATAAAAGAGTTAGAATACCAGGAAATTCTCAAACAAACATAGAAAAACTTGATAAAGACAATGAAGTTTTATTTTTATCTGATAAAGAAATAGAAACTATAAAAAATAATTTAGATTTTTCTAATAAACTTCATGTTGCAATTCTACTTTCACTAACTCACATGTTAAGGGAAGGTGAAATATTAGGATTATCATTAAAATATGTAGATACTAAAAAAGAAAAAAGTATAAAGATAAGACAAATATTAAGCAAAGCAAAAATTTATAATAAAGATGGGACTTATAAAAGAATACTAAGAATTGCTACACCAAAATCTAAGACTTCAATAAGAACTGTCCCTTTAATTGAAACTTTTATACCCATTATGGAACAACATATCGAAAATCAAAAAAAATTATATGAAGAAAAAAATAAGGAGTGGAACGAAAATTCTTTACTATTTTTAAATAATAATTTGAATTTCTGGGACTCTAAAAATTTCAGAACTTCATGGGAAAGATTTTTAAATAGTTGTGGTTTACCAAAATATAAATTCCACATTTTAAGACATACTGGTGCTAGTTTGTTATTTAAAGCAGGTGCTAGATTAGAGGAAGTTCAAGAACTTATGGGACATGAAGATTCAGAAATTACCAGAAAGATATACTTGCATTTTCATCCAGAAGATAAGAGAAACAGTATAAATAAAATGTCGTTTTTAATGAACAATTTAACTATAAAATAAGCGAACAAAGTTACGGAAAATTTCCCGACTTTTTCCCGACTTAGTTTTGCATAACTCAAAAAAACTATAAATGACTTTTTCAAAAAATCCAGTATTTTCAATGGTTTTAGAGAACTGCAAAAAACTCTATTTTAGTTTTTTATTAGCATGGGGTCGGGGGTTCGAGCCCCTCCTGGCTCACCAAGATTTTATTATACGAACATATATAATCAAAAAATAACATTACTAGTATTTTTATAGTAATGTTATTTTTTGATTTCTAATAATTATAATAATTCAGTCATATATACAGGAATATATAATATACCATTTTCTTCTTTTAAATCTTTTGTATGTATTACAATTGATTCTCCTAAGTACTCTTTATATTTATTATTTAGCTTTGTAAGTGAAGAAAAAGTATATCTTTTCCCTGATTTAACCTCTATTGGTATTATATTGTGTTTAGATGTTACTTTATCTGAAGAAATTAAAAAGTCTATTTCCATTGTTTCTGATGAATCATTTCTATCATTTCTTGAAAAGAAATATAATTTTCTGCCTCCTGCGACTAACATTTGAGATACAACATTTTCTAAAATCATACCTTCGTTAAATGATAATTTGTCAAACAATATTTTTTTGTATATTTCCTCATTTATGATAGCTTTTTCATTAAATGTCATCGATAATAATAATCCTGTATCAAATAAGTAACATTTAAAACTATTACTATCTATTCTCTGTCCCAATCCAATGTTAGGCTCTGTTGTATTATGTGCAATATTAATTAAGCACGCATCTGATAGCCAATAGAAAGCTCCTTCAAAATTTCTATATCTAGCATTTTCATCTAAGGCTGATATGTTAAATTTTTTTTCATGTTTTTGTAGTTGAGATGGAATCGTATCAAATATTTGCTCAACCTTTAAATTTAACTCATCAGAATATTTTCTTATATCTTCTCTATATAAATTTAAAATATTTCTTTTTATCTTATCTGTCTTTTCAAAATCTCTTGATGTACTATATTCTAGAACTGCTTGAGGCATACCTCCAACAATTAAATATTCTTTAAAATAATCCATTGCCTTTCTATGAAGTGCTTGCCCCATTTGTTTTTTATTTTTATAACATTCTTTTATAAAATCCATTAAAGTATCATTTCCCATGGCCCATAGAAATTCTTCAAAATCCATTGGATTCATCTTAATCATTTCTTCTTCTGATGGAATTAAAATATCTTTAACATTCTTCTTAATTGAAATTAAAGACCCTGTTTCTATGTAATCATATCTACCGTCAGCCACTAAGTGCTTTATAGCTCCCCTTGCTCTTGGGCAAAATTGTATTTCATCAAATATAAATACTGTATCACGTTCATATAATTTTACACCATAATAATTTGAAATATATGTGAATAAATAATCTAAATTATCTAAATAGTTATCAAACAATTCTTTTACTTCATTTGATACTTTAGAAAAATCTATTAGTATATAGCTTTTATAGTTTTCTTTTGCAAATTCTTCCACAATATAACTTTTACCTACACGTCTAGCTCCCTCAACTAATAAAGCTGTTTTTCCTTGACTTTCTTCCTTCCATTTTAAAATGTTATTATAAACTTTTCTTTTCATAATTTTTCTCCTTTATATGATATGAAATTAATTATAGTTTATCACAAAATCAGAAATAATTCAAGCGTATTTTTGCACAAAATCAAAAATAATCTTAATCTAAGTTTACACAAAATCAAAAATAATACGACAATCATTTCCATATTTATGCATATCCTATTGAAAAAAATGTTACAAAATGTTACTATATATACAAATTAATTAAGATAAGGGGAATAAATATCATGGAATTATTAAAAAACAAGCAAAAAATAAGAAACATTGTTGTTATTGTAATAATTGCAATTATGTGTGGAATCATCTTTTTTTATCAAACTAAAAAAGTTGGATTTCATGAGGACGAAGGCTATACAATAGCTTCTTCTGTAAATCCTACAAATGGATTAATGGTAGCATATGATGAAAGTGGAAATACTGATGGTCCAGTATGGAAAACACGTGAATTTGTAAAAGATTATGTGACACTTGCTCCTGAAAATATTTTTAATTTTTGGGCTCTTTACCATAATCAAGCAGGAGATAATCATCCACCATTTTTCTACACTTTAGTACATTTTTCAACATTATTCTTTGGTGGAGAATTTTCAAAATATTCTGTATTTATTGTAAATATCATTGCTTTTGCACTAAGTTGTTTAGTATTAAGACAAATATTAAAAATTTTAGATAAAGACCATCTTTCAATTCCTACATTGATTTTCTACGGCTTATCTATGGGTGCAATGTCAATGGTAATTTTCCAAAGAATGTATATGTTATTGACATTCTTTATAATGCTTTATTTTTATTACTCTCTTAAACTTTATTTGAATGACTTTAAACTCACAAAAGGGCTTGTAATAAAATTGGGTATTACTACTGTTTTAGGATTTTTAACACAATACTTTTTTGCAATTTATGCATTTTTCATTGCTATTCTTATGGTTATTCAAATGATTAGACGTAAAAAATATGGTGATATTAGAAATTATCTATGTTCACATCTTTTGTATGCCGTAATTGGTATCCTTTTATTTGTACCTTGCATATATCACTTATTCTTTACTGATAGAGGCTTGAAGAACTTAGGTAATAGTGGGTATTTTGACCATTTGATAACATATGTAAAACATTTAGCATATGCATTTAGTATAAATGATAACATGATTTTGATAAGTATTGTTTTAGTATTATTCTTTGCAGGAGTTGTTTATCTATTTAAAAAATCTGATAAGAAGTTTGTGGTTTTATTAACTGTTCTTCCAAGCGTTTTTTACTTTTTCATTGCAGTTAAATTAACTTCTTTCCAAGAACTTAGATATATTATGCCTGTGATACCTTTTGTAGCACTTACTTTTATGCTTATTTTAGACAAGTTGTTACAATTCAAGTATAAAAATGCTGTAATAATAGCTATCGCAGTGATTTTATCAATTAATGGTATTATTTTCTCTAAACCTAAATTTTTGTATGAGGATTATGCTAAATGCTTACAAATAGCTGAAGAAAATAGTGATAAGTCTTTTGTGTATGTTTATGATAATTTCTTTAATCATATGCAAAGTTTGCCTGAGATGATGATTTACGAGAAAACTTTTATAGTTAATGTAAATAATAATGATATGCAATATTTTATAAATAATGATACTTTAAATAGTGAAGATTCATATGTTTTGTGTATCAAATGTTATATGGATAATGAATCTATTTTGAATGAAATTAGAAATAATACTGATTTTAAAAATATTACTCAAATTTATGAAGGAATTAATTCTTCTGAAGAAATTGGCAATAACTTATATTTAGTTTCTAAATAGATGTAATTTTAAAATTTGATAAAAATAATTTTGATTTAGTGCAAAAAAACTATATAATTGATGTTATATAGTTTTTTATTGTGCTAATTCATTTTTCCACTCCATCACATATTCTTTTTCTCCGTGTAGCTTCATCAATTTGTATTTTTATATTTTTAAATCCCATTGCAACATAGAAAAGTGTTGCATCTATATTTTTTTCATAAACATGTAAACTTAAATATGGATTTCTTTCTTTTACATAGTTTAATAATCTTCTTCCAATTCCTTCTCTTAGGCAATCATTTTTTACAAATAAAGCACCTATATATCCATTTTCCATAAGACTTATAAATCCTTTTATTTCTCCATCTTCAGTATATACATATGTTTCTGAATTTTGTAAATATTCATTTTTTACTTTATTAAAATTTTCAAGCCAGTAGTCTTTTTCAATAAATGGATGTGCTTTAAAATTTCCCTTTGTCCACAAAGTCATAACTTTTACTGTATCTTCTTCTCTAAATTTTCTTATCATATGTACCTCCTTTTTTGGTTACATGTTATTAATAAATTCTTGTATTGAAATTGCTTCTTTTTTCAATTGTTTAAGATTGTCTGTTTGTTCAATTTGTTGTAACATGAATTTAGAATAACATTCCATTAATTCTCTTAGTTCTTCATTTTTCCAGTTTTCTAACGGTATTTTTTTATTATTTTTTAAGTTCCTATTTATTTTTATTTGTTTAATTTGATTTTTAGTTTCTTCTTCCCTTTTTTTCATTTTTTCTAATTCTAAACTTGATAATTCTTTTACTGAGCCATAATCTCCATGACTTACACATGCAACCATATTTTTTAAAATTTCAATATATTTATCATTTTTTACCATACATTTCAGTCCTTTTTATTTTATAATACCTAATATGTTGTTTATTGTCGTGAGTGATACACTTAATATTACCATAGAGATATTAAATTTTCAAGCATTTTTCTATTTAAAATGCCATTATATTTCATATTATTTGAAAAATATTACATGAAATGTGATTTTTTTACATTTATAAAATGTAATTTTTAGAAAAAATAAAAGCAGATAAATTTTAAATATTATCCACTTTTACTTATTTATTATTCTTTCCAGAATGCTTCATATGTTTTATATGCTGAATAAATATCATATTTGCTTGTTACTTCATATGGTGCATGCATTGATAATACTGGAACTCCGCAATCAATAACATCTGTTCCTTTATTAGCTAGGATATATGCTATTGTGCCTCCTCCTCCGATATCAACTTTTCCAAGTTCAGTTAATTGATATTTAATCTCATTTTTATCTAATACATTTCTAATCCATGCAACGTATTCGGCATTTGCATCAGAAGCTCCTGATTTTCCTCTTGCTCCTGTATATTTTACTATTGCTATTCCTTTTCCTATGAAACCTGCATTTGTTTTATCTGAAACAGATGCATAAATTGGGTCAAATCCTGCATCAACATCAGATGATAGCATTTTTGAGAAGCAAAATACTTTATCTAATAGGTTTGGTCTGTTTATGCCTAATTTATTTAGCATTTCAGATACAAAGAAGTCAAACATATGTGATTCCATTCCTGTGTTTCCCATACTTCCTATTTCTTCTTTATCTGATAATATACATACTGCTGTATTTTTTACATTTTTTAAATTCATCATTGCTGCAAGTGATGTATATGCACATACTCTATCATCTTGACCATATGCTGCAACCATGCTTTCATCTAGTCCAAGGCTTCTTGCTTTAAATGCTGGCACTAATTCAATTTCAGCACTGTTCAAATCTGCTTCAGTTATTCCATATTTTTTGTTTAATAAATCTAAAATATTTAGTTTTACTTTTTCTGTTATTTTTTCGTCTTTATATGGAATACTTCCTATTAGTAGGTTTAAATCTTCTCCATTAATTCCGTTTTTTAGTTTCTTTTCCATTTGTTCTTGTGCTAAATGTGGTAAAAGGTCTGTTATTGTAAAGATTGGATCTTTTTCATCTTCCCCTATATTTAATTCTATTTTTTCTCCGTTTTTCTTTACTATAACTCCATGTATGCTAAGCGGGATTGTTGTCCATTGATATTTTTTTATTCCTCCATAATAGTGTGTTTTGAAGTATGCAAGTCCTGTGTCTTCATATAATGGGTTTGGTTTTAGGTCTAATCTTGGTGAATCTACATGTGAACCTATTATATGCATTCCATTTTCGATGCTTTCTTCTCCTATTATTGCTAGATACATACTTTTCTCTCTGTTTACAAAGTAGATTTTGTCTCCTGGTTTTAATGTTTCAAATTCCATTATGTCTTTATATCCATTTTGGTTTGCTAATTCTCTTGCTTTTTTTATAAATTCTCTTTCTGTTTTTGCTTGATTTAAAAATTCCATATATTTTTCTGATATATCAAATATTTCTTTTCTTTCTGCTTCATTTGCTTCTTCCCAACCGTCTTTTTTTACATTAAATAATTTCTTTTTTAATTCTTCTCCCATATTTTATCCTCCTTCTTATAATGCAAGTATATCACTTCTTTTTTATTTTTTCTAGTTTTTTTATAATTTATTCGTATTTTTATTGACTTGTCAAGTTTTTTTTGCTAAAATCAACTCAATAAATCATATATTTATATGTTTATTTTTTGTTTATTGAACTAGATTTCTCCTTAAGCAAGTAATCTAGTTCTTTTTTGTTACTTATTAGCCATTTATAGTATTATCTGTGTCTCTGATTCCTAAGATATATATTTTTTAATTAGATTGGGATTTTGTTTTATTATTTCTAATTCTTGATGTGAAAATAAGTTCTTGTTTTCTTCTATTCTTTTTTCTAAAAATTTTTTTAATAAATCTTTCTTTTTTGAAGTTTCCATGAATAAAATACCTTCTTTTCTATCTGTTTCTTATTTTTCTTTTTATATTTTATAGGATTTACAGATATTGTCAAGGATTTTAATCTTGCTTTCGACATTTAAATTTCAATATTTAGTTCTCTTAAGGTTTTTACTCTCAAATTATTCCAATTTGTTTTCATCATATATTCCAAAGATATGTGTGATAAGAATCCCTCTTCTTTTGCAATTTTGTCCCATTGTTTAACTGTTGGGAACTTTTTAGTATTTAATACTATCTCTTTTATTTTTTGATAAGACTTTTCTTTGTATTCATTCATATTACTATTTCTGGGGTATTTTACTTGTTCAATACTTTTATAATATTCATTTATTTTTATATCAATTTCATCACTTACTTTTCTTGTTTCAATTGAATGTAATCCATATTTAATTACAACTTTATCAAGTCTTTTTCTAATTCCTTTTCTATCTATATTTTGTATTTCATCAAGTTTTTTTATGGAGATAGTGATAAAAGCAAATGCAATAATATTTAGATGTAACAAGGAAAGTTTTTTAGTATAGCTTTCTTTTTTTATTGCTATTGACATAATATCGTTATTGTGTTATAATATCTATATAGTGAATATGCTATATAGTGAAAGGAGTTTTGTTATGAATTTTATTTATGAAAATGATTTTTCCGGAAGTTACGGAAAAGCAAAAAGAGTCTTAGAGGATAATCCTTTTTATTTGAATTTATTAGATAAATTTTGGTCAAATGATGAATATGTTTCTTTTGTAAAACTTGCAAATTGTATATTAGGTGTTCCTCCTGTTAAATCTTTTCTTCTTATTTTTCAAAATGAAATTAAACAAAAAGAGAATGGGAAAATAACAGATTCTAATTTAAAACAGGCGCTAGGTTCGTGGTTTCGGATATTTATTTCAAAATAAATATAATATGAAAAAAGCTGGTGTAAAACAAATAAAACTTTTAGGTGTTTCAACAGCAACTTGGTATAAGTAATTTTAAAGGAGGTATTCAAATATTGAAAAAAGAGTTTAGAAGATATTTAAAAGATAATGTACTTATACAAAAATTAAAGAATGAAAAATTGTTTACTGAAAAGTTATTGCCAGATATTCAAAAACAAGCAGTATTTCCTGCAATAAGGGAAAATGGAATTTATTTTTATTATTATAATAGCTTATTATTTGAATATGATGGGAAATTTAAAACTCATCCTAAATTTGCATTTGTTCCTAGTATGTATGGAAATTCTTATGTTAGTGATGGAAATGAAGTTGGAAAAATATCTAATTTTTACGATGGTTATGAAAATATTAAAGAAAGAGCAAAACTCTATGCATCACCTGAAGCGATTGGTGTATATAATATTTGTAAAAGTGGAAATATATTGTCAAATAACAATTATGTAGTATTAGATATAGAGGTAGCTTTTGAAACAGAAATGGACAAGCAAAATGGTATAAGACAAAATCGTATTGATATATTACTATATGATATTAAAGAAAAAGCGCTGTTATTTAATGAAGCTAAACATTTTACGAATGGAGAAATTTGGTCTAATAGTGTACCTGCTGTTGTAAATCAAGTTAATAGATATAATAATGAAATAGCGCAAAGAAAAGATGAAATATTGAATGTTTATAAAAAGTATATTGGGAATATAAATAAGATATTTGCAGATGAATTAGATAATCCTTTACCTCTGCCCCAAAAAGTCAATCAACAATGTGGTTTAGTAATTTTTGGATTTGATAGTGATCAAAGGAATGGTAGATTAGAGAATGTTAAACAAAATTTAATTAATAATAATATTAAATTATATTGTATAGGCAATGAAAGAAAAATCAACTTAGAAAATTTGTATAATAAATCAAGGCAAAGTGGGAGGTAAAAATGATGAAAGTTATAATTCATAGAGGTACACATCAAATCCGGAGGTTGTATAACTGAAATTATTTCGGATAAAGGTACTAGAATTGCTATTGATATTGGTGAGAATTTACCAACAACAAATGGATTAAAAAAAGATGAAATCGAAATTGAAGGTTTAACAAAGGGTAAACCTAGTTTTGATTCTGTATTTATAACTCATTATCATGGAGACCATATTGGTCTTTATAATAAAGTTCTACCAGAAATACCAATATATATAGGCGAAGTATCTAAAAATATTTATACGATTTTACAAAATAAACTTTTAAAAGCAAAGCTTGTCTCTGGAGATGATATTAAATTAATTAATAACTTTAAAACTTTTAAAATTCGAGAAAAACTAATAATAACAGATATGATTATCACTCCCATAGAAGTTGACCATTCAGCTTTTGATGCACATATGTTTTTAATAGAATGTGATGGAAAAAAACTTTTACATACTGGTGATTTTAGAACTCATGGACAAAGAGGTAAATCTGTTATTCCTGCACTAAAAAGATATGTTGGAAGTGTAGATTGTTTAATATCTGAAGGTACAACATTATCAAGAGAGAAAAATGACATTATTACTGAGTTTGATATACAACATAAAGCTGAATCTATTTTTAGAAATAATAAATATACTTTTGTGTTATGTAGCAGTACAAATATTGATAGAATTGCAGCAATACATATGGCTACATTAAATGCAGGAAGATTATTCGTCTGTGATAGTTATCAAAAAAATCTTTTATTGTATATTGATGAAATTGCAAGAAGTTCATTATATAAATTTAGAAATACTGTGTATAGTTATGCAAATAATCTTTTAGATTTGATGAAAGGAAAAGGTTTTGTCATGCTGGTTAGAGATAATTGGATATCTAAAGAAGTTATTAAAAAATTTCCAGATAATATTTTTATTTATTCACAATGGGAAGGATATTTAAATAAGGATTTTAAAGAATATGAACATTTACAAAAATTTGTACCTAAAAATCATATTAGCTTACATACCAGTGGACATGCTGATTTTAATTCACTAAAAAAAGTTTGTGAAACTGTAAATCCAAAATTATTAATTCCTATACATAGTGAAAGTCCTGAATCTTTTAAAGAAATGCGGCCTAAAAGATTGTGCTATAAAACTAACTAATGATAATGAAGAAATTTTTGTATAGGTTTGAACAATAATTGCTTTCATGCTATAATAATTTTAGGAAAATTTATTATTATTTGTAATAGGAGTTGTAATATGAGTAAATTAGTTGATAATAGTATAACAATATATGAAGCAAGAAAAAATATTTTAAAAGAAAAGATTCTTGAATTATTAAAATAGGTTTATACGAATCGTTTTAAGTTATAGAAAGATGTAAGTAGTTGAATTATGATTAAAGATAAAAATGTTAGAAGTAAAGAAGAAATAAATAATATTTTAAAAAGTGCTGAATTAACAGAACTTTTAGTAAGATTAATATCATTTTTTATATTAAGTGGTATATGTGGGTATATAGGCTATTCTTTTTGCTTAGATAATAATTATGATGTACCTAAAGGCATAGTCTTTGGGATTTTGTTTCCAATGGGAATTGCACTTTTAAAAGAAACAAATTTTGGAAGTAAGTTTACTTATGTAGTATATACAATAATATATTTTGTTTTATTAGATTATATACCTACCTATATTGGAATAGTTTTACTATTTATAATTATTTTATTGTTTGTTGCTGTATTTGTTTCTGTATTAAAGAAAGACAGGTCAGAAGAAGTAGATAGAATTTATAGACAAGAACATTGTAATGAAGTTAAAATATCAGAAAATTATAAACAGTTAAAAGATCAAGATAAAGATATAGATTTTAATTTTTCAGGAGAAATGTACTACTGTGAAAATAGCAAGGATTTTATACTTGCTATTTTTGCTTTTTAGCCTATATTCTTTTTAATATCCAAACTTCTCCATTCTTTCTTCTTCTCTAGTAGATAATTCTTTTAGCCATTCAGCTAATCCAGTGCTATCACTATTTCTTAAAAATTCAAAATATTTTACTCTATCTTCTTTTGTTATAACAACAGGTGGTAAATCATTTTTTAATAATTCATAATTTATAAGTAATCTACCTGTTCTTCCATTTCCATCTTCAAAAGGATGTATCCTTTCAAAATCAATATGATATTTAGCAATTTTAGCGAATATATCTTGTTCATCATGATTGTAATTATATATATAGTACATCATCAAATTTGGTACTTTTTCAGGCTCAGGCGGAATATGTTCACTACCTTGAATAAATACTTGTACTGTTCTATAACCTTCAGTATCTTTAATATCTCTATTTATAGTTTCATTTAATTTTTTTATAAATCTTTCATCAAAGCCTTCATTATTTTGTAAATTTTTAAAAACTAATTCTAATGCCTTTTTATGATTAATAGCCTCATATATTTCTCTTGGTTCTTTTCCTTCTATTTTAAAGCTATTGTCGTTATAAAGAATAGCATAAGTTTCAACATAAGTAAGTGTACTTCCTTCAATAGCATTTGAGTGATATGTACTTCTAGTTGTAAAATCTTCTAGATATTCTTTATTGTTTAGTATAAAATCTTTAATATTCATAACTGTTTACCTCTTTTATAAATATTTTATTTTAATAGTTATTTGTTATGTTATAATATATATTTAAATGAATTTCTATTGCAGTATTACTGCATTATTTTTAATAGCAAAAAACTTGTATCTCTTTATATTTAAGAGATACAAGTTTTTTATAATTGGTCGAGGCGACAGGGATCGAACCTGCGACCTCATGGTCCCAAACCACGCGCGCTACCAACTGCGCTACGCCTCGAAGTCAACCGCTTATATAATATATCATAAAAATAAGAAATTTGCAACATTTTTTTAAAAGTTTTTTAAAATTTCTTGAAATTTTTTCATTTTTGCCTTATAATACATATGTATGCACCAGTAGCTTAGTTGGATAGAGTGTTCGGCTACGAACCGGAAGGTCGGGGGTTCGAATCCCTCCTGGTGCACCATGGTTCTCAAAGCTAGCTTTGAGGACTTTTTATTTTCATATTATCACATAAGCAATTTTCCGCAATAAATATACACTTATATCTCTTTTTGATTATTTAAATAATATCAAAAATATAAATTTATTGCAATATCTATTTTTATATTTGGGTAATTTAATGGTAATATACTTAATATATTTCCGTATTAATCTATTTCTTTTTAGTTCTATTTTTTAATATCACAAATACTTCAACCCCAACAACCACAATTAAACCAAGCACAATAAAAATTGTTCTATAATTATTAGTTTGATTATTTTTGTTTTCTTCTTCATTTGCTATCTCTTGTTCATTACTTAAAAATTCTAAATCCTTTTCATCAATTAAACTGTTTAGTTTTTCACTATTTGCATTTTGTTCCTCTTCAAAAATCTTGTCCTCTTCCTGCGTCCTTCTATGAACATTTACAATATAATCTTTAAAACTATATCCATTAGGAGCTGTTACTCTAACTTTTACTAAATTATCTCCTTCTTTCAAATTATCTTTTCCTGCTATTTCAACCTTACCGTTAATATTTTCTGGCACAGCAAAAACATTTAAATTTTCAATATTGTTAGGAACACTTGCTTTATAATTTAAAATATTTACGTCAAATATTGGTTCTAGCATAGCATTTTCTATTGCTAAAGTTTCCAAATTTGCATTTGCCGCTTCTTTATCACTTGTTTTAGTCACATTTATCGTATAAACTGATTTGCTAGTATTATCCTTTGAAGTCACTTCTATTAATATTTTATTTAAACCTTCTTTTAAATCTTGATTTCCGCTTATTTGAACATTTGTATTAGTAGCTTCTGGGATTGCAGTCACTTCTAAATTATTTGTATTTAAATCTGCAATAAAATAATATTCTTTTATGTCTGGAGAAAATTCTGGTATTAGCCCTTCTTTATCTAATCTCATTATTTTTAATAAAGAATTATTATCTTCTCCAGTACTTGTATTTAGTTCAATAATATTTTCCTGCTGTTCTACGATATTTATTTGTAAACTCGAATTACTAATATTTGCTGAATTTTCATTTGTATTACTTGTACTTATCCTGTTACCATTGCTATCATAAAACTCTCCTATCAAATTCAAACTTGTTGCTCCTGCTTCTTTGGTCTTGAATTCAAATACGGCTATATCTTGATTCTGCCTTGTATTCTTTCCACCTGTTTGATCATACCATACATTAATTATCCTATTATTAACTACATTTGTATTTTCTGGACCAGATATATATTCTAGTTTATCATTGTCAAAATATATGTTTAATGTATATGATGCAACTTGGATATTTCCTATATTTATATATATTTTAAATTTTTCGTCTTTTTGTATTGTTTGATTATCTGTTTTTATTGTTAAATTTTCTGCTGCTAGACTTATATTATTTATTGATATGTTTAATGAGATTTCTATTATACATATTAAAATAATACTAATTACTTTTTTCACGTTTGATTCCTTTCTCACAATTTTGGTTTGGTCAGTTTGGGGACAGGTTCGGACTGCCTATTTTTGGATACTTTTGGGACGCCACTTTTTGATTTAATTTTTCTTTTCACTACTATTGGTTATTAATATTATAAAATTATTTTTTATAAAGACTGTCACTTAATCCCTGTGACTGGGATTAAAAGAACGTCCCCTAATCCCTGTTCTCTAATCTTTCTGATTGATTATTTGTAGTCCTAGTATATGTCTTTGGATTAACAAAAGGTCTACTGATGTTGGTTTTCTTCCGTTTTTGTTTATATTTCCCGCCTTTTGGAATATTTCATCTATTGTTTGTATTTCTAAAATATGCCTTTGTAATACTAATAAATCTACACTATTTATTTTTCCATCTCCATTTACATCTCCATATAAGACAACTGTATATTCTGCTAATGTTTCTGTTGTGTTATTTGTTTGTGTGGTTTTTATTATTTTTATTTTTGACCCTGTTCCGACTAAATGGTTATTTTCTATTTTTTCTCCTTTATAGTTTTCTATTTGTATTTCATATATTGTTGTTATATATTTTTTTATATTTTCTACTGTCATATTATTGTGGTCAAATCCATTTATTATATTTCCTTGTATTGTTAATGCTTCATCAAATTTTAATTCGTCTTCTGTTAATTTTTTTATAACTTTTACTTCTACACTTTTTTGCACTGGATTACTTTGATTATCTTGTGAATTTAGATTATCTTGTGCATTCTGGCTATCTTGACTTGTAACTGTTATTTTTGTTGTTCCTTCTTTTATCGCTGTTATTTTTCCACTTTGGTCAACTGTTGCTATATCATTATTTTCAGAATTAAATGTTATATTTTTGTTAGTTGCATCTTCTGGATATATTGTTGCTTTTAAATTGTAATTTTCTCCTTCTTGCAATGTTAAATTTTCTATGTCTAATTTTATTTCTTCAACTTTTGAATATACGTTTAAGGTAATTGAACCTTTTACACCGTTTTCTGCTGTTGCTATTATTGTTGCTTCACCTGAACTAACTCCAAATATATTTCCATTTTGGTCTACACTTATTATATTCGGATTGCTAGATGAAAATGTGATTTTCTGGTCTTTTGCTTCTTCTGGTAAAATTTCTATTTTTAGTTTTGCTGTTTCATTTTTATTTATTGTTGTTTTATCTAGTGATAAGTTTATTTGACTAATTTGAACTGCAGGTAACTCTTTTAAATAGCTTTGGAATGCATATCCTACTATTCCATTTTCTAATATTACTCTGTCCCAAAGTTCGCCATTTTGCACTCCTTTTTCTATTCTTGTCATTACATCTTTACTTGTGACAGTTGTTATTGTTTCATATGTTGTTGATGGTCCGCTTCTGATATTTAAAGTATTCGTAACATCTGCATATACTTTTGTGTTGTCTTGGATATAGTCTTTATCTAAAATGCTTGGTCTTTTACATGGAAGTTCAGGCATATTATTATAGATTGGGATAACAAATGTCATATCTGTATCTAATAAATTGCTATTTACATATCCCTTGTAAATGATATTTGATTCACTATATGGTGCTAATACATTTGTCATATATTGATGCCAAAATAGTTCTCCTCCTCTGTTATCTACTACATGGAATTTTTGCAGATAAATTGTATCTTGTCCTATATTTATATAACTAGAACCAATAAATATTCCTCCTCCTGTTATTGCTCTTTCTTTTGTGTTCCAAGGAATTAAATATTTTGTTCTTGTTTCGCTACTTGCTCCATTTCCATCTCGTGCATATTTTAAGCCATTTATTATTGCTCCCATCGGTTCTGAAGAGCTTGTTGCTCCTATGTTATAGAAATTGTATAAAGCTTCATAGCCTGGAACTTTTCCACTTATTGATGAATGTGACAAAAATGGTCCTACTTCTTGTTTTATTCTTGATGCTAAATGATATGAACTTACTTTTGACGTTTGAGCTGCTCTTAATATCAAGTCTGCATATTTTTCTGTCATGTTTATTATTTGTCCTTGTGTATTTATATAGCTTACTTTTGTATTATAGAACTCTGTTCCATAAAGTATTTTCTCTATCGTGTTTAATTGGTTACTATTTTCAACATAAGATAATCCTTCAAACTGAAATATTCTTACTTCATTTAAAAAGTTTCTTGGGTCTATTGCATATTCTACTGCTTTCCTTGAACTATCAACCCATCCGACTGTCTACTTCAACATTGTATTCTCCTGGATTTGTGTTTTTCCATTCATCTGTATAGGATTTTGGAACTAGATTTTTTCCAAATATATTTTCATTATCTATAACGTAGTTCCAGTCTAGTTCTGTATATAGTGCTGTAAAATTCCAGTCTGGATGCTTACTTTTTAAGACTTCTAAATATGGTTTATAACTATCAGGGAATTTTTCTATTCCATTCGAAGTGTATGCTGCATTTGAATGAATATTTATGCAAATAATAAATATTAAAGATATAAAAATAATTAAGAAATGTCGCATTGGGGACGTTTCTCTTGCGACATTTTGTCTTGTTTTTATTATTCTTTTTAAGTTTGTGTATTTGATTTTTTTTAATCTATCCATTTTTGTACCATTCCTCTCTTAGTGCATAACTTTGCTGGAAAAATTTTTCTTATATTTTTAATTCTTAGTTGCTTTAACTATAATTCTTCTTTCAGAATCAAGTGTACATGTTATCAAAGTTAGTTCTGTATTACCATCGGTTTTTTGGGAAAGACATCCTGTTTCGTTTGGTAATACTGTATAAATGTCGTAGATTAAATATTTAATTTTGTTGCCATTTGTATCTGTTAGATATATTTCATCATTCACTTTTAGTTTTTTAATGTTTTGAAACATATTTGTTGGACCATAATTGTGTCCTGCTATACAAAAATTTCCTACTTTGTTTGGCTCTTCTCCATAAAATTTTGTTACTGATGTTAGCAATGCTTGTTTGCTATATTCTTCTAATACGTATGTTTCTAAATTTATTATTGGAATATTTAATTTTGCACATACTTTATATCCCTTAAATTCAGTTTCTATATGCTCTTTTTCCACATTTTCTTTATTTGTTGTGGATTGTTGTGTTTCTAAATTTTCGCTTTGGTAATTTTGGTACAATTTTGAATTGACTTTTTCTATAGTTGTTCCGTTTTTGTTGTTTTCTTCAGTTTGTATATTGAATAATATAAAAAATAGAGTGCATAAAATCAAAATAAACAATAAATATTTTGATTTTCTTCTGTTCTTGTTATTCATTTTTTATTATCCTTTTTTTCTTTTCATGACTGCGATAATACTTGTTACTGCAATTATTACTACAACGATTGGAATGAAGATGTTTCTACCTGTTTTAGGCAATGTTTGTGGCAAGTTTTCTGCTTGTTCATTTTGTACTATATTTTCTTCTTCCTCCATAGGTAGATTTCCTTCTTCAGTCGTATTTCCTGTTGTATTCCCAACAATATTTCCATTGTTATTTGAACCGTTTTCTGTTGTTTGTTCTGGTAATGCTGTTATACTAAATGTCTTGCTTACAATTTCAGCATCTGATGAATCTCTATCTATTAATATTATTTTGATTGTATATGCTCCTGCTTTTGTAAATAGTCCTCTAAGCGATAAAACTTTTTCTACATTTTGTCCACCTATTTCATATCCTGATGCATCTCCCCATCCGCTTTGGATAATGTCATGTTCTAATTGTTGTTCGTCAGTACCTTTTAATGTTACTTGTCCACCACTTGGTGTTGTTGCTTCTGCTATTATTCTTGCATGTTCATAATTTTTTCCTAAAGCTGATGATATTCTTAATGTCATTTCTTTTTCAACATTTTCAATTACATCTCCTGTATATGTCAATTCAATATCATAATCTTGATATATAGGTTCTACAACTATGTTTTTTACAATTGGTACACCTATATCATCATATTGTACTGATGCATCTGCATTTGCTAAACCTTCGGCTGTAACTGATAAATCTGTTGGATTTGATGTTATTATTCCTTCTTTCGCTTTAAATGTAATGCTCATATTTGTTCTAGGTGCTGTTCCTCCAGTTGAATCATAAAATGTTACTCTTACTCTTGTTCCATTATCACTTGGTGTTCCTCCTTCTGCACTTACATATTCTAATAGGTTATTGTCATATGCAATATCAAATGTATATGCACCTAAATCTGTTCCAAAGTTGATGGTTAGTGTTACTGTTTCGCCTGGATGTACTATTTCTTTAGTGGTATCCAAAGTAACTGAATTTAATGGTGTTGCTGCTTCTACTTTACTCACAAATAGACATGTTGATAATATTGCTATTACCATTATTATGCTTAGTATTTTTTTCACTTTTTTTCCTCCTTTTTTATTTTTTTATATTTTTATTATGTGGATATTTTTGTTTTTTATTTATTTTTTTATTGGAATTTTTTGCCAAAAAATGCAATGGGGACGGCCCCAAAATGCATTTAGGCATGCAAAAGGGACAGGTTAATCTGTCCCTTTTTCCTTGAATAGTGCAAAGTAACACGTCCCCATTGCACTATCCTTGTTTTAATTCTGGGTTATCTTCCAGAATTTTCTTTACTATATTATCCTTCATTTCAAAAGGTATTACATATCCTTCTAGTGAATCTGCTTTTTCTTTTAATAAATTGTTTTCTTGATTAACATATATTTTTGATTTTCCTTTTCCATTTTTTGCTTCTTGTACTAAGTTTGATACTGGTGAATTTCCGTCAAATGCTATGACTACTGATTTTCTTCTTTCAAATATTTCATAGTTAAAACTTTTATATATTCCTAACTCTTCTGTTTCTGGTGATATACATATTCCATCTACATTTTCATCTAGTAGTCTATTTTTCACCTTTTCTGTTACCATTTTAGGTACAATTGCATCTATTTCAAATTTTTTGTTTAATTCTTTTGAGATGTCAACAATTGCTTTTTCATATCCTTGCATTTTGTGTCCTACTACAAAATATATGTTATTATTGTCTACATTTTCTATTAGTTCTCTTAGAATTTTTATTCCTTCTTTTGTTGGTATTGTTTCTCTACCCTTAGTATTGAAACTTCCTCCTGCAATTATTACAGGAACTTTGTCTGTTGGCAAGTTTTTAATTTTTTGTTTTAATTCTTTTTCTGTTTCTAAATTGCTATTTATTCTTAGCTCTTCTTGCTCTTCTGTTTCTTTTGTATTTTTTGCTTCTAATTCTAATACTGCTTCTTCTATTGTTCTATCATCTAAGAATTCTTTAAATTTCTTACTTTTTTCTTCAAAATATTTTTCACTTTTTTGAATCACTTCTTCTTCGACTTTTCTCATTTTTTCAAAGTCTTTGTCTGTTAAACCTAATAAATTGTGCAATGCTAATTGTTCGTCAAATGTGTCTGTTCCATACATTCCACATCCATCTGTTCCTTGGACACATTTTATTCCGTTTTTTAGAAATGTTTTTATTGGATGATTTGATAAGTCACTTAAGTTGTTTAATCTGATGTTTGAAGTTAATTGAAATTCTATTATTACTCCATTCTCTCTGATTAATTCTATTAATTCTTTTCCTGCTTGGCTATTTAAATTTTCTGTGTACAACCCATGTCCAATTCTAACTTGTGGCATTTTGTGTCCTTCTTTTACTGATTCTTTTACACATAAAATTGATTTTCTAACATTATCTCTTAAGCTATCATTTTCTCCTGCATGTATTCTTATTGTAAAGTTATTATCTTCGCTTTCAACATATTTTACAATTTCTTCAATTACAGGTTTTAAGTCTGAAATATCATTTATTTCTTCTCCAATGAAGTCGCTTCCTACAACATATGGGCTTTTTGCTACTGCTTTTAATAGGTTGATATTTTCTTTTAAATATGTACTGCTTGTTTTTTGGTCTTTTATAATTGTTAGTGGTATTCTTCTTATTGCAAATAGGAATCTTATTTTCACTCCTGTTTCTTTTTCTATTTGTGGAAATATTGAATGTACTTCTTGTAATAATTTTATTGCTCTTTCACTATTTTTTGAAAGGTCAGTGTCTGCTATTTCTACATATTTTATTCCTTGCTTTTTGTATTCTCTTGCAATCCATAAGAACTTATCTTGTCTTAATGTGTTGTTTTTGTATGGACTTGTTTCTTTTTTATCTTCTAGCATTTTGAATACCATTTTTTCAATATCTTTTTCTGGTATTCTTTCAATTAATTCTGGTTTTAATTCTATTTTTTCTTTTTGTTCTGATGCTGTTCCTTTTGCAAATATGTATCTATAGATATAGCATTTCTCTAAGTTTGTGAAAACTGCTTGCCCATCTTTCATTATTGCTAGACTTGTTCTTATTTTTTCTATGTTGTATTCTGCGTTTTCTAGGTTATTTAGAATTAAGTCTGCAAAGTTTATGAATGTGTTATCATCTATTTTTCTTGTTAGATATTTTCCTGTTAATTCTGAGTCTTTAAATTTTTCTTCCACTTTTTCTCTTTGTTTATATATTTTTTCTTCTTGTTTTTTTGTTAGTTTTAGTTTTATTTTTTTGATGTAATATAACGGGTATTTTATTTGATGTACTATTCCTAATGCGATTAGACAGTCTGGTGATAGGTTTGCATTCATATGTGTGTGTAAGTCTGTTCTGAATTTTGATTTTTTTAATATGTATGTTTTTACTATGCTTTTTTCTATTGGTAGTTTATAGTTTTTTGTTTGTGACATTAGGGTTTTTATGATTGCTGGAATTTTTGCTTTTATTTCTATTTTATCTTCATATATATTTGCGATTTTAATTCCACCTAATCTAAAAATGTATACTTCTTCATTGTCTCCATTTATGCTTGCTGGAATAACTCCTTTTATTATTTTCATATCATTTTTGTTTTTTATTGTTTCTACATTGCATATTTTTGCTAAATTTGTTATTAAGTTTCCTGTGTTATGGTTTGGAGTTTCTAAGACATATGTTAATTCATCGTTTTTTGATTTGTATAGATTTACGATTATGTCTTTTTCTTTGTCTAAATAGAATTTGTTGAAATAAACTAATTTTTCCATTAAATAAAAACCTCCATTTTTAAATGTTATCTTTTATTGTACCATAAAAATAGAAGGTTGGCAATAAGTTATGTAAATTTTTCTTAACTTATGGCCTTGGCTTACTAAGAGAAGTTCTGATTGGACTTTTTAGAAAAATCCCTTTATTATAAGGGTTTTTTTATTTTGTTAAAACAAATTCATTTAACATTTTATTTACTAAATTATAACTATTAGCATGTTTGGCATGCCCTTTCCATGAATTTATACAAGCTGTTATATATGGTAATTCTATTTTTCCTTTTTTATACAATTTTTGAAAATTCTTTAACTTTCTTTTCATTTTCTTTTTGCTTTGTTCTCTTAACAGCCTATGTGTTTTCCATATTCTAAAACCACAGTAATTTATTCCTTGATTTTGTTTAAAATATGCAGTTTTTGAGTTTAATTCTAATTTTAAATTTTCATCTAAAAACTTTTTAATTTTTTCTAAACTCTTTTTTGCCCTTTCTTTGCTCTTTACTATTAAAACAAAATCATCCATATATCTTGTGTAATATCTAATTCTTAATTCTTCTTTTATATATTTATCTAATTTTGTCATGTATATATTTGCATAGTATTGTGATGTATAATTTCCAATTGGTATTCCTACTTTTTCTTCATCATAAAATATTATCTTTTTACTCAATTCTAAAAAGTATTTATCTTTTATTTTTCGTTTCAATAACTTAAATAATATTTCTCTATCAATATTAAAAAAGAACTTTTTTATATCACATTTTAATATCCATACTTCTTTATATTTTCTATCTGCTTTTTGTAAATACTTTTGTGTTTGCTCTACTGCCTTATGTGTTCCTTTTTCTTCTATACATGCATAGCTATCATTTATGAAACTAGGCTTAAAATATGGTTTTAAAAAGTTTTCTACATACCATGTTTGTACTACTCTATCTCTGTAATTTAATGTTTTTATTTTTCTTTCTTTTGGTTCATATATTGTAAATTCAAAATATTCTGAAAAAGTGTATGTACCATTTAATAATTCTTTCCCTATCTGAATTAAATTACTTTCTAATTTCATTTCAAATTCTATTACTTGCTTTTTGAATCTTTTATTTTTCTTACATTTATGATGTGCTTCTAATAGCTTTGTAAAAGTTATATTTTCTTTAAAGATGTTACTTACTCTTTTAGGCATGATTTTATCCATCCTCCCAATATCTTTCCTATTTCTTCTAGTCTTTTTGACCATTCATAGTAGTTACTTGTGTTTATGTATCTATTTTTGTATGAAAATCTAACTAAAAAACTTTGCATTGCTATTTCAGCATCTAATCTGTTTAATATATCTAATCTGTTATATTTATTTGCTATTTTATTAGCGTAAAGTATATATTTTAATGACTGATACATATTTCTTTTTACTTCACTTACTAAGGCATATTTTTCATATTTTGGATACTTGATTAATAACTTATATCCATATTCTATTAAATCTACATATTTTTGATATATCAGCAATTTACTTTCTGTTTTCTTCGGCTTGTACATTTTTATCCTTTCCAGAATAGAAAAAAGAAAAAGCATATTCGTTCTTAATCATTACATGAAATACTAGAATATACTTTTATATTTATATTTTTACCAATATCTATACCTATTGGAAGGAATATACCTTGTATGGCATATATACTCTATATTTATCCTTGAACAAATATATCTGATAATGTTATGCCATATTGCAAGACATACACGGAAACCGTTGTTGCTGTTACTGTTCCCATTGTTGTTGTTGAAGTTGAATACTCCTGCATTAGAAGTATTGTTATAGTTACCCCCACGTTTGAAGAAAGGGTTGTTCGAATTCACAAAGTTGGCGTTATCGTTTGACAGGTATACCCCTGCTTTTCGCTTTAAGCTCTCGCTCAAAACGAAAAGTGCTTATTATTTACTTTTACTGTTTCTCTTATGCTTATTATTGTGTTTTTACATTGCTCAGATAACAGATTTCACATTACTATACTGCGAGACATACACGGAAACCGTTGCTGCTGCCACCGTTCCCACTGTTGTAGAAGAAGTAGAATACCCCTGCATTAGAAGTACTGTCACAGTAACCCCCACGTACGAAGAAAGGGTAGCTCGAACGCACAAAGTAGGCGTAATCGCTATTCCATCCACTTGTTTCATATGTTGCATCTCCATATTTATAACTGCTTTTTGCTGTTGTTCCTATATATGCCGTTGCGTATTTTGTACTTGTTCCTCCTTTGTTTGCAAATGAACTTCCATTTGATAATGAGTTACTTCCGTTATAATATGATGCTACATATTCATATGCTCCTCCTGATAAGTCATAAATTCCATATTCATTTCCTGTTGTACTTTGTAATTTATTTGTTGTTGGTGTTGCTCCACTTGCTCCTGCTGTATAATAACCATTATTGCTATTTATTGTTATTTCTGTTCCATTTCTTCCATATTTACTTTCTGTTAAATATGCTACTGCTCCCCATTCACTATTTTTCATTAAATGACTATTTAGTGTTGGATTATATGCTTGTGCATAAGTATACATATTTCCGATTGTTATACTTCTCCAACTGCTTACTCCTGGTTCAAACTTTGGTGTATTTGTTCCACTTAATTGACTTGCTTCGTATTTTGCCACCCATATTCCTTCTAGTTTTTGTGGGTTTCCTTCTTCATTTGTCCATCCACCATAACTTACATCTCCTTCAAATGCTGGATGTGTTTTAAAATATTTATTATTTACTGATATTGCTGTTTGAGAATCAACTCCTGTTGGTTTCTTACCATCTGCTGTTACTATTCCTCTTGCATCACTATATCCTACTATATTTCCATTTTCTAAAGCTTGTTCTTCTGTTAATGTTCCAGTTCTATATGCGTTTTCATTATCTGGTGAATCAAAATATATTATTCTATATGCATATCTTGGTATCCATACAAAATAACTTTCTACTCCATCTTTTGTTACAATTACATTTGCCCAATGGCTTGTTCCTTCTACGGTTGTATCTCCTGTTTGTGCTGTATAACTATACCATTTACTTGCATCAAAATCTGCTGACTCTCCTTCTACCTTTTCTTCTCCATTTTCCCAATATACTTTTTTCATATCACTTGTCATATTATTGCTAGGATCATTTGGTGCTTTGGTATCGTTAACATTGTAACTTGTTCCTGTTAAAAATTCTATCTCTATTACTCCATATTTCATTTGTGATAATTCTGTAACTGTTGCATCTTCTGGTGTCTCTTCTGGTTCTTTTGCTGTGTATTCTGTTACATTTCCATTTTTATCTACAAAATATTTTCTTCCATTTTGGTCATTTTCTGTTATTGTTACTATATATCCTTCTGTTCCATCTTCATTTGTTCCTGGGGTTACATTATATTTCCCAGAAGTAAAATATTTTCCTAATTCTTGTTCTAAAACATTTTGTTGCAATTCTCCTCCTTTTGCATCTGTATATGCTGCAACTGTTGCCAATTCTACTTTTTCTTTTTCTTCTGCTATCTCTGTACTTGTTTTTGCATCATTTGCTCTTGTTAGTATTCCATTTTCTCCTGTTAGTGTTGCAATACTTACTCCTGCTAGGATTAAAAGCACGATAAT